>DASRWV010000053.1:0-35435 GCA_035687505.1 Nitrosotalea sp.
TCGCCGGAGGAAGTCCTGTTCTCGCCTTCGCCTTCCCCGAGTCCAGTCTCCTCGCCGGGAGCCTTCACGGTCCTGCTCCTTGGGTCGGATGACGACTCCAAGTTCAGCGCCGATCACGTCCTGACCCAGTCGATGATCCTCGTCCGCGTGACGCCGGCGACCAAGCAGGTCGTCATGATCTCGATTCCGCGCGACCTCTATGTACCGATGTCGGTGGGCTGGACCGGGAAGATCGACGGCGCCTACTCGTACGGCGGCGCGGGCGCCGCGATCGCCACCGTCCAGCAAAACTTTCACGTCCACATCGACGAATACATCTGGGTCGGACTGCTCGGCCTGATCCACGTGATCGACGCCATAGGCGGCGTCGACGTCGTCACCACCAACCCCGTCTTTGACGACTACTACCCGCTAGACGTCTACGGCGGCGACCCATACGGCTACATGCGGATCGCGGTCATGGCCGGTCCCCAGCACCTGGACGGGAGACAGGCCATGCAGTACGTGCGCTCCCGCCACAGCGACTATCAGAGCGACTTCGGACGCTCGAAGCGACAGCAGCAGGTGTTGACCGCGATCCGCCTGAAGGCCAAGCAGCTGGGTCCGGGGGACGTCCCGTCTCTTGCGGCGGCCATCGGCGGGGAGGTCAAGACGAGCATCGGCCTGGATCGGGTCGCGCAGATGCTTCCTCTTGCGGCGAGCTTTGACAACCCCGACTCGATCCAGCAGTTCGTACTCGCGTCGCCTTACACGCGAGGGGGTGCTCCGGGCGGAAGCCTGTACCCCAACTGGGGCCTGATCCTGCCCCTGGTGCACCAGTACTTCCCATGATCTCCCGATTCCTGCTGGCGGCCGGTCTCGCCGTGCTTATGGTGGTGACCGGAGTGACGTCGTACATGTACATGGGGTCGCGCCAATCCAAGGTGGCGGCCCCGATACAGAAACCGCCAACCGTCACGCCGCGCTCCCAAGCATTCTCATTGCCCGGAACGCTCTACTTCGCGCAGTCAGGCGCGCTTTACAGCTTCAGCGCCGGCCGCTTCCATCAGCTGACAGCAGAGGAAGGTTGGACGCAGCCGACCACATTCGTGGACGGCAGCGGGCTGCTCGCGGTGAAGCGCAGCTCGATGTTCTCGGACGTGTATGCGCTGTCTCGCTTTGGAGAGGTGGGCACCCGGTTCACGAATAACGAGGCGGCGCCGCACGACAAGTGGGACACCGGCGCCAATGCGTGGTCTTTTTATCCAAGGCTCAGCCCTGACGGGCGGACGCTGTGGATGAGCTACGACGGCCCCAAGGCTGCGGGCAACGGGTACTTCGACGTCGACCTGTCGGTGTGGGCTGTGCCGGTGGGCGCCTCTTTCCGTCAGGGAAAACTCTGGACCACTCCAAATAACTACACGGGCGGGGACGTCCAGCCGGTGCCGGTAGCCGGTGGCGCGATCGTCTACACGAAGTATTCGTACGACGAAAACAACAACCGCGTCGGCCAGCTCTGGTACACCAACCGCGCCGGGTCGGCGGGCAAAGCGCTCACCCCGCAGTCGGCCAGCTGTGCCCAGCCGTCGATCTCACCCGACGGAGGTCTCATCGCGATGATCTGCACCTACGGAAAGCAAATCTCATATCTCACCGTCGCAGGCTGGAACGGCTCGAGCATCGGCACGCTGCAGACCCTCATCTCAGACCAGATGGTGGCGCAGCCGATCTGGGCTCCAGACTCAAGCGGGATCGCCTACCTTGCCCCCGGCGTGGCGGCAGGTCCTTTCCAGCTCTGGTTTCTGCCGAGGCTCGCCTATTTTCCACCGGCGCCCAGCCCCGTGCCGACGCCGACTCCGACCCCCGGCGGGCCGCACAATGGGCCCCTACCCACCCCGTCGCCATCACCGATACCCACACCTCCGCCGGTGAAGCCAATCCAGGTCACGACCAACCTGGGCTTGGACGCCACGTCGCCTCTGGCGTGGGTCGGTTAGCAGCCCGGTCCAGCGGACAACACCGGCTCGGCCTCGGCGGCGACAGCCTGGTCTTTAGAGATCAGCCCGTGCGAGAGCATCGTCTGCAGCACGTGGCTTCGGCGTTCGTAGGCGGCGGCCGGGTTGACGGTGGGGTCGTAGATCGAAGGCGCTTGCGTGACGCCGGCCAGCAGCGCGTACTGCCCGACGGTGAGACGACCCAACGGAGCGCGGAAATAAGTGCACGCGGCTGAGCTCACCCCATAACGGCCGTAGCCGGTCGTGATCTCGCTCAGGTAGTCCGCCATGATCTGGTTCTTGGTGATCTCCCGCTCGACCTTGAGCGCGAGGACGAGCTCCTTCACCTTGTTGTAGCCGCGAGTCGAGCCGGCGAGGTAGACGTCCTTGACCAGCTGCTCGGTGATCGTCGAACCGCCCTCGCACAGACACAGGTGGGTGACGTCGTAAAGCACCGCGCGGCCGAGGCCGATCGAGTCGATGCCGTGATGCGAATAGAAAGTCTCGTCTTCGGTGGCGACCACGGCGGCAGCGAGCAGTGGCGGAACCTGGTCCTCTTGCAGAAGAACGACGCCCAGGCGGTCAGTCCGTTCGCGGACGCGCTGCTGTACGTCGCTCGCTGAAGGTGTCGAGACCCACAGCGCCAGCAGGCCGAGGCTGAGTGTGCCGGCGATGACGACCAAAGTGATCACGAGCCGGCGGAGCGGCGCGGGCAACCGGATCACAGAGTGCCCACGCCGGGTAGCAACGGGGTGGGGGAGCTCCAAGTTACGGCGGCGAAATGGGAATTCTTAATGGAATTCTTAGGGGTTCGCGCAGGGAGAAGGTGAAGTTCCGGCCGACTTTCCGCAACTTCCATGGGAGAATGCCGTCTCACATTAGGTGACGATTCGCTGGAAGGTCGCGCTGGTCGAGGATGACCGCCGGCTCGCCCGCGCGATTACCGCCGGTCTGGACGAGGAGGGCTATACAGTCCGAGCCGTAGATTCTGCCGCCCGCGGCCTCGAGCTGGTCCGCCAGTGGAACCCGGATGTCGTGCTGCTGGACCTGATCCTGCCCGACAACGAAGGTCCCGAGCTTTTCGAGGCGTTCCGCGCAGAGACGGACGCGGCCCTGGTCGGCATCAGCGTCCGGTCCTCTGTCAGCGATCGGATCGCGGGCCTGAAGCTGGGGGCAGACGATTACGTCTCCAAACCGTTCGCCCTCGAGGAGCTCCTGGCTCGCGTCGAAGCTGTCATCCGGCGGCACCGCGGCAAGGGCGGAGCGCGGGTCGTCGTAGGCGATGTGACCCTCGACCTGAGCCAGGGTCACGCGAGCCGTGGAGACCGGCAGCTCGAGCTGACCGGCATCGAGTTCCGGATCCTGGCTGCGCTGATGCGCAGCCCAGGACAGCTCGTCACGTATGCGCAGCTGGCGGAGACCGTGTGGGCCGTCACCACCGGACCGGAATCAAACTCCCTCGAGGTCCACGTGTCGCGGATCCGGCAGAAGCTCGAGGTAGGCGGTGCGGCGCGCCAGGTGCAGACCGTGCGCGGCCTCGGTTACAGGTTCCTCGCGGAGCCACAAGAAAGGAAAGGGGAGTCGTAACGCCGCCTCGGCTGAAGGCAATCATCGTCGGAGTCCCTCTGGCCGGCATTGTGCTGGCCGGTGTGGTCGCGGCACATGGTGGCTTCGTGGCCGCCCAGCCTTGGCGTTGGCTCCTGGTCCCGGCCTGCATTGCGGGAGTGCTGCTGGCGGAGAAGTACCCGTTGAAGATCGGACCCGAGCAGAGGGTCGACGTCGGCGCGCTTCCGTGTCTGGTCGCTGTGCTCCTGCTTCCGCCCGGCGTCGGGCCGGCGACCGCGGCATTGAGCGTGCTGGCGGGCAGCGTGCTGGCGCGACGATGGTTGGGCGACGGCATCTTCAACGCGGGCAGCGTGCTGGTCGCGTCATCGGTTGCGGCGTTGGTGGGTGCGATCGGGAACGACGTCGACACGGCACAGGATGTGCGCGCAGCGGCGGCGGCCTTCCTTTATGTAGTGGTGAATCTGTTGTTGGCGGTCTGGCTCAAGAAGGCAGCCTCCGCATCATGGGCTGCGTCGTTCGCGCTCGCCGCGTGCGCGGTCGGCATCGCGATCCTGACTATTGAGGCGCCGCTGGCCGCGGCCCTGCCGCTGATCGTGCTGCCACTCATCTATCGGATGAACCGTGCCAACGAGGATCTGGCGCGAGTTCTGGCGGCGCAGCGTCGCTTCCTCACTGATGTTTCGCACCAAGTGGCGACCCCGCTAGCCACGATCATGACCAACCTGTCGATCATGCAGCGCGCCAACCGTGGCGGTGCAGCAAGCGTGGCGATCGAGGACAGCGTCGCCGAGGCGGAGCGCATGAAGCGGATGCTCGCGCGCTTGCGCGCGCTCGCGCATGCGGATGAGGACGTCCCACTCCGCAAGGAGCTGGTCGACCTGGCTGAGCTGACGGCCGACGTCATCCGCGTGTATGCCTCACAGGCCGGCACGTCAGGAGTGGGGCTCGTGACCGAGGTCGTGGCGCCGGGTCGTGTCAGCGGCGACAAGGACCTCCTGCGCGAAGCGGTTGCCAATCTGGTCGACAACGCGGTCCGCGCAAGTCCACGGGGAGCCGATGTGAAGGTCCGCGTCGCGCGCGGCGCGACCGGGCCTTCGATTGACGTGATCGACAGCGGGCCCGGCATCGAAGAGCAGCGGCTGCCGCGCCTGTTCGAGAGGTTTCAGCGCAGCGATTCGGGCAGCGGTCTGGGTCTGGCGATCGCGCGCCGGGTGGTGGAGCGACACGGGGGCACCATCCGCGTTCACACGGCTCGTGGCGCGGGCAGCACGTTCACTATCGAGCTGCCCGAGGGCCCCAACGCACAATCTCATTAAGAGGGTCGCTTAATGACAAGAAACGTCACTTAACGCCGTCCTACGCAGTGGGGGAGAGGTTCCCCGAGACCCCATGAGAGCGTTTTTCCCAGGTAATCGCCTGAGCACGTCCTCCCCGCGCGGCCAGGCGATGACCGAGTTCGCCCTGGTTGCCCCCATCCTGCTGCTGCTCCTGTTCAGCGTGCTCGAGGGGAGTTTCACCCTCTTCACGGTCGCCACGGCCCGCTTCGCTACCGGCGAGGCGGCCCGACAGCTGTCTGAGGATGGGAATTCCGCGCAGGCCGATCAGAACGCGCTGGCAGTGATCCGGAAGACGGCCCTCGTGACAACCTCCTTGGGCACTGTCAACCATGTCGACATCTACCGCCTGAATCAGGCATCGAACGGAGTTCTCACAGTCGACCTGGCCCACTTCAACAGCTACAAGATCGACGGCACTGCGATCGGAAGCCCCACCTGGCCGCCAGCAACCCGCGACATCACGAACGGCCAGATGGACTTCCTGGGGGTCACGATCTACTACCAGTACAACTGGAAGACCGGCTTCTTCAGCGCGGCCGGCCAAAGCTTGAAGCTGAACAACGGGGTTTATATTCGCCTGGAGCCCCAGCTCTACTGATGGTCAGGGCAGGGCGACGCCATACATCCGGCCAGTCACTCGTCGAGCTGGCGATCGCGACACCTGTGCTGATAGGGCTGCTGTTGGGGGCCTTCAACGTCGCGGTCCTGGTGTCGAACAAGGTCATCGCAGGCAATGCGGTCCGCCAGGGTGCCCGGCTCGCGTCCGAGATCGGCGGGCTGCAGACCAACCCGTTCCCGGCCACCACCAGCTCGGTGGACCAGGACATCCTCAGGAATGTGTTCGCCGTGGCGCTGGCCATGAACTACTCGACCTTGAAAGACATCTACATCTACCAGGCGACGGCACCCGACGGCCAGCTGGGCGATCCTATCCCCGGAAGCGCCGTGTACAACCACTACCTGCCCGACGGCAGCACGGGTTCGGGGCCCAACAACTTCGACATCAGCCTGCGCAACCAGACACCGCCCAACGAGACGTCGATCGGGGTGAAGCTTGTCTGGACCTACGTCCCGCCCACGGGCGCAGCCAGCTTCACGATCAACCTTTCGGAGTACTGCGTCATGAAGGCATCGCCCTTCATCCCTTCATGAGCAATTCCATGCTGCGCGGCCGCCGCGGCCAGGCCGGCCAGACCATCGTGCTGGTCGCCCTGATGATGGTCGCGCTCTTCGCCGGCGTCGGCCTGGCCGTGGACACCGGGGTCGGGTACTACTGGAACTCGGCGGCGGAGCGGGCGGCGGTCGCAGGCGCCCTGTCCGGCGTGATCTTCATGCCCAACCAGCTGACGTCGGCTCAGGCGATCACGCCCGGCAATGACGCCACCGATCGGGCGATCGCGGAGGCGAAGAAGAACGGCTTCGACACCGCGAATACGGGAGAGAACGTGCAGGTCACCGTCGCCCCGGTGGGCGGCTTTGCGAATCAGCTGGCGGTCACGGTGTCCCGCAGCTCGCGCACCTACTTCATGCCGATTTTCGGGTTCACATCATTCAAGGTGTCGCGCACCGCCATCGCCAGCTACCTGCCTGCGATCACGCTCGGGCAGCCGGGCAGCCAACTGGGCTCGACGGTCTCTCAGCTGGGCAACTCGGGGTACTACTTCATGCGCACCGAGGGCTGGACCACCAACCGCGGCCAGGGCGACGCCTTCACGCCGAAGCCCACAGGTTGCGGCGCCCCTGCGTGTGACAGCAACGACGTGCACGGCATCAGCGACGTGAGAGGGACTGACGGGGCCGATGCGTCGTTGCCTGCGCGCGGCGCCTACAACATCATGATCACGATCCCGCCGGGCTCGAGCGGACGGATCCAGGTGTACAACGCGGCGTTCTCTCCTGATGCATGCGCCGGCGGCACGACGGCGTGCACGACTCTGCCCTGGTACAACGGCTCCTCCAACCCGAACCCCGCCAACTACTGCGAGAACTGGAAAGCGGGCACGCCGGTTCTGACCTCCCCGGCTCCGGGCGTCCGTTGCTCGACGGCCAGCCAGAACTACTTCATGCATGAGGACGACTGCTGCAACTTCAACTATTCCGACAACACGACGTACTCGACCATGAAGTACACGGTCTTCAAGATGCCGAACGTCTTCATCCGCAGCTCCGACCAGTTCAACAGCAGGCTGACGGTTCATCCGCTCGACGCCAGGAACTGGAACCAGGGCCCCAGCCAGTACAGGGACGTCACCGCCGGCGTGAACTACACCCAGGCGTACGCAGCCGACGGCCACCCGACCAACTTGATGGAGTACCACGCGTGGACAGACGTGGCCGGTCCGGGCGGATACACGTCGGGCTTGTCGACCTACAACGGGTCACAGGCTGTCCTCGGGCCGGGCTCGTATCGCCTCCGGATCGACACCCTCGAGTTCGACGGCAGCAACCCGCCGGGCAACTCGCAGGCGCACAAGGGCCTGGCCGTTCGCGTCGCCGACTCGGGCGGCAACTCGCCCTGCGGCACCTGCTCGGTGTCCGCCATGAGCGACATGGCGATCTACACGCCAGTCAACCTTCCCTCGACCGGCTCCTTCAACGTTCCGCTGTTCCAGCTCCCGCCCGACTACGCGGGCAAGACGATCTCGGTCGACATCTACGACCCGGGCGACACCAACGGAGCCACCACGAGCGGAACGATGACCCTCGGGATCGCCGACCCGTCGGGGTCGATCGCCAATGTCGCTCCTGGGGTAGCCAACATGTACAACCTCGGCACCCAGCGCAGCAACTATCCCGGCGGCGCCACGCTGGTGGCGAGCAGCTCGAGCCCGATCGTCACCGTAAGGACGTCAGGAGGCTCGGTGCCGTTCGACAACTACTGGCTGCACTTCGACATTCCGATCCCTGCCTCATACAACCCGGGAGCCAGCCCCAGCAACTGGTGGTGGTCGCTTCAGTACGGCATCACGGGGAGTGTCGCGGGCACTGACACGGTCACTGTGGCGGTGAGTCTCAGGGGCAACCCTGCCCACCTGGTGATCAGCTGATGACGCGGAGGCCGCTTGCCACCGCCGGATCGCTGGTGGCCCTGGTCCTGGCCGCGGTCATGGCCGTGGTCCTGGTCGCCAACCTGGGCCAGGCCGCCGAGCTGCGCATGTCGGGCAAGCCCAACGCGGCGCCGGTCGCTCTGAGCCTGTTGCCGAGCCCGAGTCCAAGCCCAAGCCCAAGTCCGCCTCCGAGCCCAAGTCCATCGCCACCATCCAGCCCGGTTGTGAACACGCAGATGTTCGTCTACATCTTCGGCAGCGACTATGGCGACACTGCAGCCACAACCCTGCCCGGCGCCTCCTGCACGGCTAGCGTCACCATGCCTGACGGCAAGGTGACCGACCTCGGCACGCGCACCGCCAACGAGCAGGGCACCGTCGCGTGGAGCTACCCACCGAGGTCACCAGCGGCACAGGGCATCGGGTACCACACGATCAGCTGCCGCCTCGGTGGCCAGACCGCGACCGGCAGCTTGAACTTCGAAGTCGGCGGTTGATCTAAGTTAGGTCCGTGGCGATCATCGTCTGCCCGCAACCGCAGGCAGCCGAGGTCGGCCTCGAGGTCATGCGGCGTGGTGGAAACGCCGTGGACGCCGCCGTCACGTGCGCCTTCGTGCAGGGCGTGATCGACCCGCAGATGTGCGGCATCGGTGGCTGTGGCGTGATGCTGGTGCACGACGCCAAGGGCGGTGATGCGCTTCTCGAGTTCTATGCCACGGCCGGCTCGCGTGCGCGAGAGGACCAGTGGGAGCACCTGTTCATCCGTGAGGCGGCGGATCGCTACGGGTACGTGCTCGAAGGGTCGGTGAACGACGTCGGCCATCAGTCGGTGGGGGTGCCGGGGACGGTGGCGGGCCTGCATGAGGCGCTGACTCGGTTCGGCACCATCTCGTGGGAGCAGGCGATCGCACCGGCCATCCCGCTTGCGCGCGACGGGTTTCCTGTCACGGGCTACATGCACGGTTACTGGACCACCGACTACGGCCCGGACGTCGTGCCGAACCAGCAGCGGATCCAGGCCACGCCGGCGGCGAAGGCGATCTACACGCACGACGGCAAGCTGTTCGCGATCGGCGAGCGGATGGTGCAATCGGACTATGCGCGGACGTTGGAGCTGCTGGCGCACGACGGACCGGACACGTTCTACAAGGGCGAGATCGGGGACGCGATCGCCGCCGACTTCGAAGCCAACGGGGGCTTCATCACAAAAGAGGACCTGGCCGGCTACACCGTCAACGTGACCGAGCCGTTGCGAGGCACGTACCGCGGCCTGTCGGTTGCCGCCGCGGGTCCTCCTGCGGGAGGCCTGACGCTGCTCCAGATGCTGAACTTTCTCGAAGGCTTCGACATTGCGGGTCACGGTTGGCCGAGTACGGAATCGGCGCGCCTTCTCGTCGAGGCGATGGCGTGGGCAGTTGCCGACCGCGAGCTGCACATCGCCGACCCGCGCTTCATCGAGATCCCGACTGGAGCCCTCGCCGACAAGGACTACGCTGCCAGGGCTCGGCAGGTCGTGGCCGCGGGCGCCGGTGCCCACGATCGCTCCGACACGACGCAGGTGTGCTGTGTCGATGACGCGGGCAACGCGGTCTCGCTGACGCACACCCTTGGATCGGCAAGCGGAGTCGTGACCCCCGGCCTTGGCTTTGGTTACAACGACTACATGAACTGCTTCGACCCTCGTCCTGGCCGGCACAACTCGATCCGCCCCGGCAAGACGCGAGTGACGATGATGACGCCGACTCTGGTGTTCGACAAGGGCGGCCGGCTGCGGGTCTGCGTCGGGGCGCCGGGCGGCACGAAGATCGTGACCGGGGTCCTCCAGGTGCTGGTCAACGTGATCGACCACAACATGTCACCGGTCGAGGCGGTGAGCGCGCCGAGGATCGACTTCCAGGGTGACGTGGTCCAGGCCGAGGCTCGGATTCCACTCGCGGTGTGCCAGGGACTCGAGAACCTGGGCTATGTGGTCAACCGGCGAACATTGAACTACGACTCGTACTTCTCCAGGCCGCAGGTGATCGTCGCCGAGTCGGACGGCTTCCTCCACGGCGCGTCCGACCCGCGCAAGGACGGCGGCACCGCTCTCGATACGATGACGACGTGAAATTCGAAGGCAAGGTCGCGCTCGTCACGGGCGGCGGCCGGGGGATCGGCGCCGCGACGGCGCAGCTGCTGGCGCGCGAAGGCGCGAAGGTGGCGGTGTCGGACTTGGATGTCGCCCCGGCTCAGGAGGTGGCCGGCCCGATTCGCGGCCTCGCCATCGCCTGCGACGTCACCGATCGCGCGCAGGTCGACGCCATGGTCGAACGGACAGTCAAGGACTTGGGCCGGCTCGACATCCTGGTCGCGTGCGCAGGGATCACGCGCGACAACCTGCTGTTCAAGATGACGGATGAGGACTGGGACGCGGTCATCGACACGCACTTGAAGGGCACGTTCTTCAGTGTCAGGGCGGCGCAAAAGCACATGGTCGAGCAGAAGTACGGAAAGGTCGTCTTGCTTTCGTCGACCTCGGCTCTCGGCAATCGCGGGCAGACCAACTACTCCACGGCGAAGGCAGGTCTGCAGGGAATGGCGCGAACGCTCGCCATCGAGCTCGGTCCGTTCAACGTCAACGTCAACGTGGTGGCGCCGGGCTTCGTGGAAACCCGCATGACGCGATCGACCGCCGAGCGCATGGGGGTCGACTTCGAAGCCTTCAAGGTCGGGGCGGCGTCGCAGATCCCGCTCCGTCGGGTGGGGCAGCCGGAAGACATCGCGAGTGTGATCGCCTTCTTATGCAGCGATGAGTCCAGCTACGTCTCTGGCCAGACGATCTACGTGCGGGGCGGCCCCTAGCGCTTAGTCGGGCGCCAGGAGGAGCTTGGCTTGGCGGGCGATGCGCCTGACCAGCTCGCCGGCGGGCACTATGTCGTGGACCAGGCCAGCCGACTGTCCCGCCAGCACGAAGTCTCCGGTGGCCAAGGCGCCTTCGAGAGCCGGTCGGAGGTGGTCTGCCTCGAGCGTCCATTCTTTCGGGCGTTCGCCCCACTCGTCGAGGAGGGCGTGCTTGATGCTCCGCACCATCGCTCCAGGCCAGACCTGCTCCAGCACGTCGTCGAAGAACTTGCTTGCGACGGTCTGACTGCCGAGCGCGTTGAGAATGACGTCCTTCGAATGACCATTTCCCTTGGCCTCGGGGGTGGCGAGGAATCGGGTGCCGATCAAGGCGCCCTGGGCGCCGAGCATGAGCACGGCCGCCAGGCCTCGTCCGTCGGCGATCCCGCCCGCGGCGACGACCGGCACGTCGCCGACGACATCGACCACCATCGGCACCAGCGGAAGCGTCCCCATCATCCCAACGTGCCCGCCTCCCTCCGTGCCCTGGGCGACGATGACGTCGGCTCCATCGCTGGCGACGAGGCCGGCTTCTTCGGGGGTCGTCACCATGTGAAGCACCTTGCTGCCGGCCTCGTGAGCCTGGTAGGTAAGGTCCGCCGCGCGGCCCCAGGCCAGTGACAGCACAGGGACACGCTGCGCGAGGGTGACCTGGAGGGCGGCAGGGTCGAGCTGGCAGACGACGTGGTTGACGCCGAACGGGCGAGAGGTCAGCTCGCGCACCTGCCGGATCTCGTTTCTCAGCTGGTCAGGCGTGCGGCCGAGGCCCCCGATGATGCCGAGGCCGCCGGCGTTGCTCACGGCGGCTACGAGCTCGGCGGTGGTGTATCTGGACATCCCCGCCTGGAAGATCGGGACGTCGATCCCGAGCAGCTTGCAAACGGGTGTATGGAGCCGTGTCATGCGCGCGCGTCTCTTTATATCCGCTTCTGAGTTCGGAAGGCGCCCGTCGAGCCCCAAAAGAGCAAGTACGGGCCCCCCTGGCCGTTGGACGGGTTTATGAACCGGATCCTCGGCCGTGTCAGGCAGCGCCTGGGGCTACGAACTACAGTTCGTCGCAAGGGTCTTTGGAGGCCCAAGGCGCGTATACGGATCGAGTTCGGCGACTTTGGGTCGCCGGACCGGTTTGGTCGCCCCACAGCCGCCCGTAGGGGGTTGACGCCCTCGCCGGCCGTCTGGTACGTTGGCGGCCGTTTCTGGGGAGCCGCCCAACACGGGGCGAGTTCGCACTCTTAGGGGTAGGAATTGCGAGTTCATCGTTATTTGACGCATGCCGTCGTGCTCGCAGTAGCGATCGCGGTGTCGAGCTACGCCACGATGGACCGTCATTTCCCTAGTTTGCTGACCACTCGCCTGGGCGCCGTGAACGCGAACGCGGAAACGTATGTCGACGGCGGGACCATCGGAGATGTCTCGCTTGGACGCTACAGCACGATCATCAAGCCGGTCTCGATCCCGACCTCGGCCCCGATCGAGCGCACGCCGCACCTCTACTCGGTCGCATCGGGCGAAACCTTGACCGCAATCGCCGCGAAGTACGGCGTCACAGTGAGCCAGATTCGCTGGTCGAACACGAACCTGATAACGACCGACTCCGTCAATACTGGGGACCAGGTGGTCATCCCGCCGGTGCCTGGAATCGTCGTTACCACCAAGGCGACCGACACGTTCGAGAGCCTTGGAGTCAAGTACTCGGTCGACCCTCAGGTCATCATCGACTTCAACCGGCTGCGCAGCGCTCAGCTGACCGCCGGGATCCAGCTCGTGATCCCGGGTGGGGTCGGGGGCGCGTTCCCGCCGCCGCCCGCCCTGTACCAGATCCTTTCAGGCAGCGGCAACAAGGCCTTCAACGCTCACGTCGTCGGTTGCTGCCTCGGTCCATACCCCGCGACCGGCTTTCCGTCCGGCTGGTGCACCTGGTACGTCGCTACGAAGCGCAACGTGACGTGGCGCGGTGACGCCGGCTACTGGTACTACAACGCCTCAGCGGCAGGCTACCCGGTGGGACCGACGCCGAAGGTCGGCTCGATCATGGTGACCTGGGAGAGCTGGGCCGGCCACGTGGCTTACGTCGAGTCGGTCAACCCCGACGGCTCGTGGGTCGTCTCGGAGATGAACTGGATCGCGTTCAACGTGATCAACGAGCGCACCATCAAGCCCGGCCAGCTGGGCAGCAGGCTCGTAGGGTTTATCTACTAGGACACCGGTAAAGCGGCGGGGCGTTCCGCCCACTCGTCCTCCATCTTCTGGATGTCGCCCTGCACCGTGCGCAGGCCCGTGGCCGCGATCAGGGCCGCCAGGATGAGCAGTGTCGGGGAGGTGATCAGCAGCGCGAGCTGAAGGCTGCCGACGCGGTCCGAGATGAAGCCGACATCAAACGGGGAGTGTGAGTCTCCAAAGACGTGCGAGACAAAGAGCAGCATGGTCACAGCGCTCGCGCGGAGGCCGGGAGACACAACGCTCTGCGACAGGGCGGTGAACGGGCCGTAGTACAGGTACAGGCACACTACGGCTAGGAAAAATGCTGGGACGAACACTGGAACCGGCCCCACGTTCATCGGGGCGACTAGCGCGATCGTGATGAAGACCGCGCCAAAAAGGAAGCCGGCGATGCCGACGTGGAGATGTGCGGCGGGATTCTTTAAGGCACGCCGGTCGCCGATCCAGCCGCCCGCCAGCGTCCCGATCAGGCCGCCCGCCACGAGGACAACCCCTGCCAGCAGGTCCGCCTTGCTGACAGAGAGGTTGAAGCGCCGGGTCAGGACGAGGGGCAGCCAGAATGCGTTGGAGGCGAGGACGAAGAAGAGGAGGGTCTGGGAAAGGATCGTCGCGCGGAGAGTGGGGATCCGCAAGAGAGAGAGGAAGTTGCCGAGGCTGGCGTCGTAAGTCTTCTTGAGCGCCGGGCCACGGCTCTCGGCGCTCCCGCGCAGCGGTTCGCGCAGCCCGAAGGCAAGCAGCGCGAAAAGAATTCCTGGGACTGCGGCAAAGAAAAAGGCGTTGCGCCAGCCGAACTGCTCCGCGATATAGCCGCCGCCCGCAAAGCCGACTGCGATTCCCAGCGCGCTGCCCGCGCCCCAGATCGATGTGACTCGTCCCCGCTGCTCCTTCGGAAAGTAATCGGATAGGAGTGAGGTGCCCGCCGGGTAGTAGCTGGCCTCGCCGATCCCCAGCACAGCGCGGCTGAGAAACAGCTGGACGAAGTTCCGCGCGAAGCCCGTGAAGAGCGTGGCCACGCTCCAGATGGCGACGCCAACTCCGACGACCGTTTTTCGCACGCCGCGGTCTGCCCAGTAGCCGAACGGCAGGGCGGCGAAGGCGTAAACGATGAGAAAGGCCGATCCGAGAAGCCCCACTAGTGTGTCGCTGAGGTGGAACTCTTTCTGGATAAGGGGCGAGGCGGCCGCGCCGACCCAGCGATCCATGTAGTTGAGGAAGTTGATCCCAACCATGACAACGAGGACGTATCGCGCATAGCCTCGCGCCACGGGCGCCATTATGCCCGCAGCGCCCTCGCAAAACGCCTGGATGGGATTGCGTACGATTACTGCTCGCTACTGGGTCGGCTGGGCATTGGCGAGCTCAAGTGGCTGTAAACCACCCGCGAAAGCTTTGCAGGTTCAAATCCTGCCCGGCCCACCACTCCGATTCCGGTGTTGCCCTAGCATCCTGAGCGACCCCATGACGCTCGACAACGTCAGCCTGCCGCTCGCCTTGGCGGCTGGAGCCGCCTCGTTCCTGTCTCCTTGCGTGCTGCCCCTTGTACCCGTCTACGTGTCTTACCTGGCTCGTACGCCCGGACGCGACGGCGCCCCACCCGCCACCAACTCGTTGCGCCTCAACACATTCGCCAGCGCAATCGCTTTCGTGACCGGGGTAAGCGTGGTCATCATCGCGCTGTTCTATGCCTTGCGAACTCTGCTGCTGCCTGTCCGCGACGTGGTCACACCGCTCGGCGGCGTACTCGTGATCCTCTTCGCCCTCAACATGGCCGGGCTCCTGAGGCTGCCGGGGATAGATCGTGAAATCAGGCTGTTCAAGACGGCGCCTCGTTTCACGGGACCTCTTGGAGGGTTTTTGCTCGGGCTCGCGTTCGCCACAGGCTGGACCCCGTGCATCGGACCGGTGCTCGGCGCCGTCCTGACCTCCGGTGCCACAACGGGCACAACCGCCCACGGGCTGCTGATCGTTGCGTGCTACTGCGTCGGCCTTGGGTTGCCTTTCTTGGTTCTCGGTCTTGGTGTGGACAGGGCCGTCGCCACGGTCCGTAGGCTCAGTGCATGGCGCCGGCCCATCGACCTGGCGTCGGCAGCCGTCCTGGGAGCCATGGGCGTCCTCCTCCTCACGAACAGCCTCATCGTGATTACGCAGATCGGGAGCCGTGTATTTCCCATCTACAACCCATTCGGACTGTGACCGGTCTCGCCTGAATGCCCGGCGCCAAGGGTGCTGTTAGATTGGGCTGATGTCGAGCCCTTGGGACCTGCTGTGGCTCTTCTTCATCTTCAGCTCGCTTCAGCCGATCATCGCAAGGGCGCTGATGACGATCAGCCGCAGGCGTCTCTTGGCCCTCATCGCCGCACGACGCAACGCGACGGTAATCACCATGATCCACCGCCAGGAGACGATCTCGTTGCTTGGCATTCCGCTCGCCCGCTACATCGACATCGACGACGCCGAGAGCGTACTGCGAGCGATCCGCGAGACACCTTCGGGGCAGACGATCGAGATCATCCTGCACACTCCTGGCGGACTCGTGCTCGCGGCGAGCCAGATCGCGAGGGCGCTGAGCGACCACGACGGCCGCGTGGTCGCGGTGGTCCCCCACTACGCGATGAGTGGAGGGACTTTGATCGCGCTGGCCGCGGACGAGATCCAGCTCGACCGCCATGCCGCTCTCGGACCCGTCGATCCCCAGCTCGGGCAGTACGCAGCGCGCTCGCTCGTCGAAGTCGCCTCGATACCCGGGCGCCACGATGACCAGACCCTGCTCCTCGCCGATGTGGCTCGCAAGGCGTTGCGCCAGGTCAACCTCACGGTCCAGAAGCTGCTCGAGAAGCACATGGATCCGGTTCGAGCCAAGGAGCTTGCGGAGCTCCTTTCGACCGGCGTCTGGACGCATGACCACGCGCTGATGGCGTCTGACCTCGAACAGCTCGGCCTCCCGGTGAAGGTTGGCGTTCCCACTGAAGAACGCGAGCTCATGGACCTGTATCCGCAGCCGCGCGGCCGGCAAGCCTCGGTCGAATATGTGCCCAGCCCGCACGTGCCCGTGCCACCCAGTCGAGGTACGCGAGGGGGCCGCTGACCATTACTCCAGACGCTTGAAAAAGAACGTGGACTATGCGAGCCGGTCGGCACGAGTAAATGCGAAGTCCGGAAGCACGCCGCGCTTTCCCAACCCAGCTTTCGATAGAGGCGCCGCCTACCCAGTCCGGTATTCCGCGCCGAGCTGTGCACCATCGACCCGGAGTGAAGCTGCCTAGGCGATCACGATGTTCGTGAACGCGTAGCCCAGCATGCCGTGGTAACTGCACTGGATCTGGACCTGCGCGGGACCGACCAGCGCGGTGGGTTCCACCGTCCAGGTCCAGGTCGCGTCCCCGGTGCCGTTTGCAATCTGTGGCCCCAGGCCACCAGCGGTGCTGGGTTTTCCGGGCAGGGGCGGGAGGTCGTAGACGAGAATGCTGCAGTTCGCGCCCGGTTGGTTGGTGTGTATGGCCAGCGACGCGCCGTTGACAGCCCCGCGCGCGGCCGGGCTGGTGAGGGTCGTGATGTTGATGCTGACTGGCACCACCGCTCCACTCGAGCGAATCAGCTTCATGATCATCACGCCGCCATACGCTGTCCCAACAGCGTTGGGGTCGAAGTCACCGCCGTTGATCGTGGCGTGTACGAAACAGCCCGTGAAACCCTGGCCGGGGGCGATCGAGGTCAAGAAAAACGCGCGGTAGCGAACGAACACAAGGGTGCTGCCGCCGAATCCACCCGGCACGACCGGCATCCATACAACGCGCGGGCTGGGCGACTTGAAGCTGGTACACGTTTCGCCGGGCCGCTGGTCGATGCGTGACTTTAGCGCGGCGGCGGTCTCGGGAGCGAGAGAGGAAAAGTCGAACCCGTTGATCGGATACGGGGGTCCCAGTTTGACCGGCGGATTCATGCCGTTCGCCATCGCGTTCTGATAGCACGTGATGTCACCGGCTACACAGCCTGGAGGGACGACGCTTCCGAAGTTGCAGGTTCCGAAACTGCCGCTGCCGTTGGCGGGCTGCATGCTGATGCTCGAGTCGTAGCCGACCATGCAGTCGTCATTGAGCGCGAGCGGTATCGCGCCTGCGGTCAACGCGACTCCGAACATCGCCGTCGCTCGGGCGAAGACCGGAAAGATCTTGAATCCGAGCACCCTCGTAAAGGTTGCCGTCTCCGGCTTGCTCAGTTGGACCATGACGCCCCGAACGGTGTTGTCCAGAATCGCCACGTGCGTGGTGCGATCGGGTTTCACATAGTCCATGTAGAAGACGTCGCCGCTGGCGGCATTCCATCCGTTGTACTGGGCGAATGCCAGGGCGCTCGCCTTGACCTGACCATCCGTCAACGAGCCGTACGTGCCGGATTCTCCGCTCCAGCTCTTCTCCATCAGGAACGCTCCCGCATGCGCGCCCGCTTCCGCCGCGGACTCGAGCGATCGCAGATCGGAGTACGCACGCCCGCCGTCGACCACAACCCCAACCATGGCGATGAGAACGACCAGGCTCAACATGAACAGGACCAATATCTGCCCGCTCTGCTTCTTGACTCTCATCGAGGCACCCCCAGGCATGGATCTGAAGTCGATCTATCCGAGCCGAGTAAGCAGGCGAGTCACGATTCAAAATCGTCCCCTGCGTGACGAGTGCTGCGGATCTTTCGATCAGGCACTGTCTAGAGGTGTTTAACCCCTATTTAGAATCGTTCTTGCGGTCGCCCGCGTAATGCGGGCTCGATTCAGACTCGCGAGATCAGTTCCCTGAACTTAGGAAACCGCGTCCGGCTCCTCAGATTCCTCGACATTGACCAGGTCGTCCTCGTCGCTTGCGGAGTACCGATCGCGAACCTCCGCTCCACCGCTCTCGGAGTCACCGATGCCTTCGTCAGAGTCTTCCTCGACCACATCCCCGGCTCGCCCTGACTCTGCCAGCAGCTGGTCATAGGCCCGTGCAGCCTCATCCTGCGTCGGGTACTCCCAGAACTCAGTTCCGGGCGGAACCTCAGCGCCTTCAGTTGCGTCGGTCGGGTGACTGAAGACGTAGGCGCGGCCGCTCTCCGGATCCTGGATCAGGGAAAGGAATCGCTCTCCGCTCAACTCCGTCCGCCTTTCTGACTGACCGCCGTTCTCCAGCTCGAACAGGCGGCTGATGATCTGCTCCTCGCTTTTTTCTTGCACGCCTCTAATTGTGGTGCTTGAACGGGCATCCTTACAGGCAGTGAGCGAGAGACCAGGCGGAAGCCCCTACTACAACGTCATCGCCGGGCACAGCCTCGACCGCCTGTCAGGCATCGCCGACGGCATCTTTTCGGTCGGCATGACGCTGCTCGTCCTCGGACTCACCGTACCGGCCGCAAGTGGAATCGTCAGCGAAGGAGACCTCGCCCGGAAACTGACCGAGCTGCTGCCGAACGCCGTCACGTACGCCATGAGCTTCCTCACGCTGGGGATCTTCTGGGTCGCCCAGCAGACGCAGTTCAGCCAGCTCAAGACGAGCGACAGGAACTACACGTGGATCCATATCGGCTTCCTGCTCGCGGTCACGCTCGTCCCTTTCTCGACGGGGCTCCTCGCCCACTTCATCACGTTCCGGCTCGCGTTGCTGGTCTACTGGATGAACATCGTCATCCTCGGCTTCGTGCTCCTGGCCGGCGCGGAGTACGCCCTTCGAGCGCACCTGTTTAGCGCGGAAGGAGCGGACCTGCGAACCGTGATTCGTGTGATTCGGCGCCGCGTCCTCAGTGCGCAGGCGCTCTATGCGGTCGCCGCCGCGCTGTGCGTTTTCAACACCTACGTGAGCATCGCGCTGATCGTCCTGATCCAGCTCAACTACGCGGTCGCCCCGAGGATCCCGCTCCTACACCGGCTCTAGCGGGTTGCCGAACCGTTCGGCCGACACGACTTCTCCGAGCGGCTTTCGCTTCTTCTTGCCCTTTCCCACCGCTCGCTTGGGATAGCCGAACGGAACCACCGCGAGGACCTCATAGCTGTCCGGCATGCCAACCATTTTGCCCACGGCTTCCAGGCCGCCGAAGCCCGTCCAGTTACACCCGACTCCCTCAGCCCACGCGACAAGGACCATCGACTGGATGGCCCGGCTGCAGTCGGAAACGCCGTACGGGCTCTCCTTCTCGTACCCGACGACGACCGCCGCTCCGGCGTCGGCGATGTACCGGCCGGTCCTCATCAGGGCGCCGAGCTCGCGCAACGCGTCGCGTGAGCGAACGAGCACGAAGTGCCACGGCTGGCCGTTCATCGAGCTGGCAGTTAGCCGACCCGCCTCGACGATCCGGTGCACCACATCGTCGGGAATGGGCTTGTCCTGAAACTCGCGCACCGCGAGGACCGTCCGCACGACCTCGAAAACAGGATTGGCCATCCTCAGTTCTCCTAGTTATACGATCCCACCTGTGACGGAGCAGCAAATCTTGTTCTCGGTGGTGGGCCTGATCATCCTCGGGATCGTCTTCTATGACCTTTTCCAGACCGTAGTACTGCCGCGGCCCGCCGTACGCAAGTTTCAGCTGGCGCGCCGTCTTGTGGGGCCGATGTGGCGGGTCTGGCGTTGGGTCAGCCAGCGCTCGACGCGAATCGATCGCAGCGAAGCCAGGCTCGCCGCGTTCGCTCCGATCGCCCTCCTGATGCTTTTTGGAGTGTGGGGAGTGGCCCTGATCCTGGGCTACGGGCTCCTGATCGACAGCCTGGCCGATCAATTTCGACCAGCACCGCAGGATTTCGCCACGGCGATCTACATTTCAGCGAGCACCCTGGTGCCGCTCGCCTACGGAGACTTCGTTCCAGAGGTCGGGCCCGCGCGCCTGGTCATCTTCGCCGAGAGCGCGACTGGTGTCGCAACCGCCGCCCTTGCGATCACCCTGCTCTTCTCGCTCTACGAATCATTCCGCTCTCGCGAGGAGCTGGTCGTCACGCTAGACGCGATGGCCGGCGCGCCGCCGTCGGGCGTCCAGATTCTCGAGACGGTAGCCGAGCACAACATGCGAGGGGAGCTCACGAGCACCTTTGACGAGTGGCGGGGTTGGTCGGCGATGGTGCTGGAGAGCCACCTTGCGTACCCGCTGCTCATCTATTTCCGGTCCAGCCACGACAACGAGGCCTGGGTCAACTCATTTGGCGCCGTGATGGACGCCGCCATTCTCGTCATCAGCACACTCGATGAGGAGTCCGAGGGCCCGGCCCACCTCATGTACAAGGTCGGCAATCATCTCGTCGAGGACATGAGGTGGGTCTTCGGCACCAACAGCTCGACCGATCCGATCGTCGAGCGTGATGAATACACGGTTGCGGTGGACCGACTCGCGAAGGCCGGCTACCAGATCAAGGACCGCGAGGCCGGGTGGAAGCGATTCGTCGAGCTGCGCTCGAATTACGCCGACACGCTCAACTCGATCGCGCAGTGGCTGGTCATCCCGCCTGCGCAGTGGATCGGTGACCGCTCTTACCTGCCGCACCGAACTCGAGCCCGCCGCCGCAAGCGCTAGCTGAGGAGACCGAACTCCCGCGCCTTGACTATGGCCTCGAGCTTCGAGTGCACACCCAGCTTGCTGCCGAGGCTGCGGATGTGCGTCCGCACCGTCGTGTAGCTGATCCCCAACTTCGCCGCGACCGCGCGGCTTGATAGGCCGTCGGCCATCAGGCGGAGCACCTCCTTCTCTCGGACCGTGAGGTTCTGGAGCTGTATTTCGATCGCGCGGCGCTTAGCGATCAGAGTCGCGATGGTTCGCGGCGTGATCAACATTCGGCCCCGCGCGACATCGCGGATGGCCGCGACCACTTCGGACGCAGCCTTCGATTTGTGGATGAACGCGCTGGCACCGGACTGGACCGCGGCAAATCGCGCCGCATCCGTGTCCTCGCGGGTGAGGAAGATCAACTTCGCCTCGGGTCGAACTTCACGGATCGCTGCAGCCGCCTCGGCGCCGGTGCCGTCCGGCAGCCGGAAGTCGAGCAGCACGACGTCAGGCTCCAGCTCAGCCGCGGCCGAGAAGGTGTCGGCGACAGATCCCGCCTCGCCGACCACTTTCATGTCGCTTTCGTGGTTGATCAGGGCGGCCATGCCCTCGGCGACGACGCGGTGGTCCTCGACGATGAGGACCCGAATCGGGAGCTCGTCAGAGGGATTTCCCCTGCCCTCGGGCTCGGGAAAGCCAGAGGAGGCGTACGCCGTCCCTTCGCCAGACGGGGCCAGCAATCTGGTCACACCGGTACAACCCACAGCCCGCGGGCACTACCCGCTCCGCCTGACCAAAACGAAAGAGGGCGCCCGCAGGCGCCCCCATTCAGTTGAACCGGGATTAACGGACTAGCCGCCCGGCAGTTTCACGGTGTCGGTGAATACGTCTTCATCGCGCACGACGCCCTGGCCGGCGGGCGCCGCGTTTCGCGTGTCGGACCAGATCGGGTGCGCCGTGGTTCCGACCAGCACCAGGCCGGTGTAGTCGCCGTTGAAGCCCACCTGGATGCCATCGGGCGGTGCGAAGCTCGGTGAGACCTTGACAGCCTCGTACCGTGTGTTCAGCCCTCTGCCGCCGGCGAGCGAATAGTCGGAAGGCTCGGCCTGGACGCCGGCGTCAACAGCCGGATCGAACGCGCCAGAGGCCGGGAGAGTGTTCTCGTTGGGAATGCGGTCGGTTCTGTAGTAGCTGATACCGATTTGATCGCCGTGACCAGACTCGCCGTCGGACTGCCTTGAATCTCCCGTCGCGATGGCGATCGCTGCGGAGTAATGGTCTTTCCCGTCTTCGGGGTTGACGGGCTTCGTGGCTTCGGTCCAGGTCTTGCCGCCGTCGGTTGAGGCCGCCAGCTGGATGTCGAACTTGCCGGTCCGGTAGTCCTGCCACGTGGCGTATACGTTGCCGGTGCTTCGGCTGACCGCGATGCGCGGAAAGTCGTTGGTTCGGATGTAAGCGCCCGGGATGCACTCCTCAGGTCCCCGGCCGAAATCGCATTTGGGCTCGCCAACGATCACGTCATTGCCAACCTTCACCGGTGTCGACCAGGTGAGGCCACCATTCTTGGAGGTCACGCTCAGCTCCTGCATGTTCGGGTTGGTGGCTGCTGTGTTCTCGTTTTCGAACACGACCACGATGTCCCCGTTGGGGCGGACGATCGGGTCGGAGCCCTGGTCGAAGTCGCAGGCGCTCGCCGATTGCGAGTGATCGAAAAGGTTGCCCTGGTAGCAGAGCCCGGGCGCGACCCCGCTGATCTCCAAAGGCTTCGACCAGGTCACGGCGTGGTCTGTCGAGCGCGAGAAGTAGATCTTGCTCGAGCAGTACTGGTCATTCTTGGGTCCGCAGGAGAAGTTGAACACCGTCCACGTGACGTAGACGTTGTCCCGGAAGGGGCTGGAAGCGTAGGCGTCGGCGGTGATGAACTCCTTGTCGTGACTGATGAAATCGTTGTTGTCCTCAACCACGACGAAATCGGAGGGGGACGCCTTGCTGCCGGCAGGCACGTTGTTGAAGAACGAGCCCCCGGCGCCCGCCGGCGAGCTCGCCACCAGGATGGCGTTTGCGCCATCGGCGATGTCGAAGAGAACGCAGGTGAAGAACGCGCGACCCTGGGAATCGTAGGTCAGGGCGGGATCGCTGGCCGCGTCGTAGGTGCGAGACGCGGGCGCGCCCCCGAGCACAGTGTGACCGGCCGGATTCCGGTTGAGTCGCTGCCAGAAAGGCGGAAGCTGGTCGCCCCAGCTGCGGCCGCCGTCAAAGGAGTAGTCGATGCCGCAGTGGTTGTAACCGACCCGGCTGTCGTTCTGCCCGGCGATGAGGTTGTTTGGGTTCACTGGGTTGACCGCGATAGTTGTCTCAGCCTGGCGCCGGAACGTGCAGTCCTGGTTGACGCGGACGTTGCCGTCCGGGTTCCGGTGCGCACAGCCCAGTGAGCTCTGGCTGACCGAAAGCGACCCTTGGCCGCTGCCGGCATCGGCGCGATCGAGGGCCTCCGACGCTGCTTGCAGCAGGCCCGAGGAGAAGAAAGGCGCCTTCTTCGAGACAGCCGCTGCGGCGCTCAAGCCTGGGGCGTTGATGTCAGCGGCCCTGAGCTCACCCTTGGCCGCTCTCTTGATCGGGCTGTCTTTGGCCGAGGCCGTGATCGGCGCGCTCACCACCAGTCCGGTCATCAACGCAGCAAATGCAAGCGACGCCAGAATTCGCCTTTTCATCGCGCTCCCCCACTAATGAAACCGCCTGTTTTCGTGTCCCCCGATAGTAATCTCGAAAGGGTGAAGATGCGAATTTCCATCGCAAGACCGGTCCTGGGCCCACAGTAGGCAACCTACCGCTCGGCTAAACCGTCTCGACCTCTATCCCTTTCGGCAGCTTTCCAACCTTCACCTGCTTGCCGTCCACAGAGAAGTCGATCCGGTGCCCGTTGAAATGCAGCCCGCTCACCTCCACCCGCCGCCACAGCTTCGTTTCGAGAGGCGCAACGTGTAGCACTCCCCGCCTCGCGTCCGCGCGCAATCCCAGCAGCGTCGTGATCAACGAGTACCCCGACGCGGCCGACCACGCCTGCGGCGTGCAGCTGCTCGCGTAGTCGGTCGGAGGCCGGCCCGGCTCGCGCTCGTCGGCGCGCCACAGCTCAGGCATCCGCCGCAACGGCATGGCCATCCCGCCTTCCATCAGCGCTCGCGCGACCCGCTCGGCGTGCTCCGGAAAGCCAGACTTCCGCAAGCCCGCGGCCGCCATCGCTGTGTCGAACGGCCACACAGAGCCGTTGTGATAGCTGCCGGGGTTGTAGTTGATCGCTTGCGTCGAAAGCGTTCGAATGCCCCACCCGTTGAACATCTCGGGGGAAAGCAACCGGTCCGCCACGTCCGCCGCGCGGTCGCGAGGCAGGAGCCCGGCCCACAGACAATGCCCGGGATTCGATGTGATCGCCGCCACAGGACGCTTCCCGCCGTCGATAGCCTGCGCGACATATTTTTCCTTCGCGAGCCAGAAGTCTCGGTTGAAGCGCCGGCGCAGCTCCGCCGCCCGCTCTTTCAGCTCCGGCCGCCTCTCCGACATTGCGACCAGCGCCCGGTACAGGTAGGCCTGCACCTCGCACAGCGCCGCGGGTCGCGGCGGGTCGATGCTGTCGGCGTGCGTCAGCGAATCGTCCGAGTCCTTCCATCCCTGGTTGCGGACCCGGCCACCCGCGGACTCGATGTAGCCGTCGCCATCGACGTCGCCGTACTTCGCGCACCATTCGAGCGCCGCCTCGGCAGCCGGCCACAGCTCGTCGAAAAGAGCGACATCACCCGTCCAGGCGACACTCTCCGCCAGCGCACACACGAACAGAGGGGTCGCGTCGATAGTGCCGTACAGCACGTGCGGCCACAGGCCTCGTTCGACAACCTCTCCAGTACGCACCTCGTGCAGGATCTTGCCGGGCTGCTCCTCGCTGTCCGGATCAATCCGCCGGCCCTGATGTGCGGCCAGGTAGCGCAGCACTCCGCGAGCGATCTCAGGGTTGACCGGCAACATGCCCATCGACGTGATGAGCTGGTCCCGTCCGAACGGCACCGCGTACCAGGGCAGGCCTCCAGCCGGATAGATGCCCGTCGGATAGAGATCGCACAGCATGCGAATGTCGGAGAGGCTGCGCTCCAGCAGCTCGTTGACCTCAGGGTTGTCGGTGCGGATCGACGCGGAGTCAGCCTTCCACCGCCGGTACTCGGCCTTGACCCGCGTCAAGCCCGCCTCGAAGTCGCTCGCACCGGCGCTTGGTTCTTGTGGAACAACGTCGACGAGAAAGGTCAGCTCCATGCCGGGCTCGAATCGGATGCGGCGTTTCAATTTGCCTGCCGGCCGGACGATGACCCGCGACGACTGACCAGGCCGATCACCCGCCATCACCAACCCGTCCGCGGTCTCGGTCGCGGGAGCCTGCACAAATGGTGGAAGCTCGGGCGCTATTCCACGGATAAGAAGCATGGCCGCGAAGTCCGAAGCGAACTTCAGCTCCAAGTCCTCTTCGACGGTCGCCTCGTTTGGGTTGGTAATGGTGATCTGGTCGTGCAGGCCCCCGTCCAGGTAGCGCACCAGGCTCACCCGCAGGTCACCAGCGCCAAGCTCGAAAGAGGCCGAGCCGTCCTCCATCACAGCACCAACCGGTACGGGATCGATGCCGCCGATGAGAAGGCGGTACTCAGAAAGGATGCGAGTGTCGGCGAACCACAGTCCATCGCCGGCGCGTTCGGTAGCGCGGATCGAGCCGTCACGGCCGGAAACCACGAACAGGCGGTCGTTCTTGACCATTACCCGCTCCGCGATCGAGGTCGAGCTCAGCGCGTCATCCCCTCTCCCCTTCAGGGGAGAGGGCTAGGGAGAGGGGCGCGGATAGTAGACGAGGCCTCAAACGCCGGCCGCGTGCCCACCGCGTAGCTCGTAAACTCGCCGCGCGCCAGCAGCTCCACGGCCATCGCCTCCAGCTCCCGCACACGCTGGTTCGCCCGGATCGCCTCGCGAATCGACAGGATCCCAACTGCCGGGTGGCGCTTCTCGATCACGTGGCGAAGCATGTTCAGATGCGCGTTGTCGGGCACGCCCGGCTCGCGAATCCTGCGCACCGCCGCCCGCACCGTCGCCTGCGTGCCGTCGATCGCCTCGCCCTTGCCGAAGTCGAACTTGTAGCTGGGGCTCCGGCCCGCGGCACGTCGCTCGCCGCTCAGCTTGATCCACTTTGCGTTGTCTGCCCCCTTGCCGACGTCGATCACCAGCCTCACCGGCCTGCCCTGGTAGTGAAAGCTCGCGTTCATACGCGCGTAGCTCTCGCGCGACCCGGTCAAGCCCTCGTGTCGACCCACCAGCAAAGGCGACTCCGCGTCCAGCTTGATCCTGTCGATCGGCGTCAGCAGCGAGATGATCGCGAACGCATGCGGGATGAGGTCCGCGATCACCCCGATGTCGGCAGCCGCCCCGACCAGCGGCTGCTCCTCGAGGATCTCGATCCGGATCTCTTCCACGCTGGCCAGGAAATCGCGCAGTGTCCGCTCCTCGGCGAGCATGAGCTGAAGCAGCCGGACCTCCAGCTTGAAGTAGTAGTGGTCGGCGGCCACGATCTCGACTCCGCCCGGCGCGTGGTCCAAAAATTCGCGATAAGCCTCCGGCGGGGCACCTAGCGGCTTTTCGATCAGCACGACGTCGCTCAGGTCGTAATAGAGCGCGAGCGTGGGCAGGTGGGTCGCCGCGGGGGTGGCTACATAAGTAATTACGTACGAGCTCGACTCGAGCTCGCGCGCGAGCTGTTCATGCGCAGGCGATCCGTGACTGTCCCAATAGAAGGTGTCGCCGTGGGCGCGGACTTCCTCATCCTTGGCCCCAAGGCGGTCACGCGCGCCGGGCGAATCCTGCTCGACGACGTGTGTGCGGAAGTTGAAGAACTGCTTCAGCGTGAGCAGGTGCTGATAGGCCTTCTGGCCCCACTGGCCGAAGCCGATGAGCACGAAATCCTTCTGCAGGTGCCGCTCCTCTTCCGCCAGCGCATGCAGGCGCGCGTTCTTGATGGCGACCGCCGCCTGAAGCGCAAGGCCCTGCGCCCGCTGCACCTCTTCGGGAGTGAAGCGGCGGCTGCGCTCACGCTCCGCCAGGATCACGGCACCGATGGGCTGACCATCCGCGACCAGAGGCAGTGCCATGAGCGATCGCACACCGAACGCACGCACGTAGGCAGGTTCGACCGTTGATGAGCCGGTGTCGTCGATGACAAGCGGCTGGCCTCGATCGAACACCTCGAAGAGGAACGACCCTTGCGAGCGCTCGGCATGCAGGTGACGCCACTGGTCCTCGAGGTCAGACGCGGCCGCGCCGTACCAGCCCTCGCGATCTTCCTCCAGCAACGCGATCTGGCACAGCGACGCGTTCACCAGCCGCACCAGGTTCTGGGCGACCAGGGTCAGCGTCTGATCGAGGTCGATCGAGCTGACGATCGCCTTGCTCACATCCGCGACCAGCTCCAGCTGCTCGGAGTGCCGGCGCGCGTCCTCATACAGGCGCGCAGTCTCGACCGCGACCGCGATCTGGGCCGCGGCGGCGCGCAGCGCTTCCACCTGGCCCCAATGCGGACGCCGCTCGAACGACCGGTGATAGCCGACCTCGAGCGTGCCGGTCGCCCGCGCGCTTTCATCAGTCCCGAAAGGCACGAAGATGCGGATCAGGTCTTTGTGACCGCCGCGCTCGAAGACTTCTCCCGCCAGCGTGAAGGGAGGTCCGTCCCCTTCGTGCGCGCGCTCTTTGGTGCCGATCAAGCAGGCGAGCACCTGACCTACCACCGACCCATCGGACCGAACGACAGGCACCTCCGTCCACGTGGCCGGCACTGGAATCGCACCGGTGATGACGTCCGCCCGGTCGCGTGACGGCATGGGGCCCACGATCGCCGTCTGCCAGGTTCGGGCGACGTGGACCAGCACGTCGTCATCGGCCAGGGGCCTGTCCTCGTCCAGCGCCCAGCGAGGCACGCGCGGGGCGGGCGTCCCTCGCCTCCCGCTCGGTTTCGCGGCCTCTGCGTCGATGGCGGCCAGGGTCGTCGCCCCGGCGGCCATGCGTACCACAAAGCCCTGGTCCTCGTCCTCGTCCACGAGGTAGACGGTGGCGAAGTTGAAGTCGAACTCAGGCACCTCTGCATCGGTCAAGCGGCCGACGACCGCGTCGATGACGTCATGGCGGCTCGAGCCAGGTTGGAGCATGGCGCTGGTCATGTCTCCGAGCGCGCCCAGCAGGCGGTTGCTGTTCTCGAGCTCGGCGATCAGGCGCTGGCTCGCCAGCGCGCCGCCGATCAGCTCGGCGCCGGCCTTGAGCATCATGTCCGTCGGCGGCGCACGCCGGACCGTGGCGAGCTTGTCGCGACTCAGCAGCACCAGGTAGCCATGTGGCTCCTCGACGCTGCCCAGGCCGTAGGTGGCAACCGGGTGTAGGTCGGCTTCCGCGGTCGCGGCGCCCAGCGTCTTGCCGATCGCGGTTTCCCAGGGCACGGACGCAGCGTCCCGCTCGATACGCACCGGTGCGCCGACGCGAAGGTGCGCTGTGACCAGGTCGAGGCTGGTGCGCTGCGGGCCGAGCTGGTAGATCGCCGCGCCGTCGAGGTTGCTGGCCATCAGCAGGTCGGCCAGCGCGATGGAAAGGAGACGGCGCAGCTCCTTGCCGTCGGTTCTCGCCTCTTCGGAAGACGTCGTCAGAAGCCCGGTCAGGCGCGCCAGCCCTTCGAGTGCGGTGCGCTCGGCGCGCTCGAGCACGTCCTGGATGAGGGCGGCTGCCGCAGCCGCGCGCTGCTCGAGCTCTTTCAGCCTGGAGTCGTCAGGCGCCTCGTCGCGGGATCTGTAGTTGAGGTACATGAGCCCGAGCATCCGGTCACCCGCCAGGAGCGGCAGGCCGATCGTCGATTGAACCTGGTAGCGGCGGATGAACGTGCTGTCGATCTCCGACGGCGCGTCCCTGGCGACGAGCCGCTGACGGGTGACGGTGAGCCAGACGGTCGATCCGTATTGGTGGATGCCGAGCTCGTCGGGCACCTTTCCCTGCTCGGCGTCCGTCCGGTATCGCGCGAGCTGCTCGCGCATGTCCGCCAGCGAGTCGAGAAGGCTCTCCTGGGGCTGCCCAGTCGCGAACGGTGCGTAGTAGGTGTGAGTGTCCTCCTCGTACAGGAAGATGGACACGATTTCCGCGCCGGAGGCGTGCTGCATGTCGGCGACGACGCCGCGAAGCACTGTCGAGAGACCTGAGCTGGCGTCAGTCTGCGGGCGCATCTAAGAATTGATTATCCGCGTCCGATCATTCACCTCCCCACCGTGTGGGAAGGTCGCCGGCGAAGCCGGCGGGTGGGGGTCGACCCGGAAGTATTCACCTCCCCACTTGTGGGAGGTCGGGCCGGGGATGCATTCACCTCCCCACTTGTGGGAGGTCGGGCCTGGGATGCATTCACCTCCCCACTTGTGGGGAGGTCGGGCGCCGCTTGCGGCGCCCGGGTGGGGGTCGACCCCCTGGCTAAGCCGGGAGCGCCCGATTCCTCGCCACGGCCCCCAGCCACGACGCGCTCGGTTTTGGATGCCGGGAAAACGTCTGCCGGTCGACCGCGACCAGGCCGAACGTCGGCGCGTAGCCGAACGCCCACTCGAAGTTGTCCAGCAGCGACCAGTAGAGGTAGCTGCGCACGTCGATGCCCTCGGCCAGGCATGACTGAACCTCACGAAGTGCAGCCTGGATGAACGCGATGCGCCTCTCGTCATGCGCGGTGGCGATCCCGTTCTCCGTGACGAGGATCGGGAGGCCGGGGCAGCTCTTCGCCACCCGGCGGATCGCCGCCCCCAACGCCTGGGGGTAGTCCTCGTACCCCATCTGTGTCTGCACGTCAGTCTCGATCATCTCGCGCATCGTGTCGCTCCAGTCGTGACCCGGGCTCCGCGGCCCGTCCGGTCCATATCGAAAGCGCGTGTACGTCTGCACCCCGACGAAGTCGTCCTTGCGGGCCAGCTCGAGGAACCAGTCGACGACGCGCGACTCCACCTCGAGTGACGAGGTCCCCGGCTGCGCCCCATCCTCGTACTGCAGGTCGGGCATCGCGAGGGTGACCCCAACCGGAATCGCAAACCGCGACCGGATCGCGGCCGCACCCAGCTTGTGCGCTTCCATCAGGTTGTCGACCGCGCGCTGCGCGCCCTCCCGGTCATCCTCGTGGCCCGGAGGGTTGATACCCAGCAGGTAGCCGCTGGAGCCCAAACCCTGCGGTTCGTTGATGGTGCACGCGCATCCGATCAGGTCGCCGAGCGCGGCGGCCGCGTGGTCGCAGTAGCGCTCGAAGAGCGCAGGGAACCGATCTGACGCGAAGCCGCCCGCATCCTGCAGCCATCTGGGAAGCGTCAAGTGATGAAACGTCACGATCGGCATCACCCCGTGCTCGTGGCAAGCCTCGAGCACGCGTCGGTAGTGGTCCAGCGCCGCCCGCGAGAACTCCCCTTCCGCCGGCTCGATGCGCGCCCACTCGATGCTGAACCGGAACGCGTTCAATCCGAAGCTGGCCAGCATTGCGATGTCATCGCGGTACCGGTGGTAGAAATCGCAGGCATCGCCGGACGGCTCGTGGCAAACGGTCGCCTGGAGGTGCTCCCACCACCACCAATCGGAGTTCGTGTTCTGGCCCTCGACCTGGTGGGCCGACACCGCGGCGCCAAAGAGGAAGCTTTCTGGGAACCGCAAGGGGTCACTCAAAGGCGTCACTCATCCGGCGGAGTGTTCCACAGACCGGGTCCTTCGCGCACGCCCCCAAACTTCCTTCTTGACAGCGGGCCCCAGGCGCCCTACGATCGCGCCTAAACCGCTTTACTAAAGCGGTTTATTTCGAGGGTGGAAGCGCAAATGACCTGGTTTCCAGAAGGGTTCGGCCAGGGTGTCTCGGGTCACGATCGCTGACGTGGCGAGCGCGGCAGGCGTCTCGAAGACAGCCGTCTCCTTTGCGTTCAACAACCCCGAGCGGCTCGGCCAGGCCACGCTGGATCGCGTGCTGGGAGTCGCGCACGATCTCGGCTACGCGCCGCATCCCGCCGCCAGGGCACTCTCCATGCGCCGGAGCGGGACCATCGGCATCCTCATCCCTCAGCGCCTTTCCACAGTCTTCGCCAACCCGTTCTTGAGCGAGCTCATCCAGGGTCTCGGCGAGCTCTGTGAGGAGCACGACCTGACAATGCTGCTCGTCCCGCCCCTCGACGGCTCGCTCGAGGGCGCCATCCGCCAGGCGTCCGTCGACGGCTTTATCAGCCTCGGCCTCAGCGCCGACGACCGCGCCCTGGAAATGCTCGACCGCATCGGCATCCCTGTCGTGGCCGTGGACTCGGAGTCATCGCCCAACCGCCCGGCCGTCAATGTCGACGACGAGTCCGGCGCGCGGGCAGCGGCTCAGCACCTGCTGGACCTTGGGCATCGCGAGGTCGCGATCATCCTGCTGCCGCCCACGCGAGCGCAGGTCGGCCACACGCCCACCGCGTCACGACGATTGGCCGGGTACCGCGCCGCACTCGATGGTGCCGGCGCCCCGGAGCCACACACCGTGACCGCCGCCGCGACACAGGCGGCCGGAGCGCGAGCCTTCGAGAGCTTGCCGAGGGGCAAGCGCAGGCCGACGGCCGTCCTCGCGATGAGCGACATGGCCGCGATCGGCCTGATGGCGGCGGCCCAGTCGGCCGGACTGAAGGTCCCCGGCGACCTGTCGGTCGTCGGCTACGACGACCTCCCGATGGCGGCCTGGACCACTCCACCTCTCACCACGGTCCGGCAGCCGATCATCGAGAAAGGCCGCTTGGCGGCTCGATTGCTGATCCAGCGGATGAAGGGGAAGGCGGTGCAATCGCCTCCACCCCTCGGCACCAGTCTCGTGGTGCGCGGCTCCACGTCGCCCCCGCTCGGGGCCTCAAGGAGGTGATCGGCGGCAGCGCGTGACCTAAGGCGTCAGTTTCGAAAGACTTACCGAAAAAAGGGAAGGAACATAGAATGAGTGAACTCGGGGCAGAAGCGCAGTCAGTTCGGCATCGATGGGGGTGTTAAAGGTGCGTGGTTTTAGCCTGACACGGTCTTTCGTCGTTCCGTTGGTGGCCCTCCTTGTCGCGGTCGGATGTGCCACCGGTTCGAGTAGTGACAAGGGCTCGGTCTCTGTTCTCGCCGCCTGGGGTGGCAGCGAGCAGGACTCGTTCATGGCCATGGTCAAGCCGTTCACGGACAGGACGGGCATCAAGATCAACTACACGGGCACCAGAGATACCTCGGTGCTCACCACCCGGATCCAGGCCGGCAATCCGCCCGACCTGGCCGGCCTTCCCGGACCAGGACAGATGTATGACCTGGCCAAGCAGGGCAAGCTGATCTCGCTGGACGGCGTCCTGGACAGCAGCCAGATGGCCAGCGACTACGCGCCAGACTGGATCAAGCTTGGCCAGTACCAGGGAAAGACAGTTGGCATCTTCATCAAGACCAGCCTCAAGGGCCTCGTCTGGTACGTGCCCAAGAACTTCCAGGCCAAGTCCTATTCGCTCCCCAAGACCTGGGACGACCTGCTGGCCCTCCAGGACACGATCAAGAACGGCGGCACAGCGCCCTGGTGCATCGGGCTCGCGAGCTCCGGCGCCGATGGGTGGCCCGGCACTGACTGGGTGAAGGACATCGTGCTCACGCAGGCGGGTCCTTCCGTTTATGACAAGTGGGCCGCCGGAACGCAGAAGTGGACGACGGCCGAGATCAAGACCGCCTTCCAGACCTGGGGCACCAATTTCGTCAACAAGTCAGGCTACGTCTACGGCGGCGCGGCGGCCATGAAGTCAACCGATTTTGCCGACTCCGCAACACCGATGTTCGCCAGCCCGCCCAAGTGCTATATGCACCACCAGGCGTCGTTCATGTCGGGCATCTTCGTCGAGAAGAACCCGGCACTGAAGCCGACGACGGATTTCAGCTTCTTCCCAATGCCTCCGGTGACGAGCGCCAACGACGGCGGCCACGTGGTTGCCGGCGACCTCTTCGGTATGTTCAAGGACACCACGCAGGCGCGCGCTCTCATGAAGTACCTCGTCACGGCGGAAGCCCAGACGATCTGGGTCAAGCGTGGCGGCGCCCTGTCGGCCAACAAGAAGGTGGATCTCGCCTCCTATCCGGATGACCTCTCGCGCCAGATGGCGGCGATTCTGGTGGGGGCGAAGATCGCGCGCTTCGACGCCGGCGACCTCATGCCACCTGCCATGCAGTCCGCCTTCTGGAAGGCTGTCCTGGACTACGTGAGCAATCCGGGTCAGCTCGACTCGATCCTGACAAACCTGGACAAGATCCAGGCGGACGCCTACAAGTAAAGAACGTAAGGGAGGGATGAGGTGGACGTCATTCAGCTCCTGACGCTGGCCGGCGTGGTGGTGCTCGTGCCCACTGCGCTGGCCGTCTACATCATCGGCCTGGAGTACGTCGTTCGCCTGCTGCCTGACGCCGCGCAACCCAGGGTCCGGCCGTGGATCTGGGTCACGCCAGCACTCGTCTTCGTCGCCCTCTTCCTCGTTTACCCGACCCTCGGGACGATCCAGATCAGCCTGCTCGACCGAGCCGGAAACTTCGTCGGCCTGGCGAACTATGCCACGGTGTTCAATGACTCCGGCGTCATCATCGCGATCCGCAACAACTTCCTCTACTGGCTGGTCCTCTACACAGTCTTTGTGCTCGTCTTCGGCGTGCTGCTCGCGGTTCTCGCCGACCGGGTGCGTTACGAAACCTTGCTCAAGTCCCTGATCTTCATGCCCATGGCCATCTCATTCGTGGCGTTGGGCGTGATCTGGAAGTTCATGTACAGCTATCAGCCGGCTGACGCGCCACAGACCGGAACCATGAATGCTCTTGTCACGACCCTCTTCCACGCCCAGCCGGTCACCTGGCTCCAGGACCGAGCGATTGACAATCCGGCGCTGATCGCCACGGCGATCTGGGGCTTTACAGGATTCGCGATGGTGATCCTCTCCGCTGCGCTGAAGGGTATCCCGGGCGACCTTCTGGAGGCTGCCCGTGTCGATGGCGCCGGCGAGCTGACCATCTTCAGACGAGTCATCCTTCCCCTCCTCATGCCGACGATCACCGTGGTGGGGACGACCCTGGTGATCTTCGCGCTCAAGGCGTTCGACATCGTGTACGTGATGACCGGTGGCAACTACGACACAGATGTGCTCGCCAACCGGATGTATCTCGAGCTGACCAAGTTCAATCAACCCGGCCGCGCGGGTGCGGTGGCCACGATCTTGCTGCTGGCGGTGATACCTGTGCTGATCTTCAACCTGCGCCAATTGCGCGCGGTGGAGTCGCGGAGATGACTGTCGCGAGCGAGCGGATGGCCGTTCCGGCCGGCAAGGCTGCCCAGTCCACGCCGCAGTGGCTCGCGGGTCGGCTTGGGGGACTTGCCCTACACGTCGCGCTCATCAGCATCACGGTGGCCTGGGTCGTACCCACGGCCGGCCTCTTCGTCAGCTCTTTCCGAGACCTGAACGCCATCACGACCTCCGGCTGGTGGACCGCGCTCGCGCCGCCATTCAAATTCACCATTGACAACTACCAGCACGTCCTGGAGCGCAACAACCTCGGCACGAGCTTCGTCAACAGCTTCATGATCGCGATCCCGGCCACGATCATCCCGGCCACGCTCGCGGCTTTTGCCGCCTACGCATTCACGTGGATGAAATTCTGGGGCCGCGACTGGCTCTTCCTGGCCCTGGTCGGCCTGCTTGTCGTGCCGCTGCAGGCGACCTTCATTCCTCTGCTGAAGCTCTTCACGTCCTTGGGGCTGACGGGCACCTTCCCTGCCATCTGGCTGGCGCATACCGGCTACGGCCTGCCCTTTGCCATCTATCTTCTGTCCAACTTCTTCCGAGCGTTGCCGTCCGACCTCTTCGAATCAGCTGAGATCGATGGCGCAGGCACCCTGACCGTCTTCTTCCGGATCGTGCTCCCGCTTTCGGTGCCGGCGATTGCCTCCCTCGTGATCTTCCAGTTCTTGTGGGTGTGGAATGACCTCCTGGTGGCCCTGATCTACCTCGGCGGCAGCCCTGACGTGTCACCTTTGACAGTGACCGTCGCGAACCTCGTCAACTCCCTCGGCCAGGGCTACCAATGGCTCACCGCGGCCGCATTTCTTTCCATGATCGTCCCGCTGGTTGTGTTCTTCAGCCTCCAGCGCTACTTTGTTCGCGGCATCCTCGCCGGTTCTGTGAAGGGATAAGGGAAAAAATGGCATCAGTCACCTACGACCATGTTGTGAAGCGGTACACGGCGGACCTGACGGTGGTCAAGGACTTCAACGTCGAGATCAAGGACAAGGAGTTCATGGTCCTGGTCGGCCCATCGGGTTGCGGCAAGTCGACCGCGCTGCGCATGCTCGCCGGCCTCGAAGCGATCTCCGAGGGTGAGATCCGGATTGGCGACCGGGTCGTCAACAACGTCGCCGCCAAGGACCGCGATATCGCCATGGTCTTCCAGTCCTACGCCCTCTATCCGCACATGAGCGTGTACGACAACATGGCCTTCCCGCTGCAGATGGCGCACATGAAGAAGCCCGAGATCGACAAGCGGGTCAAGAACGCCTCGCGCATCCTGGGCCTGGACAACTTCCTGAAGCGCAAGCCGCGCGCACTGTCCGGCGGCCAGCGCCAGCGCGTCGCCCTCGGCCGCGCCATCGTGCGCAGCCCGAAGGTCTTCTTGCTCGACGAGCCGCTGTCCAACCTCGACGCCAAGCTGCGCGGCCAGACGCGCATCGAGCTGCAGAAGCTGCACCGCGACCTGCAGACGACCTTCATCTATGTCACGCACGACCAGGTCGAGGCGATGACGATGGGGGACCGGATCGCGATCATGAACGCGGGCATCCTGCAGCAGGTGGGGAC
>DASRWV010000054.1:0-16149 GCA_035687505.1 Nitrosotalea sp.
CAGCCCATGGCGGTGAACGTGAGGTCGACCTCGACCACTCCTTCGCGCTCGGTGATTCCGTAGATCACGCCGAGGTCGACAAGGTTCACGGGCATCTCGGGATCTTGCACTTCAGCGAGTGCGGCCCACAGCCGGTCAGTCATGACCCGTTCTTGTGATGAGTCTTCCGGAACTTGTGGAACTCTTCCTGGAACATGGCGACCATCTCAACGTTGCGAGGGCCACGCGCCCGCCAGCGCACCAGAACGTCGTCCCACGAGATGGGCTGCTTGAAGTCCCATCGCTTTGCCTCGGCGTCGAACTCACACGGGAAGGGATAGTCGAGCTCCCAGACGTCCTTTCCTTCGCGCACCTCTTTGTGTGCCGGGACTTTGATCCCGATCTGCTCGCAGTAAGGGACGACTGTGGAGAGCCACCACTGGCGCAGCTGGTCGTTGGTCAGTCCCTTGAGGCGGTACTTGAGCTGGGTCGAGTGCATCTTCATGCTGTCGGGCAGCCCGAACCATTCGACGCTCAGAGGAAACATCCAGTCGACCGCGCGCTGCAGCTCGTCTTTCGCGGCGCCGCCCGACGCGCTGATGCGCTTCATCCACGTGCGTCCGTTGCGGAGGTGGAAGTTCTCCTCGGCCATGACCTTGTTCAGGCCGCGCTTCCACGGCCCGTATGAGCACTTGTCGTGGATGTCGCCCAAGAGGCAGAAGCCGGCCTGGTCGTACATGCCGTTGGCGACCACGAGCTCCGTCCAGCTCTCGAGGGGCACGTCGAATGCGTAGGGGTAGCGGAAGCTCTTGGGGTCGCGGCTGAAGATCAGCTTTTCCTGGTCCTCGCCGAGCTCCTCGAGGATGTGGTACGCGATGTGGGCGTGGGCGAGCTCGTCCTGGATGATCGCGATGCCGGTCATGAAGGCGTTGATCGAGGGGGCGCGCTTGGCCGCGAGGTAATAGGCGGGGGCGGAGATGAGCTCGGTGTCGCCCGAGACGATCAGCGTGTGCTTGAGCTCCTTCAGGTAGTCAGGAGTCATCTCCTTGGGAGACTCGATCAGCTCCCCGGACTTGATCATCTGGTCGAACTCGGCCTGAGTTCCCATCGCCTCTCCATTCTCTGACAACGGGGGCGGGTAAAATCGGGGTTCGCTTCGGGGCCGCCGGCTTTGGGCCCGCACCGTGGTGGCTATAGCTCAGCATGGCAGAGCACCAGATTGTGGATCTGGCTGTCGCGGGTTCAAATCCCGCTAGCCACCCGTCCTTCATTTCGGACCAAACGAGGCCGTGTTGAAGGCCAACGCGCGAGCGTTGGGCTCCGAGCCTGACGCCACGATCGGCTGCTCGGTTCCTGCTTCACCGGGGCCTGCCTGGCGGTTGCCAGGTCTTATGTCCCCTCCGCGGGCGTTTTGAGTCTCCGGCGCACTGTCGGCGACTTCACCCAAATGGGCCAGGTTTCTGGCGGCATTGAGATCACGATCGATATTTAGGCCGCAAAAGTCACAGGTGAACTGCCTGACCGAGAGCGGGAGTGCTCCTTTCACGCATCCGCAGCGTGAACACATTCTCGAGCTCGGAAAGCTGCGACTTGCCCTGATTAACTTCGAGCCATACCAGCGGCACTTGTATTCGAGCATTGCGGCTAATTCACCCCAGCCGCTGTCAGCGATCGAACGTGCCAATCGGCGGTTGCTCATCATCGCTGGGATGCTGAGGTCTTCAATGACTATCCGGCCGTGTCTCTTGGCCAGATAGCTGGTCAGTTTGTGCAGATGGTCATGACGAATGGAGGCGATTCTTGCATGGCATCGCGCCAATTGTTGTGCTGATCGTTTTCGATTCTTGGACTTAAGGCGTTTCCGTCCGTGCGACCGCGAGAGGCGGCGCAACTTTCTCAGGTTGGAGCGAAGCGCCTTCGGGCCAAGAACAACGCGACCTGTTGACATTGTCGCCAAGGCATTGATCCCCAAGTCCACTCCGACCACACTCGCCTCGAGATTGCGCGACGGGCGTGTGGATCGAACCACGCGAAAATTGACGTACCAACGATCAGCTACCCGTGCGACTGTCGCGGACGTAATGCGAATTCGAGACGACGTAATCCCCAAGGCGAATGTCGAGGCGTCCTCGTGGATGCGAATGGGGCCAAGCTTCGGCAACTGAACCGACCGACTGTCGACAGCGAAGTAACCAGTGAGCCTGAATCGGTCCGCAGATCGACCTTTGCTCTTAAAGCGTGGAAAGCCAAGGCGGCGCCCTCGGCGCTTTCCCCGACGACTCGCTACGAAGGAATTGAATGCTTGTTCGAGGTCGTGAAATGCCTCTTGATATACGCACTTAGAGTTTGTCGACCACCACATCGCACCGTTTTGCGGAATTCTCTTCCAGCGATTCCAGCGACGGTGCATTTCAGAAGCATTTGGGGTCGATTCGGCACTGCCGACCTTTCGCCGCTCAAGTGATTCCATCAGCCATTGAAGGCCGAGGTTGTATGCGTAGCGTGCAGCTCCTGCGTGACTCGCCAGGCGACCCCGTTGCTTGTTGTTCGGATCAAGCGCGAATCGAAACACTTGATATTCGATCGGTCCGTTGGCAGCCTTGTCGCTCGAACGCATGTTCGCTAATGATCGTGGGACTCTCGTCCTGCGTCAAGGTCATTTACAGGACGATTAGGTTGGCAGGCCTCGCTCGGGGAGTTGGGTGTTTTGTTCGCGAGTTGTGACGCGCTGTCATGTCGGGCCAAGCTGGTGCCGGGCTAGGTCCCAGCCGCGACCACCCCAGCCGTACGTTCGGTCACGTTCGGGCGCTTAACGCCTCAAGCGAAAGCAGGTCCGACAATTCCTGGGCGCTGTAACCCGCTCCGAAGACCGGGCCACCCGGCTGCAGGGCCATCCCGGACTCGAGGTTCCCGGCATCGACGGGGTCGAATCCGAGGGCATCGATCAGCCCAATCACCGCAGCCACCGCAGAGCGGTCATTGCCGGCGGCCGCCATGCCAATGCGTCCCGGCGTGCCGCGTGGGCGCCTGCTCTTCTCGAACTTGAAGTAACCAAGGTGGTTGAGGCTCTTCACCACTCGCGCGGACGGGAACCACTCCTGTACGAGCATGCTCGTGCCCGCCGGTGCAGTCGCAAATGGCCCATCGACGCCATCGATCTCGTCCCAGTAGTTCATGGCGTCGACGAGGATTTTGCCGGCGAACAGGTCGCGTCGAAGTTGTCGAAAGCGGTGCATCGGTATCGCCAGGACGATGACGCCGGCGTAGGCCGCGACCTCGTCGGTTGTGAGAGCGCGTGCGCCGGGAGCGAGCACCTCAACGATCAGCTCTATGCGCTCGGCGGATCCCGACCCCGAAATTGCGACGTCGTATCCACCGGCCACGGCCGCGCGGGCGATAGCAGTGCCGGCCTTGCCGGCTCCGACGATACCCAGGCGGCGGTCGGTGGGCGCGCTGCTAGACACCGGATGATCTCGCGTGCGCGCGCGCCGAGATCTGGTCGCGTGGTCTCAGCTCCTCGGGTGACTCCGAGAGCAGCTCTCTGACTCGCGGGATCACCTCCCGTCCGTACAGCTCGATGGTCGCCATCTTCTGCTCGTGTGGTACTCGCCCGGTCGCGTAGGCCAGGTCGAACCGGCTGAGCCCGAGAAGGCGAATGACCCACGCAATCTTGGTCGCGACCGTTTCGACTGACCCGAGATACAGCGATCCTTCGTCGACCTCGGCCTGGAATCGATCCATCGTCGGTCGCGCCCATCCACGTTCCGCTGCGGCGTTCTCGAACACATGAGCCCAGTGCGGCCATTGAATCTCCGCGGCTTCCTGGTCGGTTCTGGCCACGAGTCCGTGCGAGTGCATACCGATGCGCTGGAGCGGCTTTCCGTACTTGTCGAGAGCTCGTTTGTAGAGCTCGATCAGAGGTAAAAACCGGATCGGCGGCCCGCCGATTACGGCCAGCATCAGCGGGAGGCCGTAGCGCGCGGCCCGGACCACCGACTGGGGATTGCCGCCAACGCCAACCCACACTGGCAGGTGCCCCTCCGGGAGGGGAGGACTCAGGTACTGGTTGGTGAGTGGGGAGCGGAACTTGCCCGACCAGGTGACGGGTTGGTCTCGCAGCAGGCGCAGGAGCAGGTCGAGCTTCTCCTCGAAGATGTCCTCGTAGTCGTTGAGGTCGTAACCGAAGAGCGGGAACGACTCAACCAGCGAGCCGCGGCCGGCGATCAGCTGCGCCCGGCCGTTCGACACCGCGTCGAGGGTGGCGTACTCGGTGTACACCCGAACCGGGTCCTGCGTGCTCAGGACGGTGACGGCTGTACCCAGCCGAATGCGTTTGGTCCGGCCGGCGATGGTGGCCAGAATGATGCTCGCCGCGGAGTCCATCATCTCCATGCGGTAGTGCTCGGCGATGTTGAACGAGTCGATGCCGACGGCATCGGCAAGCACCGCTTCCTCAACCGTGTTGCGAATGACGACGTCGCCGCTCAGCTCATGACCCGATTCGTCGACGGTGATCGGGACGAACGAGTCCAATCCGAACTCGATGTCCTGGGCGCTGCTCATCTTTGATTCCTCCGGCTGACAGAAACGTCGTTCTTCGACTGGGTCATACTATTTGCAGTTACAAATACCTCCGGCCGATAATTTATTGCATATGCACGTACGAACGAAGCAGGACCTGGCGGCTCACATGGGCCGGCTTATCGACGAGGCAGTTCCCGGCAGGCGCGGCCTAGGCGCATGGGGGGCGCTGCTCGAGGCTCACGCGACGCTGATGCGTCAGCTCCAGACCGATCTCGTGTACAAGACCGGCCTGGACTTGAACGACTTCGACGTGATCTCGCAACTGGCGCAGGCCGGTGGTCGGTTGCGGATGACGGACCTCGCTGCTCGTGCGTTCTCGTCACGGTCGGGCCTGACTCGTCGCGTCGACCGGCTGGTCGCAGAGGGACTGGTCGGTCGGACCACTGCCGACGGCGATGCGCGTGGTGTCATGGTCACATTGACTGAGGCCGGCGTGGCCCGCGTCTCGGAGACTGTGCCGGTCCATTTACGCACGGTCGCCGAGCTGTTCATGGCGAAGCTGGACAACCAGGAGCTCGCCGCACTCGAGAGCGCGCTGAAAAAGGTGATCCTCGACCGCGCCTTTGGCTAGAAGGCCGTGGGCCGGACCGTACTGATGTGAGGCAATAGCCCAAACTCCCGCGTGTGAGCGAAGCCACTCATAAAACGACAGAGCTGAGGCTGGCCGAACTGCTGGCGGCACTCGCCCTGGTCACTGATCTCGCGAGGGGCCGACCGTCCGAGGAAGCTCTTCGTGCCTGCTTGGTAGCGACCCGGCTGGCGCAGGCCGTCGGCCTTCGGCCGGACGAGACGTCCGACGTCTACTACATGACGCTGCTTCGCTTTGTGGGCTGCACGGCACCGTCCCACGAGTACAACGCCGCGCTCGGCGGGGACCAAGTCACCGGCCGGGGACGAGGCGACATGAGTGACATGACAAAACCGCGCGAAGCCCTCGCCTTCCTGGCCACGTTCAGCAGCGGGCTGCCTGCCTGGCGGCGGCCGGGTGCGTTCGTAGCGGCTCTCGCGCGAGCGCCCAAGGCCTCGAGGGAGGGGATTCGCGCTGACTGCGAGGTGGCAGTCCGGATGGCGCGTCGCTTCCAGCTTGCTGAGTCGGTGGCCAAGTCGCTCTACCACTCCTTCGAGCGCTGGGACGGACAAGGCCCGCCACAACGTCTGGCGGGCGAGGCGATCGCCCTACCGGCGCGACTGGCGGCGGTCGCCTTTGCCGCCGTGATGTATCTGGAGGTTGGCGGCCGCCAGGCCGCTGTAGATGTCGTCCGACGCTGGCGTGGCGGCAGTCTCGACCCGGCGTTGGCAGACGCCTTTCTCGAGCGCCCCGGCGAGCTGCTCGAGGGCCTGGAGGGCGGAGACTCGTTGCCGCTGGCGCTGGGCGCGGAGCCTTTGCCGCACCGCAATGTCAGCGGCGGTGGGATCGACGAGGTGGCCCATGGCTTTGCTGATTTCGTGGACCTGAAGTCGCCGTACCTCCACGGCCACTCCTCCGGTGTGGCTCGCGTGGCAGAAGCCGCGGCGCGGGCGTGCCGCTTGCCCGAGGACGAGGTGATCACGCTCAGGCGGGCCGGTCTCCTCCACGACCTGGGTAGGGCGGGCGTTCCCACGGCAATATGGGAAAAGCGTGGCGCCCTGACCAGCGCGGAATGGGAGCTGATCCGGCTTCACCCCTATCACACGGAGCGAATCCTCGCCCGCCCGGCGGCGCTCGCACCGCTCGCGCAACTGGCCGGGATGCACCATGAGCGAATCGACGGCTCGGGCTACCATCGGGGGGCGCCGGCGTCCACGCAATCGAGGCTCGCGCGGATCCTGGCCGCCGCCGATGTGTACCAGGCACTGATGGAAGATCGGCCTCATGGGCAGGCGCTCACTCCCGAGGCGGCCGCAAGGGTGCTCGAAGCGCAGCCAGGCCTCGACCGGGAAGCGGTCGACGCGGTTCTGCATGGTGCCGGCGAACGCCGGCGCGGAGCCCGGGCGACCTGGCCCGCCGGGCTGAGCGACCGTGAGGTCGAGGTGCTTCGCCTGCTGGCCCGCGGCCGCTCTGAGCGGGAGATCGCCGCAGCGCTCTTCATCTCCGCCTCCACGGTGCATACCCATGTAACCCATATCTACGACAAGGCCGAGGTGACGACCAGAGCTTCGGCCGCTCTCTTCGCGATGGAGCACGGGCTGCTCGAGGCCTGACACAAGAAATCATCTGATCAGTCGATGGGCAGCGCTCGAGGCGACCGCTAGGGTGACTCGGCAGGAGGATGCCGCTGATGACACCCACAACCCCCGTCGCAATCGCCACGAACCGCGAGAGCTTGACGATCCGCCTTACGGACGGCCGGACATTGGGCTACGCGGAATACGGCGATCCATCGGGCAAGCCAGTTCTGTTCTTCCATGGCGCCACTCTGAGCCGCCTATTTGGGGCGGCAGCCGATGCTTCTGCTCGCAAGGTGGGGGTGCGGTTGATCGCCCCGGACAGACCTGGGATCGGACTCTCCGATCCCAAGCCCGGACGCACGATGTTGGACTGGGCCGCGGACGTCGGAGAGTTGGCTGATCGACTCGACCTAGCCCGCTTCAGTGTCCTGGGTCATTCGCTCGGCGGCGCATACGTCCTCCCATGCGCTTATGCGATGCCAAAGCGACTGATTGGCGCCGGAGTCGCAGCCGCGGCGATTCCTGTGGGTCCGACGCGGGAGCTGCCACCGCTGCTGCGCATGTCGCCGACTGTGGTGGCCCTGCTGCTGACCACGATGACTCGACTCTTGATGTTTGGCCCGCAACGGCTGCGACGCAAGATGCGCGAAGCCGATCCACTACCGGATCGTCAGCTGTTCGCGAGCCCCGAATTCACTGCGATAGTTGAACGCTCTGTGCGTGAGGGACTTCGTACCGGAGTTCGTGGCATCCGAGCCGACGCGGCTGTCTTGGCGAAACCGTGGGGCTTCACTTTTGAGGACCTCCACATGCCGATGCACCTCTGGTTCGCGGAACTTGACAGCATGGTTCCTTTCGCTCTCGGCAAGAAGCTCGCCGCGGCGATTCCACAATCAGTCAGCAGGTTCTCGTCGTCGCAGGGTCACATGTCGGTGCTCGTCGACAATCTCGATGAGATCTTGGCTACGCTCACGAAAGCGAACGTCTCACGCGCCCCATCGGTGGCAGCTTCATCAGAGCACCCGGCTCCAAGTTCACAAGGGCAGTTCTAAAGTCGTCCCAGCAGCCACCCCCAATTCCTAGTCTTTGGCGGCCGCGTTCACCGCACCCACCATCAGGGTGCCCGCATCGTCATCTGACATCCTTTCGCCGGCCAAACGCCGCCACGTCCAGAAGTCGAGGGATAGCGCGACCGCTGCGCGCACACCCTTTGCCGCGTGTCCCTTGGCTGCGAATCCGTTGGCGAGGGCGTCGGTGAGACTGCTCAGCGAACGGTCCATTCGAATTTTCATCACCGAGTCCAGAGCCGGCAAGACCAATCTATCCCTCTGCAGGTTCTCAGTTGCTTGGGCATTCTTCCTGTACCAGCGGTAGAGAGGTCCCAGGACCGCGCGCAGACGTTCGACCGGATCGTCGATCGCGAGCGCCGCCGATGGATCTGGCGGTGGATTGACTTCCATCGCATGTTGTCCACACGCATCGAAAAGTTCAGCTTCGTTCGGGAAGTTGTTGTAGACGGTGAGCCGCTGGACGCCGGCACGACGCGCGATCTCGGCCACCGTCGTCCGTGCCGGCCCCACCTCCTGGTGGAGGCCTAATGTCGCTTCCACGATTCGCCGGCGCGTCTCAGCCTGCTTCTCTGCCCGGGCTTTCAGCTCGTATTTCCGAATTTGGCTTGACACGGCGTTCATCCATCGTATACGCTGCAGATCACTAAACGCCACGTTTATTGAAAAGGAGCCTGGAAATGGCGACGACGGTAGCTCGGATCGTGGGTCCTAAAGGCGGAAAGCTTGGAAAATTGGGAGGGATCGGCGTTCGGTTCATGGTCGATGGCGCTGAGTCGGGCGGGGGTTTCTCGCTTGTTGAGCACCCCATGGAGCCGCGCGCATTGGCGGCACCGCTGCACCGACACAGTCGCGAGGATGAGTACAGCTTTATCCTCGAAGGGCGAGTCGGCGCCGACCTGGGCGGCGAGATCGTCTATGGCGAGGTGGGCGACCTGATCTTCAAGCCGCGCGGCCAGTGGCACACGTTTTGGAATGCAGGCGACGGGCCCGCGCGCATTCTCGAGATCATCTCGCCCGCCGGCTTCGAGAAGTTCTTCGACAAGGTCACTGATCTGGCAGCTCGCGGCGAGCTTGATCCGGCCAGGATGGCGACGCTCGCCGCCGAGTACGGAACTGAGGTCGACCTGAACAGCGTTCCGGGGCTGGTGGCAGCCCACGGTGTCAGGTTTGCCATGGGGCCGCAGGAATAGCGACCAAGTCGGCCGTCCGCGCTCGCCCCAGGGCGCGCGTGGCGGCCGGCTCACGTTCTTTCCGCGCGGAAACCGCCAGTTAGGGACTCATCCCCCCTTACGCTCTCCCCCTCGTGAGAATCCTCGCGCTTGCGGCTCTCGTCGCTCTTAGCGTCGGATGCGGTCGGGCGCCGGCCGCGCAGGACAAGAGTTGGACTCCGTCGCCTGTGCCCGCGACTGTCGCCGCGGATCAGCAGAGCCCTTCCCCAGACCAGATTCCATCGCCGACACCTGCATCGACGCCTACTGAGGTCGCTATCGCGCCTCCGCCCACCAACGGTCCCCCCTGCGCTCCGTTCGTGGTGACGAGCTTTACGGCAAGGGCGGGGAGTGCGCCGCGCTCAGTGTCTCTCGCCTGGACCATCTCCGGCGGATGCCTGGACATGACCGGTGCGATTGGAGGGCAGTTCGTTGCTCCGATGTCATCGCAGAACTGGGTCATCCCAGTACATTCACCTCCGCCTTTTTACACCGATCATCCTCAACGCCCCGCCGGATCACAGCAGTGCTTATTCCGGATTCACTATTCGCTGATCTTCAACGGCGTGGCCCCAGACGGTGGCGCTCCTCGGCCCGCGTTTACCGATGTCGACAACCTGAATTTGTGCTGATGGATAGGGCGGTTCTAAAGCCGCCCGCTACCTTTCTTAGTGCGCGATAGCTGCTCATGGTAGGAAAGACCCGCCGTGGCTGCGACAAGATCCGCCGCGCCTGCGGGGGCTAGCAGTTGCTCACACAGCGTGAGATACAGCCACGCTTTGAACTGCTCAACTGACCAGCCGGCACCGACCGCCAGGCCGAGGAATGTCTCGTGGCTGTTGAGGACCACCATCAAGTCCGTCGCGTGTTTGACGTCGAGTCCCTCTCTCAGCGAGCCCTTGCGCGCGAGGGCCTCGATTGCTGCGGCCATACCAGACCGGCGAGCGGCCGCGATTGACGCCATCAACGCGGCGACCTGACCGTCGACGGAAGCCGCAGCCTGCAAGGCCGGCGTGAGGGGAGCCATCCGCTTATAGATGTCGATTCCATGGTCCGTTAAGAGCGCGAGCTGCCGATACGGGTTTGGGGTGGCCAACGCTTCTTTCATCCACGGCCGCTCCATCACGGGATCCGGGTCTTCCTCGCCGGCGGCGTACTTCGTCAAGACCTCTTGCAAGAGCTCCGCCTTGGTGTGGAAGGTGAAATGCACCGTTTGGACGGCGACCCCTGCGGCCGCCGCGATCTGGCCCATGGTTGTCGGCGCGTAACCCTGCCGGACGAACAGCTCGAAGGCGGCCGCCAGCATCCGGCTGCGGGTGGCTCTTGCGCGTTCGCGCCGGGCTGTTCGCGGGCTGAAGGCCTTGACTTCCGCCATCGCTCCATAGTCTACTGTTGCCCGTCACTAGCGACCATCACTAGCGAAGGAGACAGAAATGGGGCGGGCGACCACGCTGCTGCCGGGATTGCATCAAGTGAAGCTGAGGGCGAGCTCCGCCTATCTGATCGAAATCGGGTCTGAGCTCACGCTTGTCGACTGCGGAATGGAGGGCGACGGCAAACGGATCCTGGAGGCGCTTGCCGAGCTCGGCCGGCAGCCGCCCGACATCACCCGGATCATCGTCACGCATGCGCATGCCGATCACTTCGGTGGGCTGGCCGAAGTCAAGGCGGCAACCGGCGCGGAAGCGTGGATGCATCCTCTCGACGCCGACATCGTCCGCAACGGCCGCCCGATTCGCGAGTCCCGGCCGGCGCCTGGCCTTCCTGGGTTGCTCTATCCCGTACTCAAGGGAATGTTTCGGATGGGGGGCCTTCCGCCCGTGCCGGTCGAGCATGAATTGCACGACGGCGAGGAGCTTCCCGGAGGTCTGAGGATCATCAGCGTCCCGGGGGCCTCGGCCGGTCAGGTCGCGCTGCTTTGGGGTCGCGTCCTCATCGCCGGCGATGCCCTGTGCACTGCACCGGGCTTCGGCGGGCACCAGTTCGGTTACGAGGACGGGGCGGAGGCCGAGCGTTCGAAGCGGCGTCTGGCCGCGCTCGACGTGGACAGCTTCGTGGTCGGACACGGCAAACCGGTCATCGGTGACGCCAGGCGCTGGCTCCGGCAACGGTATGGCAGCTCGAAGACCGCCGAGGCCAGCTGACTTGCCGTGGTTCTATGTCGGAGTGCTCTGGGTTCACGTGTTCTGCATGACCTTCTGGCTCGGGTCGGCGATATTTGGGACAGTGCTTGGCGGCCAGGCGAAAGTGCAGGCGGTGATGGAGGCGAATCCCCTCACCCGTCCGCTGGTGCCAAGGCTCTTTGTGGTGTTCCCGGTCGCGATCCTGACGGGCGTGGTGACCGGCGTCTTGTTGGGCACGGTCTTCGGTCCGATTCGGAAGTTCTCGGACCTCGCGACCACGTCCTACGGCATCACGGTCTCGATCGCCTTCGTCCTGGTGGTCATAGCGATCGTTAGCGGGCCAGCGGCGCCGCCACCCCTGAAGCGGCTCGGATTGAGCAGGCCGGGACTGGGCGAGGCCTGCCTCGTGGGCGCCTTCACGTGCATGATCCTGCTGAGGGTGGGACTTTAACCGTTAGCGATCGCATAGCGGCTGTCGAAACTGTTGTGGCTGCCGGCGCAGAGCTGGGGGAAGGGCCGATCTGGGACGTGCGATCGGGCCGGATCGCGTGGGTCGACATCCTCGGCCGGCGCATCCACCTCACGGACTCGGTGACAGGCGCTACCGAGTCGATCGAGACGCCACTTCAGGTCGGAGCGATCGCGCCCCGCCCGAAGGGTGGCTTCGTCGCCGCGCTGCAGGATGGCTTCTGGGTGATCGGCGACGGGCCAGCTCGGAGGATCGCCACTGTCCCCGAGGCTCGACCTGGGCTGCGGTTCAACGATGGCAAGTGCGATCCGGCGGGTCGCTTCTGGGCCGGCACGATGGCATATGACCAAGCGGCCGGCGCGGCCGCGCTCTACCGCCTCGACGCGGAAGGACGCCCGACCCGCGTGATCGACGGCGTCACGATCTCCAACGGAATCGACTGGAGCATTGACGGCACCGCGATGTATTACGTCGACTCGCCATTGCATCGGATCGACGTGTTCGACTTCGAACCGGCCACGGGTGAGATCGCAAATCGCCGGGTTGCAATCCAGATTCCGCGTGAGGCCGGGACGCCGGACGGACTGACGATTGATGCCGATGGTGGGATCTGGGTCGCCCTCTGGGGCGGCAGCGTGGTTCACCGATATCTCGACGGCCGGCTCGACCAGGTGATCAAGCTGCCGGTCAGCAAGCCGACGAGCTGCGCGTTCGGAGGAGCCGAGCTCGACGAGCTGTACGTCACGTCCGCGTCGGAGGGCCTGTCCGACATGGATCGGCGCACGCAACCTCTGGCCGGGGCACTGTTCCGAATCCGTACTGGAATTCGAGGCTTGCCCGCGCATTCCTACATCGGCGTTTGAACGCCGGCGACTAGGCTCGGCGAGAGCCGGCGATGTCGCCCCGGTAACGCCCGACCAGCTTGCTCAGCGCTGAGATCTCCGCCTGGAAGGTGGATCGGCCTTTGGCAGTTGCGCGCACCCATGTACGCGGTCGATTGTCGACGAACCCTTTGTCGATCCTCACCAGTCCCGCCTTGGCCAGAACTCCGACATGAGCTGAGAGGTTGCCGTCCGTCACGTCGAGCGCTTCCCGCAGGTAGGTGAATGTCGCCCTATCCGCCTCCGACAAGATGGCAAGGATGCCGAGTCGCACCCGTTGGTGGACCGTCTCATCGAGCTCCGCAGTGGGGTGAAGCTCAGTCTCCGGCATCAATCTATCCGCCTGGCTTGCCGCAGATTCCACAAGCCCAGCAGCGCTGAGCCTGCGCCGAAGGGCAGCATCGTCAGCGTGTATACGTGTTGAGGTTTGAGAACGAAGACGATGATCGCGACGATCGCCATCGCCGCGCCGAACGCCGCGACCAAGAGACTTCGATCGAGGCGTCCGAAGACGAGATACCCCAGCCCGATCACCAACAGTGGACCGGCGTAGCTGACCGCGCCGCCTCGTCCAGCCATGCCGGTTGCCGTGCAGCCAACCACTATCGCGACCGCCGTGATCACGTACGGCCACGGATTCGCGGAGAGGCCAATCTCGGTCGCGCGACTCCGGTACCACAAGGCGGTGGCCAGAGTGCCAAGTGGTGCACCGACCAGCCAGAGAGCCCCCACAGCCGTCCAGGACCAGAACTCGGCCACCGGAACGGAAACGAGGGCCAACACTCCAAACAAGATCATTGGGAACCAGTTCGCGCTGAGCACCGAACGCGTCCGTGTGCGCGCGCCTTCGGTCGCGTTCAGTAGGGCTTTTGCCTGTGATTGCTCCATGTGAACTCCTTCTGAGCTCGAGTAGAATTCGTCTTACTCCGCTGCTCAGATCACTTTGTAGCACAGAGTACTCTGAGAGTCAAGCTCCGCTCGCGATCGAGCTCCACGTGCTCTTGAAGAAACCCATGGCGGTTCTTGTGGAATTACTCAGATCCAGCCCCTGCGCCGGAAGAAGTAGAGCTGGATCCCCGTGGCGATGAGCATCGTGCCGACGCCCACGGCAAAGGCCCAGTAGGGGGTCTCCAGGACAGTCACGAGGTACGCGAAGTTCATGCCGAAGAAGCCAGTCAAGAAGCTCAGCGGCAAGAACAGGCTCGCGATGACCGTCAGCGCTTTGGTCGTCTCGTTAAGGCGGTTCGAAACGGTCGACAGGTAGACATCCATCGCGCTGGTCAGCAAGTCCCGAAGAGAATCCACGGTTTCGTACTGGCGGACGATGTGGTCGTAAACGTCTCGGTAATACAGCGTCATGTCCTGCTGCTGAAGGTGGATGCCGTGTGTGGTCAGGCGCTGGAACACATCACGCTGAGCGCCCAGAAACCTGCGGAGCTCTGTCACCGAGTGTTTCAAATGGTAAATACGGCGGAGCGACTCGGGCCTCGCCTTCGCGACGATCTCACTCTCGATCTGCTCGACAGTGTCGTCGACTTGCTCCAGCGCCGGAAACGTGGCATCGACCAACGCATCGATCACGAAATAAGTCAGGAATGCCGGCTGCCCCTTGGTCAGCTCTGGACTCTTGGCGAGGCGGTCCTTCAACTCGGCTAGCACAGACGATGGTTCGAGGTGAACGCTGATCAGCCAATGAGGCCCGACGTATAGGTGATGCTCCCGAAACGCGACGTCATCACCGAGCCAATCGGCCTGAAAGATGACTGCGAAGTTGTAGTCCGGGTACTCATCGATCTTGGGTCGCTGGTTCTGGTGCTGAATATCCTCGATCGTCAATGGATGGAACTTGAACGTCTCTTCAAGAAGCTTGAAATCGTCGGCGTCGGGGCGCTCGATGTCCAGCCACAAGCCTTCGGTGTGCGCATCGGCAAAACACCGGGTGATCGACGCGATCTCGGTCGAGTCAACCCGACCTGCGGTCGTTAGCAGCGTTCTCACTTCAGGTCATCCTAAGACGGCAACGGATTCGAACTTCGAACCCTGGGGTATCACCATCGGGATGAACCAGTTGGCCACCGAGCCGCCGACCGAGCTTCAGAGGCAGACCGATCTGCTCGTTCAGAAGGGCTACCCGGCCCTCGCCGGCCTCACAGATGAGGCGTTCCGCGGGATCATCGCCCCGCTTGAGTCGCGAATCCCGCAGACGCCGTCAATCCTGGTCGTGACAGGGACTCTGGTCCCCGTCGCACAGTTGATCGAGCTGACCGCGCTCAATGACAAGCCTGGCTTTACGACGATGGCAGTCGACGAAATCCTCGGATTCAAGCCCACCGCTGATCTGAGCGTGCCTGACCTGGCGGCATACCTGATCACAGACGTCGACACCGGCGAGAAAACGCTGAATGTCCGTCCCAACGATGCGCTGCCCCAGATCCTTGCGGCAGGACGCACGCCTCTGACCCTCGAAGAGGGCCTGGCAGTGGTCACGCACCACCCCGAGTGGCTTCGCACACGTAACTGCTTCGAAATGCTCGGCTCCACCGCCGGCGACAGGCGCGTCACGGGAATCTGGGTGAGCAAGGGAGCGCCCCGCCTCGGCTGGTGCTGGCTCGGCAATCCGCACACCTGGCTTGGCGCTGCGTCGGCGGCCCGGCGAATCGGTTGAACCGATGAGAGCGGTTGTGTTCGACAGGTACGGGCCTCCGGAGGTCCTGAGACTCGAAGACCTCGAGCCGCCCGTCCCCAAGGAGGACGAAGTGCTCATCAAAGTAAACGCTTCGACGGTCAACCGGTTGGATGTCCACACCCGCGAAGCCAATCGAAGCAGCGGCCTCGGCGTCTCGCTCCTCAGCCGCCTTGTCTCTGGCGTCCGCCGGCCGAGACAGCGGATCCTCGGCAGCGAGTTTGCAGGCGAGGTCGAAGCGGCCGGCGCGGGCGTCAAAGAGTTCGCGGTCGGCGACCGCGTCTTCGGCAATAGCGGCCTCAGGTTCGGAGCACACGCGGAGTTCATGTGCATGCGCGAGAGCGCCCGAATCGCGCACATGCCGGCCGGCATGAGCTTCGAGGAGGCTGCGCCCGCCACCGACGGAGCGCTCAATGCGCTGACGTGTCTGACAGCGGCAGATCTACGGGAGGGGCGCAGGATCCTCATCTACGGCGCGTCCGGTGCCATCGGCACAGCGGGGGTGCAGCTGGCCAGGCACTTCGGCGCCGACATCACCGCGGTCTGCAGCACGAAGAACCTCGAGCTCGTGAGATCGCTCGGAGCGGACCGGGTGATCGACTACACAAAGGAAGACTTCACCAGGAACGGCCAGACGTACCACGTCATCTTCGATGCGGTCGGCAAGCTCTCCTTTCGGCGATGCCGCGGCTCGCTGGAGCAGGGCGGCCTCTACCTGCCAACCGACGGGTTCGCGAACCTCATGTGGGCGCTCCTGCCCTCGCGCACTGGAGCCAAGAAGGTGGTGTTCCAGATACCTCCCCGGCAGACGAGGCAGGACGTCCTCTTCCTCAAGGGGCTGATCGAGGCTGGGAAATACCGGCCGGTCATCGATCGGCGCTACCCGTTGGAGGATGTAATCGAGGCAACCAGGTACGTCGAAACGGAGCAGAAGACCGGGAACGTCGTCCTGACGGTCAACGGCGCAAGGGGGAACCCATGAAGGCAGTTGTCGTCGACAAGTA
>DASRWV010000055.1:0-4328 GCA_035687505.1 Nitrosotalea sp.
GAGCACGTGCTCCCGGTGCGCCACTGCCTGCTCGGCTGGCCCGGACCTGTCGAGCGCGCTCTATCGCATCCGCAGGCGCTGGCCCAGTGCGACGCCTACCTGCACTCCCGGCAGATCCGCTCGGTCGCGTATCACGACACCGCCGGCGCCGCTCGCGCGGTAGCGGAGTCGCGGCAACCCGGCACTGCGGCGATCGCCAGCAAGGCGGCGGCCGCACGTTACGGGCTGTACATCCTCGCGGAGTCGATCCAGGACGATTCCGAAAACCGCACCAGGTTCATCGTTGTCGAGCGCGGCGATCCGGCCAGGCCCGCTGCATCCAAAGAGGGCCATAAGGCTTCGCTTGCCTTCGTCGCCTCACACCGCCCGGGCAGCCTTGCCCAGGCCCTCCAGTGTTTCGCCAGTCGCGGGATCAACCTCACCCGACTGGACAGCCGGCCCATGAAGGGACGGCCGTTCGAATATCGCTTCTACCTCGACTTCGCGGTCAATGGGAACAGCGCGGAGGCTGAAGCAGCACTTAACGATCTTGAAGAGGCGAGTGCCGAAATCAAATTGTTCGGAACCTACCCAGCCGCATAAATCAGTGGCCTCGAGAGCCGGCCGGGTTCGAATCCGTTAACTAAAGAGTCAAGTTAAGCCCGGCTTGTCGTTGACATCAATCGCTTAACCAGAAACTGCTGCAATCTTTTCAAAATTGTTATGTCGTGCTCCGATTTGTTTTGCTTTACAGTGGCACCGGTGGGTTCGAACAGCGAAGGGGTAAACGTTGTCGCACGCGCGCCTAAATCGACACGACGACGCCTTCCCGGCGTAACGCTCAAGCCCGGGGCGGTGAAACAGGCTCGCCAGGAGTCCGGTCTCAGCCTTGCGCAGGTGGGCAAGGGACATGTGACGGCTCCCGCCATCTACTTGATCGAAACCGGCCGCACCCGTCCGTCTCTGCCCACGCTCGAGCACATCGCCCAGCGCACCGGCAAGCCTATAGAGTTCTTCCTGGCCGATCCCGGAGGGACCACCGACGAAACGCAGGCTGCGCTCGCCGACCTCGAAGCCATGGTCGCCGACGGCCGCTACAACGAGGCCATCCAGCTGGGCCGCTCACTGCTCAGCGTCGGAACCTCGGCCTACCGGCTGGGCCGTATCCGGTATTTCCTCGCCCAGGCTCACCTGCAGCTGGCCCAGCCAGAACTGGCCGCGGGATTGCTGGCCGAAGCCCGCGCTCACTTCGAAGCGGTCAACGACACAGTCATGCTGGCCGAGTGTCTTGGTGCCGAGGCATCGCTCGCCTACATGACGCAGCGACCCAACGCCCTCGAGCTGGCGGAGAAGGCGCTTGCCGTCTGTAGGAGCCTCACGCCGGTCCCGACGCCGACGGAAGCTCGCCTGCTCGGCATCCTGGCAACCGCTCACGTCGCCAACTTCGAATGGGACAAGGCGGTCGAGTTTTACGAGCAGGCGATCGAGGCCGCGGGCTCTTACTTCGATCTCCGCGGGCTCGCGAAGATGTATGCGGGACTCTCGTCGGCGTACCAGGAGCTCGGCCAGATCGACGTCGCCGCGAGATACGCGACGCGGTCGGTCACTCTGCTCGAAGTGCTTCGCGACAGGGTGTCACTGGCACGCTCGGAGAACAACCTTGGCCTGATTCTCATGGCACGTGGAGACCTTGACGCCGCGCGAGAGCATCTCGACCGGTCTCTCGACCTCAGCGAGGAGGGAGACCTGGAGGTCGGCCGAAGCCACGTTCTGCTCAGCCTGTGCGAGCTGTGTTTGCGCGAGGGCAACCACGACCAGGCGCAAACGTTTGCCCGTGAGGCGCTCTTGCTGGCGGAGCGGTTGCACGAAGAGTCCAACGTGGCGGAAGCTCACATGTGGCTCGGCCGCATCGCTGACAAGCTGGGCGACCACCCGACGTCGGATTACGAGTTTGCGCTCGCCGTTCGCGGCCTCGAGCAGCTTGGCACCGATGAAAGGCTGTTCCAGTGCCACGGCATCTACGCGGAGATCCTCGAACGGCGTGGTGACGTCGCCCAGGCCTACGTGCACATGAAGAAGGCCCTCCAGGCGAGTCGCCCCGGCGGCCTTCTGCATAGGCAGCACGAAGACAAGGAGCGCGTCAGCTCCGCCTAGCTGGGAGCGATGTTGCCTCCCCATTTATGGGGAGGTGGCGCGAAGCGCCGGTGGGGCCGCAGGCCGGCCGGATGGGGAGCAGGGAGTAGTTGCTTCCCCACTTGTGGGGAAGGTGCCCGGCCGCAGGCCGGCCGGATGGGGAGACGGGACGTCTCTCACCTGAGAGGAAGCCAGATTCCCGCGTGATAACGTAGTTTTCGCCGCTCGAGCGTATCTATAGGCGTAGGGGAGGTTTCCGGCTGGCGAAAGCGCTGCGCAGTTCCAAGGTTTCCCTGAGCGCCGAAAAGATCGTCGCCGACTACCGCCTCGCCTACAGCAGCCGCCGCGCGAGCATAAGCGGGCGCGCAGAGGTCCTTCGTGGCAACGCCACCTTCGGCATCTTTGGCGACGGCAAAGAGGTCGCCCAGCTTGCGATGGCCAAGGCGTTCCGGCCGGGCGACTGGCGCGCCGGGTACTACCGCGACCAGACGTTCATGTGGGCGACGCGGATGTCCAACGTCCGCGCCTTCTTCGCCCAGCTTTACGGCAACCCCAACGTGGAGTCGGATCCGAGCTCTGGCGGCCGCCAGATGGGCAACCACTTCGCAACTCGCTTTGTCGACGACCGCGGCGAGTTCACCAGGTCCGTGGACATGCCCAACTCGAGCGCCGACGTCTCCAACGTCGCCGGCTGGATGCCGCGCCTCGTCGGCCTGGCCTATGCCTCGAAGCTCTACCGAAACAACCCTCAGCTGAAGTCTGTCCAGGACGGGTTCTCAGTCAGCGGAAATGAGGTCGCGTTCGGAACCATCGGTGATTCAGCCACCAGCGAAGGATTGTTCTGGGAGGCGATCAACGCCATCGGTGTCCTGCAGGTGCCGCTTGCGATGTCGGTCTGGGACGACGGATACGGCATCTCGGTTCCCATCACTGCCGCGACGACGAAAGCCTCCATCTCGGACGTGCTGAAGGGCTTCATGCCCGATGACCGCGCGGGCATCGACATTTATGTCGTGCCGGGCTGGGACTATCCGGCGCTCGTGGAGGCTTACGCAACCGGAATCGAAAAGGTTCGGCGAGAACACAAGCCGGCGCTGTTCCACATCACGGAGCTCACGCAACCCCAGGGCCACTCGACCAGTGGAAGTCACGAGCGATACAAGACGAAGGAACGGCTGCGCTTCGAGAACGAGTTCGACTGCGTCAGGCGCATGCGGGACTGGATCATCGAGACCGGGATCGCGAGCGAATCTCAGATCGAAGGTTGGGAGGCTGCCGACAAGGAATCAGTGGAGGCTGCACGCGACCTGGCCTGGGAGGCTTTTCAGATGCCGATCCGGGCGGAGCGCGATCGTGCGGTGGCGATCCTCAAGCGAGTCGACATGCCTGAGGTCGCCGAGATCACGTCCGAGTTGGACGAGGCGGGAAAGGTGACGAGGTCGCTCGTGGTCTCGAGCACAACTCGTGCCCTGCACCGATTGCGCGGCATCGAGTCGCCGGAGCGCACGGAGCTTGCGAAGTTCGTCGAGGAGTACCGGCGCGAGAACGACGAGCGCTACAACTCACACCTCTACAGCCGGTCGGACGAGTCGCCGTTGAAGGTGCCGGTCGTACCCGCGGTCTTCTCGGACCAGTCACCGATGGTCGACGGCCGCCAGGTGCTGCTGCGCAACTTCGACGCCAATTTCGCGCGCGACCCGCGCCTTTTCGTGATCGGCGAGGACGTCGGGCGCCTGGGTGACGTCAACCTTGTGTTCGAAGGCCTTCAGGCGAAGTACGGCGATCTGCGGTTCACCGACACCGGCATTCGCGAGGCCACCATCCTTGGACAGGCAATCGGCTCCGCAATGAGAGGGCTGCGGCCGATCTGCGACATCCAGTACCTCGACTACTTCCTTTATGCATTGGAGACCGCCTCCGACGATCTCGCCACGCTGCATTGGCGGACGGTGGGAGGCCAGAAGGCGCCGGTGGTCATTCGCACGAAGGGGCACCGGCTGGTCGGAATCTGGCACTCAGGCTCACCGATGTCAGTGCTTCTAAACGCGCTCCAGGGTCTCTATGTCGCCGTGCCGCGCAACATGACGCAGGCGGCGGGTTTTTACAACACTCTGTTTCGCGGCGACAACCCGGCGGTGGTGATCGAGGTGTTGAACGGCTACCGGCTCAAGGAGCGGGTGCCCGACAACATCGGCACGTTCACCGTCCCGCTCGGC
>DASRWV010000056.1:0-7776 GCA_035687505.1 Nitrosotalea sp.
GGTGCCACCATACCGTCGGTCATCGCGGCTGCGGCCGCCGGCGCCAGGGCTGCGGTGCTCAAAACTCCGAGCCAGCTGCAGATCCTTCGCGATGCGGGCGTGGTCGACGCCGGAGGATTCGGCCTCCAGATCATCATCGAAGGAATGCTCAAGTCCTTCGAGGGCACGGACGTTCAGCTGGCTCCGCTCGCCACATCGCGCCCCGCGCAACCTGTCGCCTCTCAGGTCAACGTCGAGCTCCCGGAAGGGGGCTGGGGTTACTGCACCGAATTCCTCATCGAAGGGACCAATCTCGACTTGCACCGGATCCAGGAGCAGATCGAGGCGCTCGGCAACTCGGTGCTCGTCGTCGGAGAGCCAGAGCTGGTGAAGGTTCACGTCCACACCGATGACCCGACTCGCGTCATCACGCTGGCCGGCGGCTACGGCAAGGTGCTGAAGCTCAACGTCGGCGACATGTCGACGCAGCACCGGCGGATCCTCGAGAGCGAGGCCAAGGCCTCCAGTGCACCGCGGGCAAACGGCGTCGGCCTCGTCGCCGTCGTGGCGGGTCCTGGTCTGGTCGAGATCTTCCGAGGGCTCGGTGTGGATGCAATCGTCGAGGGTGGCCAGACGATGAATCCGAGCACTCAGGACATGCTCACCGCCATCGAGTCGGTGCCTTACGAAGAGGTCATCCTGCTGCCCAACAACGGCAATGTGGTCCTCGCCGCCAAACAGGTTCTTCACGTGACGAAAAAGAAGGTCCACGTCATCGAGACGCACAGCGTCCCGCAGGGAGTCGCCGCGGTCGTGGCCTTTCGCACAGACCGGTCTGGCGCGGAGAACGTCGCCGCGATGAAGGCCGAGGGCGAGCGGGTCCAGACCATCGAGGTCACGCACGCCGTTCGCGACACCCGCTCCAACGGGCTGAAGGTGAAGAAGGGCGACGTCATCGGTTTGATCAACGACAAGCTGGAATTCGCCGGCAACGACTACGGTGAAGTAGTCAACAAAGCGCTCAGCAAGCTCGGGCCCGATGCTTACGAGCTGGTCACCGTGTATCGCGGTAAGGACGCGAGCGATGACGAGCTCGCCAAGCTCGAGTCGGCGATCCGGTCCACCTACCCTGATCTCGCCGTCGAGGTTCAGCAGGGCGGGCAGCAGCACTACCCGTTCATCCTCTCGGTCGAATAAAGCAGTTGAATCGTTCCTTCGCGGTCGTCACCGACTCGACCGCCGACCTGCCCGAGGCGTGGCGCGAGCGCTATGACATCGAGGTCGTCCCGTTGAAGGTCCTCTTCGGCGCAGAGAGCTTCCGCGACGGGGTGGACATGAACAATGAGGAGTTCTTCCGCCGCCTGGCCACCTCGACCAAGCTGCCGACCACTTCAGCTCCATCCCCAGGCGAGTTCGCCGAGCTGTACACGCGACTCGCTAAAGACCACGATGGATGCATCTCGATCCACATCGGCGCTCAGCTCTCCGCGACCGCCGAAGCGGCGCGCGTCGGCGCGCAATCCGTCGAAGCCTTCAAGGTTGAAGTCATCGACAGCGAGACCGTGACGATGCCAATTGCATTCCTGTGCCGTGTCGCGGCCGAATCCACCACACTCGAAGAGGCCACCGCCGCGGTCAAGCAACGCATCCCCAACTGCCGCGTCCTCGCGTTGCTCGACACCCTTCGCTACGTCGAGATGGGCGGGAGGGTAAGTCGGGCGCAAGCGATGATCGGCACGATGCTCGACTTGAAGCCGCTTTTGCTCGTTGCCAATCGCGAGATCAAATCCGTCGACCGCGTTCGCACCCGCTCACGCGCGATCCCCCGGATGGTCGAGTACTTCGAGGGCGACAGTCCCGTCGAGCACGTCGGCGTGGTGCACGCGCAAGCGCACGAGGAAGCGGAGCGAATCGCCGTCGACCTGCGCAAGCGCCACCCGGAGCTCGAAGTCTCGGTCGGGCAGATCGGATGCGTGCTCGGCACGCACACCGGACCCAAAGCGCTGGGCCTGGTCTACATCAAGAAGTAGTCGCCCGCCCGCTCGCGGTCAAGACCACGCTCCGCCCACGCCGGGGCCACACACGGATGAGCGGCGGCGTGATCGCGATGATCTTCGGCAGGGTGGCCACGGCAAGCCTGTAAACCCGCTGCTCCCACAGTCCCCACGGCAGGCGGTACTGCTCACGGAGCCAGGGAGGCATCAAGCCGGTCGTGACCACGTTCAACGGGAGCATCGCCGGCCCTGGAAGCAGACGCAGGGGCGGCTTCAGGATCTGTGCCGCGAGCTCCAGCGCGCGACTCTCAACCCGCACCGGCCCGCCCTTTGACATCATCTTGTCCAGGTAGGCCTCGAAAGCGGAGTACTTGTCTGGAAATCGATCGCGCGGAATCCCGAGCAGCTCACCCAGCAGCTTGAACTCCTGGTAGAACTCCTCGCGCTCGCGATCGGCGAGGCGCTGCACGAACGTCTCGTAAGTCACCAGCGCGGTGTCGGCGAGCGTGGCGTGCACCCACAGCAACAGGTCGGGATCGAGCGCGCGATAGTCGTGTCCGCGGACGTTCGCGTGGACCTGGTTCACCGCCCGTGCCGCGCCGAGGGCAGTCTCGCGATCTCCGAAAACAATTGCCATCGTCATCCGGATCGTCCGGCGCAAGCGGCGGATCGGATGCGAGCGGAAGTCCGAGTGTTCGTCCACGCCCGCCGCGACCTTGGGATGGGCGAGTTGCATGAGCAGGGCGCGCCCTCCTCCGAGCAGGAGGATGTTCTCGCGGTTCACCCGCCTGGTAACCGAGTCATCTTCGAACAAGCCGGGCCGCACCATGCCATCTTATTAATGTGTACCAGCAGCTCTTCACGTTCGGGGCCGCGTTTCTCGGCTCCGCGGTCGAGTCGACCGAAGCGCTGACGATCGTGCTGGCCGTCGGCCTCACTCGTGGGTGGCGTTCGCCGCTCTACGGGACCGTCGCGGCGCTCGTTGCGCTTGCCGTGCTGGTCGTGTTGTTCGGCCAGCTGATCGTCGAACGGGTCCCTGAGTCGATCCTCAAGCTGGTCATCGGCACTCTGCTGCTGCTCTTCGGCCTGCGCTGGCTGCACAAGGCGGTCCTTCGCTCGGCCGGCGTGGTTGCGATGCACGATGAGGACCACGCCTACCAGCAGACCGTCAGCGAGCTGCAGAGCGCGACCGCTCGCCACGACTGGGTGGGCTTTGTGATCGCGTTCAAGGGCGTGTTTCTCGAGGGCCTCGAGGTGGTCTTCATCGTGGTGGCCGTCGGAGGCACCAGCCGGTTCCTCCCCTATGCGGTCGCGGGCGGCCTCCTTGCCATGGCGGCGGTGGCGGCGGCCGGCCTTGTGGTGCGAAAGCCGCTCGCACGGGTCCCCGAGAACACACTCAAGTACGCGGTCGGCATTGTCCTCACCGCCATCGGCACCTTCTGGGCGGCGGAGGGGATGGGGGCCAGGTGGCCGCTCGACTTCGTTTCGATCTTCTTCCTGGTGGTCGCCTACCTTGTCGCGTCGCAGCTGGCCGTAATGCTCGTCCGACGCCGGCCGGTGCTCGCATGAACTTCCTCAGGTCGGCTGCTCGCGAGGTGATCGGGCTGTTCGTGTCCGATTGGGTTCAGACCGTCGTCATCCTCGCCATCGTGGCCGCCGGCTGGCTCGCGATCTCAGTCCTGCACATCACGCCACTTGCGGTGCTGATCGCGCTGGTGCTCGTGCTCGCCGCTCAGCACATCTGGTTTGCACTCGCCGAAGCGAGGCGCACCTCTAGGCCGCGGTCGCCTTCGCCATCTCAGAGTTGAAGGTATCGAGCCGCGGCTTGTAGTAAGCGTCGATGTCAGTCCCGATCTTGGTGAAGTCGTAGGACCCGATCTTCGTTCCGTCGGCCTCGACCGCCCGGCCGGCGCTGACGATCGTCGCGTTGTCATTGGCGGCGACCGCGTCGAGGAGCTTGCCGAAGTCCACCACAAGCGTCTCGAAGTCGAGCATGAGGCTGTGAACCTCGCTCGGCAAGCCCGGCGCCGTCGACAGCCGCAGCGCGTTGTCCACGTCCGTTTTCAGCTTGGGCAAGCCTGCCTTGGCGCCGGCGATGTCGCCGTTGGAACTTTGGGTGAGTATCCCGTCAAGGTCGAGCAACGAGTCAAGAAACGTCTGAAAGAACTCTCCGTCCTTCACGTAGTCGGCGGCGACTGACTTCGCGTTCGACAGTGCCTTGCGCGCGTGGTCGATCCGGGCAGCCTCTCTGTCCAGGCCGCTCCGGTTGAGGGCGGTGAGCCACTCCTGCGCCTGGAGGCTCGCCCTTGCGGAAACGAGAGAGGCGTCGTCCTGGTCAACCATCGTGCCTGCTGCTATCGCGTTCTGGACGAACTTGTCGATGGCAGCGCGGGATTGCGTGGGGTTGAAGGTCGAGGTGCTGCTAAGACCGTTGAACTGTTTGTTGATGTCCTTGAAAGTACTGTTGAGAGTGTTTTGATGAGAGACGACGGTGTTCAGGCTCCTGTCCACGGTTGCGACGCGTGTTGACGCGTATGCGAGACCCACGACTGCATAGCCGATGATTCCGACCAGCACGATGACAACGACGACCACCGAGACGATGGCGCTTCGCACCTCGTGAGCATACTTGTCCTCCCTCGCGTCCTGGACGCCCCGGTGTCGGCGCTGCCCAAGATCAAGGATCCCGACGTCAAGCGCCTGTTCAAGCTCGGTATCGAGACGATTCGCGACCTGCTCCTCGCGCTTCCGTTCGGGTGGGAAACGTATGGCGATCCGATCGCGGTTGCCTCCCTTTCACCTGGCGTACAGGCGACCGTGATCGGCACTGTCACCTCGATTGCCCCCAAGATCACGCGCTTCAAGAGGATGAAGCTGACAGAGGCGACCATCCGCGATGACAGCGGGACGGGGCTTCGTGTCACCTGGTTCAATCAGCCGTTTGTCGCCAGGCAGCTCCATAAAGGGGACCGCGTTGCCGTGGCCGGCATGGTCAAGAGCGCTTACGGCGGGATGCTCGAAATGCAGAACCCGCATCACGAGCGCCTGGAAGGCAGCGAAGAGGCCGAGCCTTCGCGGGTGGGCGGCCTCATGCCCAAGTACCACCTCGTAGCGGGTCTGAGCCAAAAAAAGATGACCGCCTGGGTTGAGTCGGCGCTGCCCCTCGCCGACCATCTCGAGGAGATCCTGCCTGCCGAGGTTCGCGAGCGTCACGGGCTGCTCCCGATCTCGGACGCTGTCCGGCAAGGACATCGCCCGGACACACAAACGCAGTGGCGCGAGGCGCGCCGGCGCATGGCGTTCGCCGAGCTCTTCGAGCTGCAGGCGGCGTTCGCGCTCATGCGCGCCAGCAACGTCGCCGAACCGGCCGAGCCAATTCCGTACCACCAGGAGGTCATTGACGCCTTCAAGAGGGGCCTCGGCTTCGAGCTGACCCACGCGCAGAAGCGCTCGACGTGGGAAGCCTTCCAGGACATGCAGGAGAGCACGCCGATGAACCGGCTTCTTAACGGTGACGTCGGTTCCGGGAAGACGGCGGTCGCTGCCGCCTGCGTCGCGATGGCACACACGGCGGGCCTGCAGTCGGTGGTCATGGCGCCAACGGAAATACTTGCGAGGCAGCATCTCCATCGCTTCCGCGCATACCTCGAGGCGAGCTTTCCCGGCCTGACGGTCGAGCTGCTGGTCAGCAGCCAGAGCTCCGCGGAACGGCGGCGCGTACGAACGGCAGCCGCATCGGGTCACTGTGCGCTGGTCGTCGGAACACACGCCTTGATCGAAGAGGACGTTGAGTTCGCAAACCTTGGACTTGCGATCGTCGACGAACAGCACCGTTTCGGGACTGGGCAGCGTGAGCTCCTTCGAAGTAAAGGACGCGGCAGGCCGCATTTCCTCGCCATGACTGCGACGCCTATACCTCGCACCCTCGCCTTGGCGCGGTTTGGCGAGATGCTGGTGTCAACAATTGACGAACAGCCTCCCGGACGCACCCCGGTTACCACAGAGGTTATCGAGCCAGACCAACGAAGCCGCGCGTACGACCTCGTGCGCAGAGAGATCGCGGCCGGTCACCAGGCTTTCGTGATCTGCCCTCTGATTGAGGAGTCGGAGACGCTGGCCGCACGCTCTGCCACTGCTGAGTTCGAACGCCTGAAGCGGGATGTGTTTCCAGATCCTATGCGTATGGGCCTGGTTCACGGCCGGCTCAAAGAGAAGGAAGGCGTGATGCAAAGCTTCGTTTCGGGGGAGGTCCAGATCCTTGTCGCGACGGCGGTCGTCGAGGTTGGCGTCGACGTCCCTAACGCCAGTGTGATGATGATCGAGGGTGCCGATCGCTTCGGCTTGGCACAGCTCCATCAGTTTCGCGGCAGGGTTGGACGTGGTGCTGCAGAGAGCTACTGTCTACTACTCGCGGACGATCCGTCCGAAACTGCCCTGGAGCGATTGCACCTCGTCGCGCGAATTCGCGATGGCTTCGTCCTGGCTGACGAGGACATGCAGCGTCGTGGCATCGGCCAATTGATGGGGCCTCACCAGCACGGTCTCACCGATGCTGCCATGGATGCGCTCTCCCAGCCAAAGCTGCTGGATGAAGTTCGGGAGGAAGTCGTTCAACTATTCGTTGCGGACCCTGGATTCGAAGGGCATCCAGTGATCAAGGCAGCGGCGGAGAAGGCTCAGAACCAGATGTCGATCAGCTAGGGGATTAGCCGGCGGGAGGCATTGCTTCCCCGCTTGCGGGGAAGGTGGCGCGCGAAGCGCGCCGGATGGGGAGCAGCGCCGGATGGGGAGATGGGGGTGTGTAGGCCGCCGTCATCATCCCGAAGTAAGTCGGGGCTTCGTACGAGATGAGCCGACCACTCCAGCCCTTGGTGGCGCCGTGCAGCATCAGCATCTGCCACCAACTGTCGGCCTTTGCCTGCTCGACCAGGTCCGGGCTGATGTCGCTGAGCCCCGCCAGGTTGCCGGCACGGACCAGATCGCAGACGAGCTCGTCGTAGAGAGCCGCGCTCGCGTGGAATCCGTACGGACCACCCACAACGTGCGCGTGGCCGTGGTCGGCGCTGGCGATGAAGGCGACACGCAACCCGGATTTCGCAGCCGCCTCCGCGATCGCCGCACCGGCGTCGACGTGCGCCGAAGCAGGAAGGTCGCGTGCCGGAGTGACGACCACGAGCAGCACGGGAGGGTCGTGCCGGCCGCCCATGAACCACAGCGGGATCAGCACGCCCCAGTCCATTGGAGCCACGGCAGTCATAGGGTCGTTGCCGCCGAAGCTCACGCCGACGGATGGCACGCCCGCCGAGGCAAGCGACTCGAGCACGAGCCAAGCAAGGTCAGTCGCGGCTGGGACGTCGAGGGCGATCGAGGGAGGGGCTCCGACGAGGCGGCCGGCCACGCGCCCGGCGACGAGCACGCCCATCGCATTCCCGATGTGGACGTTGTGGGGAGTCGCCACCACCACGGCCTCAGGCCGCTCCGCGGCGAAAAGCCTTCCTAGCTCCTCCATACCGGCCTGGGTCGACTTCGCCAGCAAACGCTCCTCGGGTGAGCACGCCTCGACGATCGCAAGACCGCCATGGGGTGCGATGGCCGCGAACACCAATGCCACCGGCCGATACTAGCCGTCATGGATCCCGTTTCGGATTTCATCTCGCCGCTTCGGTTGACGGAGTACAGCCACGGGGCCGGTTGAGCCTGCAAGCTCAGCCCGGTGGAGCTAGGGCAGGTACTGGGGGCGCTGCCCCCGATCGTCGACCCAAACGTGCTGGTTGGTACGGCCGGTCGCGATGACGCGGCGGTC
>DASRWV010000057.1:0-7905 GCA_035687505.1 Nitrosotalea sp.
TTAGTAGAAGAACTCCGAGTGCAAAGACCTGGAATTCGCGGGTGAAGTGAGAAGCATTGGAGATCAGAGCGAGTGCGACCCCGGTGGCTGACAGGAAGACGAAATACAGATTCGTTCGGGCGGCAGACACCGCCGACGTCGACCCGAGGCGTTGGACCAGAGCGCTGTACTCGGCGGTCAGGATCTGAAACCTGAGCTGCAGGTCTTGAGGCCGCTCTCGGGAGCGCGGTGACGATTTCATCCTTTCCGCCGAGCTCTCACGGCTCAAGATTTCGTCAGCGGAGTCCCAGAACGCACCGAGGCGACGACATCAAGGATCGCTTGGCTTGCTTGCGCCGCACCGGCCCTGTCGTGGATGAGACCTGGATGATCGGTATCAGCCAGGACTCGGTGAGCGCTGTTGGTCGAAAGACCGGTCATCTTGTCCTGTAGCGGGAGCCACCCAGCCGAAGCCCCCTTCGCAGCTGTAATGACGATCAGCGGTCGGTCGCCGAGGGTGGTAAGCGCCGCCGCCTCTTTGAGGGTCATCGGCAATTCGGCAAATTCGTCCCGCTGAATCCGGTTAAGGTTCGCCGTCGATATCACAGCAAGCTCTTCGCCACGAGTTGGGACTGGCAGAGGGTCCGAAGCGAACTGGTTGACCAGTCGAAACACGCCCAAGCGCGCCAGGGATGGGAAAAGCGCTGTCGCCCGGCGGAGGACGCTGTATTGAGACGGGAAGTCCGGCAATCCGGTCAGGGCTTCGTTTGGCTGTGAGTCGAGCAGGACCATGCCCGCGACCTGGTCCGGGTAGCTGGCGGCGAAGATTCTGGCGTAGACGCCTCCCGTCGAGTGACCAACGATGACGTACGGACTCGGGATCTGTGCGTGATCGAGCAGGGTGTGGAGGTCGGTGGCCACCGCTAGACCGTCCTGCGGACTCGCTGGAGGGTCGCTCCAACCCTGGCCGGCGCGGTCGTAAGCGCAGACGGTGGTGTTCTGCGTAAGAGCTGGCGCGATCCAGCCTCCCCAATAGACGGACGTTTCAGCCAAGCCGGATATCAGTACGACGGTCGGGCTGCCCGAGCCGGTGCAGTGCACGTATAGGCGGCGTCCGCCGACGTCGACCAGGTGGCCAGGCATCGCGATGGTGCTCCGGTCGATCTGTTCTTGAATCGTCTCGTAGCTGCCTCCGACCCCGGCGATGACGAGCGCTACGAAGAGCGGGTATAGGACGAGCCGGCGAGTGAGGCTGCGCAGGCTCCGGTGTGCTTGCACCGCCATCCACACACCAAGAGCGATCAAGGCCAACGGCCATATCCACCCGAGCAGATTCATGGCATTGGCGTCAGGCCTGAAAATCAGCAGGCTGGCCCCGGCGAGAGACATAAGCGCCGCCGGCACAACTGCCCACCGCTGGGGTTGATCCGACCAACCTATCGAGAGCACTGCCAACAACGCCCAGCCGAGGGCCCAGCCCAGCAGCGCTGAGCCCATGATCACGTGTTCCTGAGCTCCTCCGAACGGGCCGGTGACGAGCACGATTGCGGCGACAAGCCCGATAGTCAGAGATCCAGCGACGATTAGACCGATATGGCCCTTTCGCGTTCGCCGATCAGTAGCCTCCAGCTCACGGCCTCGGTGTTCGGAATCCATGCCTCTCTCTCTTTCGTTGGCTGTTAGCGCACGCTTCGTCGGTCGTTGGTCAAGCCCCGCGATGAGCAACGCGCCCCAATCAGGGCGCGAGCTGGATCGGTTTGTGCTCAGCTCTAAAGGTACGGAAAGACGACTCCGCCCACGTATATATCGACTGGTCGCCCAATCGTCCCCAGCAGCGCCCCGAGAACCGGGCGGTTGGCGCTAAGGGAGAGTAGCTGGGCCACTGTACGACAGCTTGGTCGTAGGTGCCGACTAGACCATTGCGTCAATGCGGGGTTCGACGAGGCCGACGCTGGTCTGCCAGAGCCTCGCCAACATGGCGGGGTCGTACCCGACCTTATTGGCGGCCTTGGGCTTTCCATTCACGAAGAACTGGCCCGTGACCCCCTCCGCGTCCGGTGAAGACGCCAGATGGATCGAGCTCCGGGCGCCCTGCGCCGGGGTCTTCAGAAAGGGACTTCGTCGGGCTTGCCTTGGTCGCCCAGGGCAGACAGGCTCAGCTCCAGCGACGGATCAGCGTTCCCCGGTGAGGGGCTGCAGGTTTACCTCCCCAGGAAATTGTGATACGGCTGTGATACGGCGCTCTCCCAGCACAAGCCGTGACGCCTGGATCGTATTCGGATTTTGGTCGGGGGCCCGGGATTTGAACCCGGGGCCTCACGGTCCCGAACCGTGCGCGCTGCCAAACTGCGCCAGCCCCCGACGCGAAATTGATTCTATCGGGGCCCTGCTCAAGACGCCGACAATCGACTGCGCTGATTCTAGACGGCGCCGTGTTCCGCCAAGAAATGGGCGGAGGCCCGGTGATGAGCCGGACCTCCGTTGGGGGAAAGTTTTAAGTTACTTGCCGCAGGCCGCGCGCTTGGCGTTGTTGAGGCTCTTCAGCGTTGCCGCATCCTTATGCGCCTTCAACGCGTCTTTAAGGGCCTGCTTCGCCGTCACGCACGCTGCCGTCGGCGCCGGTCTCGCCTGACCCACGCACGCGGTGCGAGCCGCGTCGCTCAGAGTCTTCATGGCCGCCTTCTCCGCCACGTCCCGCGCCTTTTTGGCTGCCGGCGTCAGGCTGCCGTCCTTGAGCGCGAGCTTCTCGGCGGCATCCGCGACACGATCGTCTGCTCGCGCTTTCGCCAGCTTCGCTCGCGCGTCTGTGCATGCCGCGGTCGGCGCCACAGCCGTGGCCGCGTTGGCAGTGTTGAGTTGTGCCGATTCCGCCTTGGGGTGCGACCGATGCGAACCCTCCGCCAGGACCGTCGCGGGCGCCAGAGCGAACGCCGCCACTGCGAGCAGTGCAGCCGCTCCGGGACCTATCGCAATCAGCTTTCGAATCGAATTCATTCCATACCCTCTTCAAGTGGCCGCGTGATCGGGCCTTCACCTTGCCTAACGCCAGAAAGCTCGTTTCCAGTCGCTGGCTGCGAACCGATGTTCTACGGAGCCGGGTCCACCTTGGTGTCGGCCATCATCAGCGTGGCGGTCGCGTCGGCGATCCGCGAGCCGTCATCTCGGTTCTCAATGACTGCCGAGGCGTAGACCAGCGTCCGGCGGATGTTCTCCACCTTCCCCACCACGCGCACTGGCTCGCCCAGCTTCAGAGGCCGGCGGTAGCTCACCTGCAAACGCCCCGTCACGCCCGGGTGGCCCGCATGCCATGCCGCCCAACCCACCGCCTCGTCCAGCATCAACGCGACCACGCCGCCGTGCACCATGCCCGCCCAGCTCTGAAATCGATCCGGCACCTCGAACTCGGCCACCGAGCCGGATGGTCCCGGCACAAAGATCAGGCGCAGGCCTTCGAGGTTGAGCTGGCCGCACCCGAAGCAGTGGCCATCGAACCTGACTTCCATCGCGTCAGCCGCGGCAGTTCCAGCGGCCGGTGATGTGTTCCGCACCAGCCTTGCCCGTGGCGGCGCTGGTCAGCGCTGCGTCGAGGGTGCCCGTCTGCTGATTGCGCTCAATCGTGAACGTGACCTTATCGCCCGGAAGGGTGCGCCACACCTTGGCATTGTCGGCGCTGTGCATCTCGACCACTACGGCTTTTTCGACATAAGTGCCAGGTCCGCTGAAGTTTTCGATCAGAAAAACGAGTCCCCAGACCTGCCCGCTGGAATCAACGGTTCCATAAGTGCTGTCCGCCCATCGTTCTCCCACATGCGTCTTGGAGCCCGTGCACGAGCTCGCCAGATCGCCTGCTCCCGGAATGATTCCGGTCATCTGACCCGGGACGTCGCCCGTGAACGTGAGGATTTGCGTCCAGGTCCCTTCAGGGATCACCGGGGACGGCGACGGGACGGTTTTCACCGTCGTCGGGCCGCAGGCGAGAGCTAGGACGATTAGGGCGACGATGCCCACGACGCGGAGCATGTGGTCGAATGTTAGCCGTGACAGCAGGCTCGGAACAGCTCACCCGGGCGATGCGATCTCTAGAGGCCGCATTCTTGATCGGCGTGGAAGGTGTCACCGAGATCTGGCTGATTCGCCACGCAGACTGCTACGAGGATCTCGCCGATACGGTCGATCCGCCGCTGAGCAAGCTCGGACGCGGCCAGGCTGCTCGCCTCGCCGAGCGCTTGAGGAGCAAGAACCCCGCAGCTGTTTACTCGAGTCCATACCGGCGCGCGATCGAGACCGCAAAGGCGTTCAGCGGTGATGTCCATGTCGACGAACGACTCGTCGAGATGAAGCTCGAGGTGACCGAAGACGGGTCGCTGGACCTCCGCGAACCACCATCGGGCGTGGTCGAAAGAATGCGAGCGGCGGTCGACGAGATCGCCCAACGACATCCCGGCCAACGCATCGCGGTGGTCGGGCACGGCGCCGCGATCATCGCGTACCTTACCGACGTGCTGCGCCTCGAAACTGGCCAGCTGCGCATTCTCCCTTACTACACGAGTATCAGCGTCGTCAGGGCACTCGGCGACCGGCGCATGGTCGGCGCGCTCGGCGACGTTGCGCACCTCGAATGAGCGAACAGATCCGGCAAGACCTCGAGACCCAGCTCCGCGAGAAGCTCGGCCACTCCGACCTCCGCGTGACGGCCGTCGAGCCCATACCCGAAGGTCATTCCGGCTTCACCTATTTCGTCACGATCGAAAGCAGCGACGGCAGCACTCGCTACGTGCTTCGCCTTCCGCCTCCAGGGGCACGTATCGCTGGACCTGCCGACGTCGTCCGGCAGGGCCGCATCATGGCCGCGCTGCATGCCGCGGGCATTCCCGGTCCGGCCATCCCGGCGATGAGCTCAGATCCGGTCGTCGACGGCCGCCCGTTCATCCTCATGGAAGCTGTCGACGGCGTACGGATCGAAAGCGCCGCCACCAGCCACAAGGCGCTCGACATCACAACCTCGGCGGTGACCGTGCTCAAGCGGCTGCACGCGCTTCCGCTTGCACAGACCGGAATCGGCGACGAGGAATCTGTGGGTCTGCAGTCCGAGATGATGCGCTGGGCCATGCTCATGCAGCGGGCTCCAGAAGAGCTCACCGCCCGCGCGGGGGAGCTCGGCGGGCTGCTCGCGGTGCAGGTGCCGGCGGAGCGAGCTCCGACGCTTGTGCACGGCGACTTTCACTACGGAAACATGCTGTTCCGGGGTTCGGAGGTGGTCGCGGTTCTCGACTGGGAGATCGCGCAGATCGGCCAGCCCCTGCTGGACCTGGGGTGCCTTTGCGTCGTGGCCATCCGCCGCCAGTTCCAGGCCAGCACCAATCCCGGCGGGTCCCTCGATGTTTCGATGGAGGATCTCTATCGCCTCTATGACGCCGATCCCGATGAGATGCGATGGTTCACCGCGATGAGCCTGTACAAGTACGCCGCGATCCTCGGCTACAACCTCATGCTTCACCGGCGCGGCAAACGGCCGGACCCCACCTACGAGGGATTGACGACTACCATCGTCGGCATGATCGACGAGGGCATCCAGCTCCTCGATCACACCGTTTAGGAGACTTGAGATGACCTGGGATTTCTCGACCGAGCCGGAGTTCGAAGCCAAGCTGGAATGGATGCGCAAATTCATGCGCGACGAGGTTTATCCGCTCGAGGTCCTCGAAACGGACGAAGCCGGGTTCACGCGAGCGATTCGCCCGCTCCAGCAGGAGGTCAAGAAGCAGAAGCTCTGGGCCACACACCTTCCTCCGGAGCTTGGTGGCCAGGGCTACGGCCAGGTGAAGCTCGGCCTGATGCATGAGATCGAGGGCGCGTCAATATGGGGACCCATCATCTTCGGCAACCAGGCCCCCGACTCCGGCAACTCAGAGGTCCTCGCGCACTTCGGGACGGAGGCGCAGAAGAAGCGCTGGCTCTATCCGCTGCTCGACGGCAAGCTACGCTCCGCGTTTTCGATGACGGAGCCGAACACCGCCGGCTCAGACCCGACTCTCCTGTCCAGCACCGCCGTCCTCGACGGCGACGAGTGGGTGATCAACGGACACAAGTGGTTTACCTCGAACGGCATGATCGCCGACTTCCTTATCGCCATGGTCGTGACCGACCCCGACGCCGGCCCGTACGAGCGCGCCTCGATGATCCTCGTCCCGGCAGACGCTCACGGGCTCAAGAAGGTGCGCAACATCCCGACCATGGGCGGAGGTGACCATTTCGGCTATGGGCACGCCGAGATCCTTTACGAAAACGTGCGCGTGCCCAAGGACAACCTCATCGGCAAGCGAGGCCAGGGTTTCCTGATCGCGCAGGCCCGCCTCGGACCCGGCCGCATCCACCACTGCATGCGCTGGCTCGGCCAGGCGCGCCGCGCCTTCGACATGCTGTGCGAACGGTCGCTGCAGCGCGAGGCGTTCGGCAAGAAGCTGGCCAGCCACGAAACGGTGCAGAACTGGATCGCCGACTCGGCCGCCGAGATGTCCGCGGCGCGTCTGATGACGCTGCACGCCGCCTGGGTGATCGATACGCAGGGTGCGGCAGCGGCACGCAAGGAGATTTCCCTCATCAAGTTCTTCGGCGCCAAGGTCCTACACGACGTGATCGACCGCGCCATCCAGATCCACGGCTCGCTCGGCTACTCCTCCGACCTGCCGCTGGAGGAGATGTACAGGCACGCGCGCGCGGCGCGCATGTACGACGGTCCCGACGAGGTGCACCGCGTCTCGGTAGCGCGCCAGATCCTCGCGGGATACCAGGCGCCAAAGGGCATCTGGCCGACAGAACATGTCCCGACAAGACGTGCGGCTGCGCAGCGAAAGTTCGCCGCGCTGCTGGAAGCCGCCGTCACCGATGCCTGAGGGGAAGGCGACCCCCCGGGAACTGCCGGATTACGCAGTCCGCAATCGGGCTGCCTGGACCATGGCCAACGGTCGGTACACAGCCGAGCATGCAAGCGATGCTTGGGCTCGGGACGACATTCGTTGGGGCATCTGGAAGGCGCGTGAGGATGAACTTCAAGTGCTGCCCGACGTTCGAGGCGTGGACGTCATCGAGCTCGGCTGCGGCACTGCTTACTTTGGCGCGTGGCTCAAGAAACGCGGCGCCCGCCGCGTCGTCGGCGTCGATATTACGCCGGCACAGCTTGCGACGGCGCGCGAGATGGACGCCAAGTTCGGGCTCGGCCTCGAGCTGATCGAGGCGAATGCCGAGGATGTCCCGCTCCCCGATGCCTCGTTCGACCTCGCCGTTTCCGAGTATGGGGCGTCAATCTGGTGCGACCCCTACCTGTGGATCCCCGAAGCGGCGCGCCTCCTACGCCCAGGCGGCGACGTGGTGTTCTTGCGCAACAGCACCGTGCAGATGCTGTGCTCACCCGATGAGGGCTTGACCGCTGAGCGGCTCGTCCGGCCTCAGAAGGGCATGCATCGGTTCGACTGGACCGACGAAGAGGAAGGAGCAGCGACCGAGTTCCACATCTCGGCGTCCGAGATGTTCCAGCTGTTGCGGAAATCCGGGTTCGACCTCGTGGATTTCCGCGAGCTGTTCGCTCCCGATGATGCGGTGGACCATCCTTATTTCAAGTGGGTGCCTGCCGAGTGGGCGAAACGCTGGCCGGCCGAGGAGATCTGGCATGCACGCAAGCGCTAAGTCGCTGACCGACAAGGAGCAAGCCGACCGCGACGCGCTGGTTGGGCGCCTCTTCACCTCGACCATTGGCGCGCTCGAGCTGTTCCACGTGTATCTCGGCGACCGACTCGGTCTCTACCGTGCTCTAAAGACTGCCGGCCCCCTCACAGCTGCAAGACTCGCCGCGGCCGCCGGGATCAACGAGCGCTACGCGCGCGAGTGGCTGGAGCAGGAGGCGGTCGCCGGCATCCTGGTCGTCGAACC
>DASRWV010000058.1:0-26969 GCA_035687505.1 Nitrosotalea sp.
GCTCGCGCACGACAGTCGAGGTTCGGGAGCTGACTCGCACGGGCGGTGTCGTCCGTACCGCGAGGTTCATCGCGCCGCGAGTGCTCGCGGTCGTCGAGCATCCCACCAGCGACAGCGGTCGCGAGCGGCGGAAGCCTGCGACCCGTCCCCGCGCTGCCTAACCCCGCACTAGATACGCTCCTCGGGATGGAGCAGCTTCTCGCGTCCTGGGAAGGCGAATCGGTGACGACACATCTCGACCGGAAGACCGGCACGTGGATGTTCATCTGCGTGCATTCAAGCCGGCTGGGCCCTGCCGGCGGCGGAACGCGGATGAAGACCTATCCGTCACCCGTCGACGCGCTCGCGGACGGTCTTCGCCTGTCGGAGGCGATGACGCTGAAGTTCGCAAGTGTCGCTCTGCCGATGGGCGGCGGAAAGGCAGTGATCGCGCTGCCCGATTCACGCCTCCCGGCGGGTGACGAGCGCAGGCGACTGCTGCACGAGTTCGGATCTTTGGTCAAGTCTTTGGGCGGCGTGTACAGCTGCGCCCCGGACATGAACACGTCGGCCGCCGACATGGACGTGATCGCCGAGGTTTGCCCATTTGTGTTTTGCAAGACCGAGGCCGCGGGCGGATCTGGAGACACGGCACCCGACACTGCGGTTGGGGTCTTTCACGGCATCCGCGCGAGCTGCCGATTCGCCTTCGGCTCGGACGACCTGACCGGCCGCTCTGTCCTGGTCCAGGGTGCGGGCGGCGTGGGTGGACGGCTGATCGAGCTGCTGCGCGACGCGGGTGCCGGGGTGATCGCGACGGACGTCGATCCTCAGCGGCTGGACGGGCTGCGAAGCCGAGGCATCAAGGTCGTCTCGCCTGAAGCCGCCCTGACGACCGAGTGCGACGTGCTGTCGCCATGCGCGACGGGCGGCATGATCAACGCCCGCACGATTGCCGGGCTGCGCTGCCGCGTGGTGGCGGGCGGCGCCAACAACCAGCTGGAGAAGCCTTCCGATGCTGACCTGCTCGCCGAACGCGGAATCGTCTACGCGCCGGACTTCGTGATCAACGCGGGCGGCGTCCTGCACGGGCACGGCCTGGAGGTGCAGGGCTGGTCGCGAGAGACTCTCAACCGGCACCTCGAGGGCATCGGCGGCGCGGTGTTCGCGATCCTCGAGCGCGCCGAGCGCGAGGGCGTCAGCTCAGAAACCGCCGCGCGCCGGCAGGCTGAGTCCCGACTACCCGCATCTCCCTCTCGCCTTTAGGGAAAGGGCCTAGGGACGAGGCTTCCTGGCCCTTATGTAGGCGCTCCCGACTTTCCCGTCCATACCCGGCATCGTCTGGGTGGAGTGGACCTGGAAATCTGGGTCCGCGAACCCCGCATGAAGAAGCGCGTCGCGATACTCGTCGATCGGGATCGTGCCCGAGATGCAGCCGGCCCACGAGTCGAGCTGCTTCTTCAACTCCGCATCGAGCGTTTCGAGCTCGACCATGTCGGCGACCGCGAACAGGCCGCCCGGACGCAGCACCCTGAACGCTTCCTTGATCACCGCGCCCTTGTCCTCGGCCAGGTTGATGACGCAGTTGGAGATCACGACGTCGACGGATGCATCCGGCAACGGCACGCTCTCGATCGACCCCTTGAGGAATGTCGCGTTTTCGACGCCCGCCTTCTTCATGTTGGTGTTCGCCAGCTGCAGCATCTCTTCCGTCATGTCCACCCCGTATGCGTGGCCACCCGGTGCGACTCGCCTTGCCGACAGTAGAACGTCGAGGCCCGCGCCCGACCCGAGGTCGAGCACGACCTGGCCTGGCTCGAGCTGAGCGAGCATTGTCGGATTGCCGCAGCCGAGGCTGACGGACTCAGTGAGTCCGATCTCTTGCAGCTCACTCGCCGAATAGGAGCCGCTGCAGCCGCAGTCCGCACCGTCGACGCCGCAGCATGCCGCGGACGGATCACCCTGCAGAACAATCAGCTGCTGGGCGGCGCCGGCATACCTGGAACGGACAGCCTCTTTCACATCGCTCTTCAAATCAGTCATCAAGGTCGATGCTAGCACACCCATCGATAAACGTCGATGGGTTGTGTATGATTGCGGAGTGGCGATCAAAGAGCTTCCGGTCCTTCGAGAGCGCGGAGCGTGCTGCGAGCTGCCGTCCGTCAAACAGAGCTGGGCGAACGAGACTTCAGACCTGATGAAATCTCTGGCCGATCCAACGCGGCTCACCATGCTCGCGTCGCTGTGGAAATCCGAGGAGCCGATCTGCATCTGTGACTTCACCGCCGGCCTGGGGCTCACCCAGCCGACCATCTCCCACCACATGGCGAAGCTCAAAGCCGCCGGCCTCGTCGATTCGGAGAAACGGGGCATCTGGACCTACTACCGCGTGCGCGACAAGCTCAATCCCGCAACGCGCCGGATTCTTGGGCAACTGATCCACTGACCGGGTAGGGTTACCGCGTGCTTTTCAGGCTTGCGGTGGTGGCCAGTGCGTTCGCACTCTCAGCGTGCGCGATTTCGCCGTCTTCCAGCAAAACCTCACCCCGCCCGACCGCGCAGCCGATCGTCACGTCAAGCGCTACCGCCAGCCCGTCCGCCGCCACCTCGGCCGGCCCAACCGCTCCTGGCACGCCCGGAGGCGCCGGGCTCGTCCGCTGCGACGCGGCGATCCCCGCCGGCGACACCCTGGTGATCGGGAGAGTCGGCGAAGACTCCACGATCGTGGTCCGCGACATCCAGGACCCGGCCAACGCAAAGACGCTTTGCCGTTTCGACTCAGGCGCCCAGAGCCCGCAGTTCATCAGCGCGACTCAGGTCGCCTATGCGACTGCCAGCAATCAGATCGTCAAGGCGGACATTGCTGCCGGCACGACCACGGTGCTCGCGACCATCGGCGCCGGCTTCGGCTCGGGCCAGCTCTCTTTCAGCGCCGATGGAAAGTCGTACACGTACATCGACGGCAACACGTGGCACCTGGTCACGGCGGCGGGCAACCGCGTCCTGACCACGCTCCCGCCAGTGCCAGCGAGAGGCTTCAACCCGGACGAGGACGACAGCTTTCTCAGCTACTCACCCGACGACCTGTACATCGCCCTCGTGCAGACCGTCCACACAGGAGGTACCGGCCAGACCGCACCGGTCCAGGTGCGAAAGGCGAGCGATGGCACACTCGTCTACTCGACGACCGGGATGACGATGGGCGTCTGGGCTTCGGCCCCGAGCCGTCTGTTCTTCAGGGACACAGCCGGCACCGTGCACCGCTGGGACCCAACTACCGGAGCGTCCACGATGCTGCCGCTGAAGTGGATCCGCCCGAAGGCGTCACCCGACGGCCGCTGGATCGCCTACACATTCCGCACGAGCAACGTCGACGCGGTCGGGTACTACAGCGTGCAAGGGAATGCCGTGTCGAACACATCGCCGCCCGCGCGCTCGAGCCCCAGGTTCCTGACCAACGACCTGGTCTGGTACATCGGGGAGAAGCCGTGCGACACGTGCTTCGGAGGCCTGCCCACCCCAACAGGCCTCACCTACATCTACAGCCTCGCCGGCGCGTCGGAAGTCATCTCGCGCCTGTCCGGCCTCATCGACGTATGGCCCCGCTACGGAGGACCTCCCGCCGGGGTCGGCTAGGCCATTTCGCGGCGACCGTCACGGTCCTTGCTGCGAGCTCCTGCCATTTTCTCAATCACGGCGCGGTACTGGAGCATGGCTCGTCGCATGCCTTCGGTGCGATCGCCTCGACTCCTCGTCGAGTCGCGGCGAGCCGCGCGCACTTCTTTAGGCAGTCTTCGCTCCTCGAGCGGGTGACGGCGCTCGCGCATCATCGACATGACCACCGAGTCGGCTTCTCGTACGGCCTCCTCGGGAGCGTCAACGAAGCGCGCCTCGATGCGGTCCCATTCCACGATGTAGCGGTTGCGGGACTCGTCCGAAAGCGCCACCAGGCGGGCTTGATGCACCCGCCGGCCGCCATGTCCTAACAGCAGGACGAGAACGATCACGAGCACGGCAAGGCCAATCACTACCAGGGCTGTTTGATCCATCTAGTTCACTACCTCCTTAGAGGAAACGCGGGCCCTCGCCCTTCGACTCGTCTTTCCTCAAATCCAGAAGAGGTGCCCCAGGACGAGTCCGACCACGACCGCGAGCGCGTACATCAAGCGCGGGAAACGGTGGGACAGGTCGTGAATGCTGTCCGTCATCGGATCGCTGCCGGAGATCAGGCAGCGGGTCTCGTTGATCATCAGCACAAAGAGCAGGCCGATAAAGGCGGTGCCGCACAGCGCAAGGATCGCTTCAGCGCTTGGGTGCATGGCTAATTTCTCGACTGTGCGGTTCGGGCGACGGGCCCTCCCCACAGCACGTGCCCGACCAGCATTCCCGTCACGATCGCGAGCGCGAAAGCCCACCCAGGGTATGTGTGGATGGTCTCGTGGACGTAGTCGGTGATGGGCTTCTGGCCCGTGAGGAGCGCCCAGGTTTCGAAAACCAGGAGCAGGAACATTGCCCCGAGAAATGCGGTGACCAATCCGGCGAAGAACACTCCGGAACTTCTCATAGCTCCTCCTTTTGCGCCTTCAAGGTTTGGATGCCATAACTTGGCTCGGCGCCCATCAGCTACCAACGCGCTCGCGTGCCGGCCAGTTACAAGAATATGGACGGGGCTCCGCGCCCTCGACTCGGGCGGAATCGCCTGGGCGGGCACATAATCAGTTTCTGTGCGAACCCTCATCGGGTTCGTAAGCCTCGGAGCTGTTCGCGAAGGAGTGGGAAATATGAAACGTTGGATCTCTTGTGTCGCGGCAATCGTGGCCCTCGCGGTGATGCCTGTGGTCGCGACTGCGTCGGACGGGCAGTCGCAGGAGGGCCAAAACGACGGCCAGGACCAGGGCGAGGGTACGGTCCACTTCGGACCTATCGCGAGTGGCTCACCCGACTCGGGGACGTGCGGCCCGGATTGGGCCAACGATACGTACAACCGAGATTTCTTCGCCGCCAGCACACCAACGAACGGTACCTATTCCGTCACGGAGTTCTTCAACCAGGGCCGATTCGTGACTATGGCTGGGCGTAGCCCGGGGGCGTGCAACACGGCGACGGACACGCACGGCATGATCATCGCCGGAGTTAGGGGTAGTTTCGGCGGCAGCTTTGGGATCGTCGTCAGCGGTGGAACGTTCAATCCCAACGCGCTCTGCGACCAGGCGACGTGTGGCACGACAAAGGCATTCGTCGCGACCGTCTACGGCGCCGGCGCGACATATGACATCCCTACATTCGAGTTCACCTACAACGCCCGCGGAGAGGACCTGCTGCAGCGCATGTGGCATAACGCTTCGCCTGATCGGGGCGGCAACTACGGCGACATAAGAAGCTCGTAGGCCTCGCATCGCCGATGTGGTCCATTCTCTGACTATAGTCAGAGGATGGACCGGGCGATGATCGCGCAGACCAGGAGGTTCAACCGGATTGTCACCCAGCGGGTGGGGGCCCTAAACGACAGGTTCCTTGCCCAGGATCGCTCCCTCGGCGAGGCCCGGTTGTTGTGGGAGATCGGCCCTGAAGGGCGAGATGTGCGTGTTTTGCGCGCGCAGCTCGAGCTCGACTCGGGCTACCTGAGCCGCTTGCTGCGCTCCCTGGAAACCGCCGGGCTCGTCACGGTCGGCCGGAAGAAATCCGACCAGCGGGTCCGGGTCGCGCGACTCACTCGACGGGGAGCGGCGGAACGAACGGCGCTCGACAAGAGCAGCGACGAGCTGGCCGCCTCGTTGCTTGCGCCGCTCAACGCGAAGCAGCAGGCTCGCCTGGTCGCGGCGATGGCCGATGTCGAGCAGCTCTTGACCGCGGCCATGGTCGAGATCGCACCGACCGATCCGGCCCACCCGCACGCGCAGCACTGCTTGAATTCCTACTTCGCCGAGCTCAACCGCCGATTCGATTCGGGATTCGATCCGGCGCGGAGCATTTCCGCGACCGAGGCGGAGCTGCGGCCGCCGGCCGGCCTCTTCTTGGTCGCCACGCTTCACGACGAACCTATCGGCGGCGGGGCGCTCAAGTTCCACGACAACGAGCCCGCCGAAATCAAGCGAATGTGGGTCGCCGACTCGACGCGTGGGCTCGGCGTCGGCCGGCGAATCCTTGGCGAGCTCGAGAAGCACGCGGCCAGACACGGTGCACGTGCGATTCGCCTGGAAACGAACAAGACTCTCGTCGAAGCGATCAGCCTGTATCGATCGGCCGGCTACAAGGAGGTCCCCGCGTTCAACGACGAGCCGTACGCCCACCACTGGTTCGCAAAGGAGATCTCTTCGACCTCGCGCTAGCTCGGAGAGGGGTAGGCTTCTCGGCAGAGAGACGCAATGAGCGCTGGATGGTATTCCATCGGCCGAGCGTTCGCCTTCGTCTATGCCGCCGGGTGGTTCGCCGGCACATGGATCTTCACGCTCGTGAGCTTCGCGATCATCTCACCACAGTCCCCGGATCCTGTCGATCGTGTTGCCCACTATGCGTATGAGCGGGCGGTTTACCCCCAGCTCTACGTAGCTGTCGTCTGCATCGTCATCGCGATGCTCTGCCTCATCGGGCTTGGACTCGTCCTGAGAAATTCGTTAGGTCCCGACGGTGCTGGCCAGCAACTGATCGCGGCCGCGTTCGGCGCTGCGGGACTGTTCGGAGCTCTCTGGCTGTTCCTGACGCTCGGCCTCCTGCAGGCGGTGGTCGATGTCAGTCAAGGCGCTTCGAGCGAAACGCTGCGTACATTGACCGACGCAAGCGCCTTGATCGAATCTCCAGCGAACTGGCTCCAACGGGCATTCATCTTCCTTGTCGGCCTCGGTACCTTTTGGTCGAGCCGCCTTGCCCTCGAGCAAGGACCGTTCCCGCGTGGTTGGGCGTTTCTTGGGTTCGTTCTTTCGGGCCTGTACTTGGTTGGCCTGTTGAGTCTTCTCGCGCGCGACGCCGCGATACCCGTGCCGGGAGCTATTGGCGGGCTGGTCATTCTCCTGAGCGGCGGGATCGTTGCTCCGATCTGGGGCGTGTGGCTGGCGCTGCGACTCCGCGAACTGTCTGACGGGTAAATCTGCGCAAACAGGCCCATAAGCGAATAATCTCTTATTCGCTTATACTCCTCCCCCATGGCCATCTATGCCACCCCTCCCAAGTCACCGGCGCTCCTCCAGCGCCTGGACGAGCTCGATACGCTGCGCCGCTTCCTGGCGCAGCAGCTGGGCGAGTCCGCGCAGCCGTGGACTGGCGCGCTGCGCCGCCTGGCCGCGGCTGAGGCGACCGTTGGATCGACGTCGATCGAGGGCTACGGCGCGAGTCTCGAGGACACCGTCGAAATCCTCGCCGGCCGGCATCCAGCCACCACGTCCGAAGAGACGCAGCGGATCATCGCCGCGTATGCCCAGGCGATGGATCGGGTCGCCGTGCTCGCCGATGACAAGCGCTTCCAGTGGTCCTCTCAGACGATCCTCGACCTGCACTTCCTCATCTGTCACCCGCAGCCGCAAGCCGGGCCAGGGCGATTGCGCGACGGAACCGTCGTCGTGACGCGCGGCCTGGGCCGAGATCCTTACCGGGCGCCGGCTGCAAGCGAAGTTCCCGCACTCGTGAACGAGGTCGCCAGCTGGTTGGATTCCGGCGACCTGACCCGTCACCCGGTCGTACGCGCGGCGATGGCGCATCTCAACCTGGTTTCGATCCACCCGTTTCGCGACGGAAACGGACGTGTGGCTCGCGTCGTGCAATCCCTGGCGCTGGCCAAGGAAGGTCTCCTCCGTCCCGAAGTGGTGTCCATCGAGCCGTTCCTGGGCCGCCACACCCGCGAGTACTACGCAGTCCTGGAGGAGGTTCAGGGATTGGCCTTCGATCCCGGTCGCGATGCATCGGCGTGGGTTGAGTTCTGCATCGAGGCGCACGTGTTCGAGGCGAAGGAGCGGCGACGCTGGTTGGAGATCGCGTATGCCCGGCACGGTTTCTGCGGGCAGCTCGCGCGCGAGCAGCACTATCCCGATCGATTCGTCATCGCGCTGGACCAGGCGCTGCTCGGGTTGCCGATCACGAATGCCGACTTCAGACGCGAGGCCGGCATCGCCGGCCCGACAGCGACGCAGGACCTGCAGCGACTCCGCAACGACGACTGGCTCGATCAGGAGGGCGGGGGCCGCTCGATCCGCTATGTCGCGAGCAAGAAACTGCGGGAGCGCTGGTCAGCTTCGCGGTAACTGGTCGAGGGCGCCGCTGAGCCGGCCGAGTAGGTCTTCGAGAATCGCCTCCGAGGTCGCAAAGTTCAGCCGGACGTGTCCCTTGCCGGGTTCACCGAAGTCGGACCCCTCGCTCAGAGCCACCTTCGCGTGTTCCAGGAAATGCAGCTGAAGCGTTACGTCCGCCGGCAGGTCCAGGCGCCGGCAGTCCAGCCAGGCGAGGTAAGTCGATTCCGGCAGGTAATGGCCGAGGTTGTTCTGGGCGGCCCACTCGGTGACTCGCCGCCGATTGCGGTCCAGGTACAGCATCACGCTGTTCAGCCAGTCCTCTGATTCGCACCAGGCTGCAATCGTGGCGGCGACGCCGATGCGGTTTGGCCCGCCAAGGAGATGGGCGGGAAACTTCTCGTCGAATCTCTCCTTGAGGCCGGCGCTGCCGAAGTGGGCGATCGAAGTGCGCAAGCCGGGGATGTTGAATCCCTTGGTTGCCGACGTCAGCGTCACGGTCCGCTCTGCGGCCGAGTCGATGGTCTCCATCGGAATGTGCGTCGCCCCCGGGAAGACGAGATCAGCGTGGATCTCGTCGCTGACGATCGTCAGGTTGTGCGCACCCGCGACCGCGGCGATCGATTCGAGCTCGGTCCGCGTGAAGACCCGTCCGCTCGGGTTGTGCGGGTTGCAGAGCAGGATCATGGTCGCGTCCGCAGCCACTGTCTCGAGACCTTCGACATCCACCACGAAGCGTTGCCCGTCGCTGATCAGCGGGTTTTCAATCAGGCGGCGGCCCGTCTCGGTGACAAATCGCAGAAAGGGCGGGTAGATCGGAGTCTGCACGATGACTCCATCGCCGGGCTCGGTGAAGCCAACGAGTGTCGCCAGCAATCCCTGGACCACGTACGTTTGGGCATGGGTCAGGAGTGGGTCCGGTCGCCAGTCGTGCCGGCGCGCCATCCACTCCGAAAAGGCCTCGAAGAGCGGGACCGTGTCAGTCATCTGGCCGTAGCCGTAGTCGTACTTCTCGGTGAGTCGCTCGATCGCGGCCTGGATGCTGGGCGCGACCTTGAAGTCCATGTCGGCCACGAAGGCCGGTATGACGTCGGACGGATACATCTTCCATTTGCCACCGCTGCGTGCGCGGAGCTGGTCGACGCTGAGGAGAAAGGGCTCCATGGCTCTGGACGTTACCAAGTCCCTGCGGTGAGGATGTGAGAATGGCAGGTGATGAGAATCGAGTTCCTGATCACCTCGCTGATCGTCGTCATCACTCCAGGGATTGGAGTTCTCTTCACGCTCTCGGCGGCGATCACTCGAGGATCAAGGGCGGCCGTGGTCGCCTCCATCGGCTGCACGCTCGGCATCGTTCCGCACGCCCTGGCCGCAATCGTCGGCCTCGCGGCTGTTCTGCAGACAAGCGCGGTGGCCTTCCAGACACTCAAATACCTTGGAGTCGGATATCTCCTCTACCTCGCCTACAAGACCCTTCGGGAACATGGAGGACTGGCCGTCGACCAGGCTCCCGAGCGTTCGTTCTGGGAGGTCATCCGGTCGGCGATCTTCGTCAACTTGCTCAATCCAAAGCTGTCGCTCTTCTTCTTCGCCTTCCTGCCTCAGTTCATCGACCCGCGCGATCCGCGCCCGATTGCAGCGATGACTCTGCTCTCCGCCGTCTTCATGCTGTTGACGTTCGTCGTCTTCGTCGCCTACGGCCTGCTGGCGGCACGTGTTCGCGACAAGATCCTGTCGCGGCCGAACGTGCTCGCTTGGTTCCGCCGGTCCTTCGCGCTTGCGTTCGTCGGGCTCGCCGGCAAGCTGGCCCTGGCCGAGCGTTCCTGATCGTCATGAACGCGATGCTCGAGATGTTTCGTCACAAGACCTGGGCGACGCTGCGCCTGATCGAGCACTGCAAGGGACTGGCGGATGAGCACCTCGACGCCACGATTCCTGGCACTTACGGCACGATTCGCGAAACCCTGCGGCACATCGTCGAGTCCGAGGAGGGCTACTACTCGATCCTGACCCGCGAGCGGTTTCTTTCCAAGGCCGCAGCGGCAGCCTTTGTTAGGCCGGCCGACCGCCTACCCGAAGGGCCAGTCACCCTGGATGAGCTGGCGAAGCGCATCAAGCGCCTGGGCTCGCGTTGGGAGGTCATGGCGCAGGAGACCGACCTCCCGAGTCGTGACGTGACGACCACGGACGGCTGGCACTTGCCTGCTGCCGTAGTCATCGTGCAAACGATTCACCACGCCAGCGATCACCGCAGCCACATCATGTCGATCCTTGGCGCCCGTGGCCTCGAGCTTCCGGGGCCTAACGATCTGGACGCGTGGGGCTACGCTGAGGCAACGCACCTCATGCAGAAGCTGCCCCCGAAGTAGGGCGTCGAGCCGCCGATGGAATCAAGTGCTGGGCCGCAGCTCGACCACCAGGACCCTTGCGCCTCCCGATCCGACCCGCACGCTGGCTTCCTCGCCGCCGGCGATCGTGACCCCCGCCTGAGCGGATAGATCGGAGGTCCGGCCGCCATTGGTGACCGAGGCCTGGCCAACGAGGACGACGATCGCCCCCGGTCCGGTGAATCGAGCCGATTCGCCCGAGCTAAGAGTGCGGTCGGTGAGCCTCTCCACATAGGCGCCAGGTTTCAGACCCGTCAAGTTCTGCGACTCATACGTGCGGTGACCGGCCGGCACCGGCATCACAGCACCATGCGCAGAGGCGGGACGCACCCCGATGAAGTACCAGTGGTTCATCAATGGATCGACAGTCGCGACGGCGCCGGCGACCAGCAGCGCCGCAGTCAGCACGAACGCGGACGGGCGCCCGCGGCGAACCACAAGCAACGCGCTCAGGCCGACGAGGATGAGGGCCAGCGCGATAGCAACGGGGACCGCCGCCGAATTCCCATGGTCGTGCGGCTGGAGTTGGGCGAGAAAGAAAGCGTCGCCCGGACCCAGGTTTACGGCACTCCGTCCTGGGATCACCATCGTGGCCGTCCCATAGAGGTCGAGAACGAACCCGGCGACATGCGTGTGTGGTCCGAGCACAGCTCCCGGCGGCTGGGGAAGCTCAAGCACGCTGATGAAGACGGGTCCTGCGGGAAGCGCCGCCAAGCTGCCTTCGACCACACGTCCAGGACCAGCTCGGGCCGCCAGCGCCGGCACCGAGAATGCAATCGCGCCGGCGAGCGCCACAGCGCCTACTGCTAGCAGGAAGGCTCTGGGTCGCACCTCAAGAGTTCGTCCGGCAGCAAGCACGGCGCCGAAGAGCAGCCAACCGATCAGCGCTTCAGCAGCGGCACCCAGACCAAGATTCAGCATGAAGAAGTTCGCTCGCATCGGATCGTTCGCGGCGTCTCCTGCCGGCGGGGCGCCCTGGAGCAGCCCAATCAACGGCATCAAGACGGCTCCGCTAAGCACCCAGGCGCCAACCGCGTAAGCGAAAGGCGCTGCAGCCCAATGCGTCCGACCTTCGACGAACAAGAAATATCCTGCGACGAGCGCGAACTCACCGAGCAGTAGGAGTGCCCAGCCCGCCGATCCCGCTTCGCGGTGGGCGCCCAACATTCGATCCAGCATTGCCGCAGGCGCGGTAGCCGGGAAACCGAAGGCTGGAGCCAGCTGAAGCCACCCCAGCGCGACGGCGACCGCCGTAAGGCCCACGAGGACGCGCCGCATCGCCAGCGATACCATAGGCGCGCCTGATGGCGGCGTCAAAGCCAATCGGCCCCTCGCCGATGGGTGCGCAGTGGTCCGCGATCCTTCGCGGCGACCGCGTCGCCGCCAATGCTCCACGCCTGCTGCGCAGGCTGTTTGCACTCGTTCCCGGCCGGCCGCGCTGCAAGTTCTGCAATGCGCCTTATGGCGGCCCTCTCACGCTTCCATTTCGGATCATGGGGTACCGGCCCTCTGACAAGACACCGCACGTGTGTTTGCGCTGCCTGGAGTGGGCCCCAGAAGGCGGAGCCATCGTGCCTATCAGCATCCTGTTCGCCGACGTCCGCAACTACACCAACCTCACTCAGTCGTCGCAGGGCGAGGTGCCAGCCCTGCTCAACAGGTTCTACGGCGTCGCCTCCAGGGTGTTGCTCCGCCATGAGGGAGTCCTCGGCCAGATCGCAGGCGACCAGGTGATGGGCCTGTTCGTGCCGGGGCTGAGCGGCCGCGACTACCCGCGCAAGGCAGTCGCCGCCGCTGCCGCGCTGCTCGAAGCGGTGGGTTACCGAACGCCCGCCGGTCCGTGGATCCAGATCGGAATCGGAATCTCCACCGGCGAGGAGTTCTGCGGAAACGTGGGCGGGGGCGGTTTCAAGGATTTCACTGCTGTCGGCGAAGTCACCAATACGGCGGCCGGGCTCACAAGTCGGGCCGTCGCCGGCGAAGTACTCGTCGACGAGGCGACGCATGCTGCAGCCCCGGAGTTCTCGTTCGCCGGCGGCGACACCGTCATGCTCAAGGGCACCGGACAACCCGTGGATACGCACCGGCTGGCAGTCGAAGTTCCGGCCGATGCCGGCGAGGAGCCGCTCGCGGTGCTCCTTCGAACACCGGTCTTCTCCGGCCTTCCCGCCAAGCTCTCTGCGTCTCTGCGGTCGCGGGTGCACCGCCGTGCCTTCGCAGCAGGCGCCTACTTGGCCCGCGAAGGCGAGCCGGCGACCTCGATGTTCGTCATCGAACGAGGTCTCGTCCGCGAGACTCACACCTCACGTCACGGCCGGGAGCTCGTGCTTCGGCTCCTTGGCGCTGGAGACACTTTCGGCGAGCTCGGGGTGCTCGACGCGGCGGGAATTCGCACAGCGAGCGCGATCGCGGTCGAACCAACGAGCTGCGTCATGCTCTCCAAGGACGACCTCCATGCCGCACTGCTGTCGACACCACAGCTGGGCCTCCGGATGCTCGCCTCGCTGGTCGCTTCCGTCCGGCGAAAGGACGAGGAGTTGGCCGACTTCGCCTTCCTGGACGTTACGGGCCGGATCGCACGCAAGCTTCTGGACCTTGCAGACCGGCACGGCGAGGCTGTCACGGGCGGGGTGCGGATCGGCATCCGCCTGCCGCAAGCCGAACTCGCCGCGATGGTTGGCGCCAGCCGTGAGAATGTCAACCGCTCGCTCGGCCAGCTGGTCACCCTCGGCGCCCTGGCGATGGATGGAGGACACATCACGATCCTCGACGCGGACCGTCTGAAGTCGATGTGTTGATTATCACCAGCCGTTTGTGACGCACTTCACAACCTGGTTCTCACCTCCGCTGGAAGCTGCTGCCAGCCTCCTCGTCCACGCGAGGTCTGGCTTAACCCATAAGGAGGAATCAACACCATGTTTGGACGCATCGGACTGGTCGCAGTCACCTCTGTCGCTACTCTCGCTTTCGGTTTGGCCTGCGGCGGCTCAGCCACCCCGGCCGCCGTCAAAGCACCACCTGGAGTCACCACCAACACCCTCGCGTCCGGTCGGCTCGAATCAATCCCGCCAGGCACGCTCTTCGTCAACTACCTCAAGCTTCCTCAGGCGGCGGCCGGTTCGATCAACCACAAGCATCTCGCGGGTTTCGTCTACTCCGTCGCGGGCACAGTCGAGTTGGATATCGAAGGCGCCGCCGCGTTGATAGTCCCGCCGGGTCAGGCGGCGTTCGTAGGCGCCAACATCATGCACAACCATCTCAATTCGGGCGCGGCCGCAAACGACTGGTGGTTTGTCGCGTTGCGCCCAACAGCGTCGCGTCCGCTGGCGACCATCGTGTCAGGGCAGAAGGAGCTCTACACAACAGCCGATCTCACGCAGATCAGCGCAGGTGTGTACACCGAGACGCTGTCCAACAACCTTCTGCCGGCCAACGGTGTCGATCGCCAAAGCGGACAGTCCCTCCGGGTGCTCTACGTCCTTGATGGCAACGTCACCGTGAGTGGCGACGCTGCGATGGCGGGCACAGTTTCCGCGGGCCAAGGGGCCTACTCGCTACCGGGCGCAAACCTCGTCATGACCGCCGGCCCAAGCGGCGGCCACTATCTGATCTTCACGTTGACTCCGGCAAGCTAAGACGCCTCCAACATGGTCTGCCGACGGTGCCGGTTTCCGGCGCCGCCGGCATGACCAACTCGGCCTCCGCTGATCGCAATCGGCCTATTTGACCCCGACTGCCTGGTTGTACGCATCGATTGCAGGCTGGATAGCGGTCACCGCGCCGGCCAGCGCCGTCTTCGAGTCGACGTTCTTTCCCGTCAGGATCTTCTCCATCGCGTTCTCGTTCTCCTGCCGCGCCTGAGCCATGACGCCCAGGATGCAGCCGGCGGTCGCCTTGTCGGTCTTCTCCTGGTGAAGCTGCTGGAGCGCGGTATCGAACTGCGGCCGGCTTGCCCTGTAGGCGGCGCCGACCGGGTCGGTCTGCGACTTGATCGTGTCCGGGAAGTAGCCCGTCTTGGTGTGCCAGTAAGCCATGTTCTCTGACGTCTCGAGGAACTTCACGAACTCCCATGCAGCTCGCTGCTCGTAGGCGGGGTGGTCGCTCATGATCCAGAGCGACGCTCCGCCGACCGCGGGACCGCCCGCTGTCGAGGTCTCGCTGCGTGGATAGAATCCGGTGCCGACCTGGAACTTGGAGCCGCTGATCGCTCCGCCCAGAAACCCTGTGGATTCAAGGGTGATGGCGATACGGCCCGCCTTGAAGGCGGTCTGCGCGTTGGCGGTCGGCCGGCCGGTGTTGAGGGCCAGGCCGTCGGCCACCATCTGCTTCCACCAATCCATCACCTTGACCAGCTGAGGCGAATCAGACAGGAGCTTGGTGGCGTTCTTGTCCCGGCCGTTGCCGTTGTTGCACATCTCGACGTCGGCGCGGGCGGCGAACTGCTCGAGAAACCATCCGTAGATGGCGGCGCCGAAACCGTATTGAGTGGTCTGGCCGTTCGCATCCTTCTTGGTCAGCTTCTGCGCCATGGTGCGGATCTCGTCGAGCGTCTGCGGCGGCTTGCTGGAATCGAGGCCGGCCGCCGTGAAAGCGTCCTTGTTGTAGTAAAGGATCGGCATCGAGTTGTTCCAGGGCATCGAGTAGAGCTGCTTGTTGATCGTGAAGTAGTTCGCCACGATCGGCTCCAGGTCGGTGGTGTATTTGTCTTCGCTGACGAACTTCTGGACGGGAGTGACCTTCTTGGAGTCGATCATGAATCGCGTCCCCAGGTCGTAGATCTGCACGAGCTGCGGGGTGTTACCGGCGGTGATCGAGGTCTTGATCTTCGCGAACGTGTCGTCGTAGCTGCCGGCGAATACCGGCGTCACTTTGATCTTGCCTGTGTGCGAATCGTTGAACTTCTGCACCAGCGCGTTGGTGGCGTCCTGGTTGGCGCCGGCCGCAAAGCCGTGCCAGAAGGTCACCTCGACCAACTTGCCGGCGGGCGGCGTTTCGGTTTCTCCGGGCGTTTGGCTGTTGCTGTCCCCGCCGCAAGCCGCGGCAACGAACATCGCGAGCAGTACCACACCGAGTCGCTTCATGAATTACCCCCTAAGAGCACCCGCGGTGAGACCGCGGACGATGTGACGCTGGCCGAAATAGATCAGCAGAAGCGTCGGAACAAGAGCCAGCACCGTGCCGGCAAGGATGAAGTTGGGCGCGGTGCCCGCCTCTACGTCCTGCAGTCTCGAGATGCCGATCTGCAGAGTCTGCATTTCGTCGCGGTTGATGACAAGGAGCGGCCACAGGAACTGGTTCCAGGCCGACAGAAAGGACCAGATCGCAAGGGCGGCCAGGGCCGGGCGCGAGAGCGGAAGAAGGATCGACCAGAGGAAGCGCAGATGGCCGCTGCCGTCCAGCACCGCAGCTTCGTAGAGGTCTTTAGGAAAGCTCAGGAAGAACTGCCTGAGCAAGAACGTTCCAAAGCCTGCCGCCAGGAACGGCAGGATCAAAGCGGGGTATGAATTGATCAGGTGGTACTGCGCCATCGTCAGGTAGTTCGGGATGATGACCGCCTCCCAGGGCACCATCATCGTGGCCAGGAAAATGGCGAAGATGAGATTTCGCAGCGGCATGCGCAGGAAAGCGAAGGCGTAGGCCGAAAGGATCGAGGTCACGAGCTGGCCCACCATGACGGAAGCCGCGACGATCATGCTGTTCAAGTACTGACGGGGGATAGGCAGCGCGCTCAGGACGTCGGTGAAGTTGTTCAGGCGCGGCTGCGAGGGCAGGAAGGCCGGAGGGTAGGTGGAGATCTCGCGCGCGGTCATAAGGCTGCCCGAGATCGCGTAGAGCAGCGGGAAGAGCAGCACGAACGACAGCGCCGCCAGCAGCGCATAGGTCGCCGCCACCGCCACCGGGTGCTGTCTCATAGGGGTCCCCGAAAAATCGCCAGATTCTTTGGGGTGATCACCTGTAGAAGACCCTTCGCTCGAGCACGCCGAACTGGATGGCTGTGACCGCGATGACGATGACGAAGAGCACCAGAGCCATCGCGCTGGCCAGGCCGTAGTTGGTCGAGCCGAACGCGAAGGCGTTCAAGTAGACGCTGTAGACGAGCGTCGTGGTGGCGCCCGCCGGCCCACCGCGGGTAAGGATGTGGATCTGGCCGAATGACTGCAGCGCCGCGATGGTGCTCACGACCAGCAGGAAGAAGAGCGTGGGCGTGAGCATCGGGAGGGTGACGCGGGTCGCGAGGCGGAAGCCGCGAGCGCCGTCCAGCTTCGCCGCCTCATAGATCTCTTCGGGGATGCCCTGCAGCCCCGAGGACAGGACCAGAACGTTGTAACCGAGCTGCAGCCAGACCGTGGCCGCGGCAACGCTGGCCAGCGCTGTGGCCGGATTGGTCAGCCACCCCACGGGCTGCACGTGGAAGACGTTCAGGATGCCGTTGAAGACGCCCACACCCGGGTTGAAGAAGATCTGGAAGATCACCGACGCGGTCGCGACCGAGAACGCGAAGGGCGTGGCCAGCAGCGTCCGGAAGATTCCGATCCCGGCTATCCGCGCCTGTAGGGCGAGCGCGATCACTGTGCCGAGGACGAGACCAGGCACGACCGTCATCACGGTGAAGGCCGCGGTGCGAACTATCGTTTCGCGCAGATTGGGCAAGGTGAAGAGCTGCTGGTACTGGGCCAGGCCGACAAAACCCGCGGGGCCGCCGAAGAGGTCGTTGGCGTGGAAGCTCAGGTAGACCGAGCGGACCAGCGGATAGAAGATCCAGATCGAGAAGAGCAGCAGCGAGGGCGCCACGAAGGCAATGGCAGTCATGACCTCGCGCGTGCTGTAGCGCGGCCTGCTGGCAGATGCGGCGCCAGCCTTAATCCACGGAATCCACCCTCTTACTGTGGTTTGCAAGCTCGCCGAAGGATAAGTGTGGGCTGGTTAAGGGCGGCCATGCAGGCGGTTAACGGCTGGAGGCCTTCACGCGGGGACGGCTGGCACCGGTGCAGGCAGCGGCACGCGGGACGGGTCACGAAACACCAGCTCGCTGCGGACGTCGACCACCCGCCCGGGCCCGTGCACGGTCCAGCTTTCGCCGTCCCAAAGCAACACGGTGTCTTCATCGATCCCCAGCAGATGCTCGACCGGCGGCAGCGCAGCCAGCATCTCCTCGATCGCACGAGGCCGGCCCGGGGGAGTTCGGTCGAAGTGCGGGAGCAGTGCCCACCCCGCCAAGAGACCAAGGCCAGGCTGCCAGCCCCACGGCTGGACCGCGACCCTCACCGTCCAACCACCTAGGGCCATGGCCCCCGCGCTGCAGCCGGCGACTGCCGCGCCCGCGGCCAGGCGGCCGGAGATGATGTCCCAGGCTGGGGACCCGAGGAGGGAATCGACCAGATGGTCGGGCAGACCGCCAGAGAGGTAGAAAAGGTCGGTGGCGGCCAGCGCGTTCAGGATCAGCGGATCGAACGCGTCCTCGCGACGGTGCAGCGGCACATGGACCGCGCGCGCGCCGAGTCCCTCGAAGTGGGCGACGCCCATGCGGCCCCACGCGGCCGGGTCTTCGAGCCCCGCCGCGGTCGGCAGGATCGCCACCCGGTGACCGGGCGCCAGCCGCAGAAGCTCGCGGTCGACATCGGCCATCGACGGTAGGAACTCGCCGGAACCGGCCAGGGCCAGGATCACACCTCCAGCAGCGTAGCCGCGGGAATGGATCCACTGGCGCGTGGGTAAAGTTTTTTGCAAATGCAACTACAACCGCGTCAGGAGTTTCCGCGGATCGCCGTGCTCGGTGCGGGACACGTTGGCCCGGTGATCGCGCGGATGGCGATCGCGGCCGGCTTCCACGTGTCGATGGCGGCTTCTGGTGACCCCGAGAAGATCGCACTCACGATTCAGGTGCTGGTGCCGGGAGCCGAGCCGCGATGGGCAGCCGACGCGGTCAAGGACGCCGACATCGTGGTGCTGTCGATCCCGCTCCACAGGTTCGCGTACTTCGACCCTGGACTGGTGGCGGGCAAGCTCGTGGTCGACGCAATGAACCACTGGCCGCCGGTCAATGGGCTTCTAGACATGTTCAAAGATCGCAGGTACACGAGCAGCGAGATCGTTCAGCGCCGGCTTGCCGGGTCGACCGTCGTCAAGACCCTCAACCACATCGGCTACCACGAGATGGAAGACGACCGCAGGCCTGCGGGTTCGCCGGAACGCCGCGCGCTGGGCGTGGCCGGCGACAACCGCGGCGCGGTGGACGTCGTGGCGGATGTCATCGAGCGCATCGGTTATGACACGGTCCGCCTAAACAGCCTCAGCGCCGGCCGCCTCCTCGAACCTGGAGGCCCCGTCTTCGGCGTCCCTCTGCATCGAACCGAGTTCGAGCTGGCCCTGCGCGCCCCAGTCGCATAAAAGAAGAGGACTCACGTGACGACAACTGAATCTGCGCAGTTCCCGCTTGTTTTCGGCCTTGACACTTTCGGCGACAAAACCAACGACGCTGAGGGCCGGCCGCTCTCCCATGCCCAGACGATCCGGGACCTGGTCGAACAAGGTGTCCTTGCCGATCAGCTGGGCATCGACTTTTTAGGGATCGGTGAACACCACACCGATGATTGGCCGCTCTCGGCGGCGGACGTTGTGCTCGGTGCGATCGCGGCACGCACGAAAAACATTCATCTCGGATCGGCCGTCATCGTCTTGAGCTCCGACGATCCCGTCAGGGTTTTTCAACGCTACTCCACGCTCAACGCCATCTCCGGCGGCCGCGCGGAAGTCATTCTTGGACGAGGTTCGAGCATCGATTCATTTCCGCTCTTCGGTTACGACCTGGCCGACTACGAGACCCTGTTCGAGGAGAAAGTCCAGCTCTTCGCGGAGCTCATGAAGGGCGGGCCGGTCACGTGGCAAGGCTCGACCCGCGCCGCGCTCAGCAACCAGGATGTCGTGCCGCACCTCGAGTCGGGACCATTCCCGGTCTGGATCGGTGTCGGCGGGAGTCCGCAGTCCGTAATACGCGCCGCGCACTACGGCTTCAACTTGATGCTTGCGATCATCGGCGGATCTCCTAAGCGGTTCGCACCTTTCTCGCAACTGTTCGACCAGGCGTTGAAGAAGTTCGGGCAGGCCCCGCGACCAGTCGGAGTGCACGGGCCCGGCCACGTCGCCGCCACTGACCAGCAAGCGCTCGAGGAGTTCTGGCCGTATTACCTGGACGTGTTCCGCCGTATCGGAAAGAGCCGCGGTTTCGCGACCCCGACCAAAGAGCAGTTCTTGCACGAGGCGGGGCCACACGGAGCGCTCTACATCGGGTCGCCGGAGACGGTGGCGCGGAAGATCGCGACAAATCTGCCAGCGCTGGGTGCCACGCGCTTCGATTTGAAGTACGGAATGGGAGGCCTGTCGCACGAAACGCTGATGACGAACATCGAGCTCTACGGGACTCAGGTCATCCCACGCGTCCGCGAGCTGCTGGCGACGCGAGACTAGGGGTCATCCCCGAGTTGGTCCAGCCTGTTTTACTCAGCCTTCGGAGCTTGCCGGCACGACCCAACAGCTGGCCGCCCAGGCGAGCGGCGTAACGACGATGGCCAACCAAACGAGAATCCACCGGACCCACGTGCGGACCGGTCTGACACCGCCTCGCTTCTGCAGCCAGTCGAGGCCAAACATCAGCGCCAGTGGCACGTAGGTCCCGCCTAGTGCCAGCAGCCCGGCACCATAGCTCTTCTTGGCCTGGCACTGACCCAAAGCGACGAACACCCCGAACATGCCGTAGAAGTAGGCGAACGTGGTTATCCAGTCGGACGAGTCGGCGGTCTCCGACAGCACGCTTGCCGGCCGGGACCCGAGTGAAGCGAGGATCGAATCCTTCGCTACCTCGTGTCCAAGCCAGATCAGGGCATTTCTCTGGCAGCTGGCGACTTCCGCGTGCACCTGAGCAGCCCCGGGATTGGCAACGAAGTTGCACAGGCTGACATATTCGTCGGCGAGCTGATTGGCGAGCTTTTCATCTGCCCCGATCGATTCCAGGCACAGCGCGGTGCGCAGGTCGGATTTCGGCGCCGGTAAGGCGCTTTTGGAGACGACCTCGCTTGCGGCATGCTGCTCGAGGACGCCTCTGTACGACGCAAGCATCTGGGCACGCGCCGCGGGCTGGCGTAGTGCGGCCACTCGCGGGCGGTCTGACGGCCAGCCAACAGGCATGACCGGCATGAATGGTGATGTTCCGGCGACGAAGTCCTCGTCGGGCAGCGTGGGCGCGGCGGCAACGGTTTCCATAGCCGTACCGAGCTTGTCGGCCATGACCGTCTCGAAGTTGACCGCGCCGCCTCGCAGGTACCGCCTGAACCCCAGTTTCTTGGCGATCACTTCGTCGGCCTCAGTTGCGCGACTGGTCGGGTACCGCCGCGTGCGGCGGGTCATCTGTTGGTAGCCGAGGCCTGATGTGCCATAGACCTGCTCCAGGTCCTTTAGTGTCAGTAGGTTGACGAGGTCTCGAAAACGGTCAGAGGTTGTGGATCTTGTCCCTAGCCCAGGGTCGGCAAACGCCAGCATGCGAGCGTTGACGCCTCGAACCTGCACCAGCTGGGTGCCGGCAAGCGTGTCCCACCACATACGGTGGACCGGGCCCGCGCCGACCAGCCTGATTACGTAGGCGAATAGTCCCAGCCACCCGGTCGCGAGGATGAGGCCTGTTCGCAGCAGGGCGGTGCGCACTCCTGGTCGCCGGCCGTCCTTCGCGCGCACCAGGCGAATGCCCGCGATCAGCCGGCCCGGCGTGGTGCCGAGGAACGCGGTGAGAGCGGTATCCAGCGTCAGGTAGAAGGCCATCGAGTAAAGGAGGGAGTTGACCGGCTGGAGGATCGCGATCGAAATCCAGATCAGGAAGAAACCCCAGAAGTCGAGGAACACGGCCAGCACTCGCCTGGAGCCGCTTGCCAGCGGGAGTTCCGCTCTCATCGCCGCACGCCCAAGTTAAACCTTCTTGGTCTTGCGTGACGATTCGACTCTACGGAAATCAGTGAAAGAACGATCCCCAGCCGGTGAAATGAAGATGTATCGAACCGCGAAGCACGAACCAGAGCGCCAGCAAAATCAGTCCGTTAACAATCAATTGCATTAGTTCAGACTTCGCCAACCTCGATGGCAACCGGACAAGTTTGAGGATGCCAGGGGTGATGATCGTCAGCGCGAAGAAAACCAACGTACCCAGGAACACCCATCCGAATACGTCGTACAGAAGCCCGAAACCATACACAACGAGACCGAGAGGAAGCGCGATCACTCGTCCGACGGACGCCCGGTTGTGGACTGCTTCGAACTGTGGGTCCCAGCTCACAGCAGGAGCCTGCAGCGCTGCATCTCGTTGCACGCGCATCGTCGTACGCGCATCGCGGTACCGGCAAAATCGTATCCCAGATCGCGTTCGCTCGTGGGGCGCTCGCACATTGAGTTCCGGCTTGCGCCGGATGCGGATTCGACATACCATCGCCTGAGTGTTGGACCCCCCTTAGGGGATCCTGTTTTGGGGGAGGGCACGACTATGGCTCCGTTCCGCCGCACCGTCCTCGGGGCTCAACTTCTCATCATCGCGAGCGCCTTCGGAATTGTGTTTGCTCAGACCGCCCAGGCGGCTTGGCCGGGGGCGAATGGCAGGATCGTCTTCCTCAAAGAAGACTTCGCGACGATGGCCGCCCAAATCTACTCGATGAAGAGTGACGGGGCAGACGAGGTCAACCTGAGCGCGGCAGGAGGTACAAGTGTTTCTGACCTCCAGCCAAGCGTGTCACCCAACGGCAAGCGGATTGTATTCACCCGCGCCGAATTCACCGCACAAGGCCCGACCGGCCAGCTGTGGACCATGAACATCGACGGCTCCCACCAGATCGATATCAGCAATAACCCTCTTCTCGCGAGCGAATCCGGACCCTCGTGGACGGAGGATGGGTCAAAGGTCATGTTCGTCAAGGCGGCCTTCGGTACCTTCCCCGCCTTTGGCGGACCGATTTGGATTCGCGATGCCGACGGAAAGGGAACCCCGCGCCAGCTGACGTCGGGACCGAGCGACGCGAACCCGGCGATGTCGCCGGACGGCGATCTGATCGCATTCAGCCGGCCGGTGAAGGGACCCCGGCACCTGTTTCTGATGAAAGCCGACGGAACCGGCGCGCTTACGGACCTCGGCCAAGGCGCGAAGCCGGACTGGTCACCAGACAGCAAACGCCTCGTCTACGGGCAGGGAGGCTCAGGGCCGATCATGGTGATGAAGATTTCAGACCCGTCGCACCCGCAAAAGTTGGGGGGGCCCGGAGACGAAGCGCCGGTCTGGTCACCGGACGGCACCCGGATCGCGTTTATCCACTTCAACCCCGCCACCCACGCCTACCAGATCTGGTTGATGAGCGCCAATGGCCGCAACCCGCACGCAATCACGAGCGACCCGACCAGTTCGAACCAGAAGCCGTCGTGGCAGAGCGTTAGGTCTGGGGAAGGAGGGCAGGCAGGGCGATGATCGAGCAGTCAGGCAGAGAGATTTTGGCCTAGGTCTCCACAAAATTGAATGGCGGCCCAAGTCTTGCCATCGGCACTCGGCAGATTGTGCAGCTTGACCATCTTGGCCACCTCGAGCGTAGTCGGCGTGCTAGGCAGGTCGGCCCCACTGCCGAGCGGGGCAAACACTTCGCTTCGGTTCAGCTCCTCGACCAAGGCCGCGAGATCGCTGCGGTACCCACTCTGGGCCCGAATAAGCGCATCGACTAAGGCCATTGCTGCTCAATCATGGCGATGCAAGATTGTCCAACGTCAGCGGAAACACAACCATTTGGGCCCGAAAGGCCCTATCCGGAGCCCCTGGTTCAACCGACGCCACCATTTGGGCCCGAATGTTCGAATCCACCGCGAGGTGGTGGGCCGTAGTTTCGCAGAGTAGGCCTGGTAGTCCCGGTCGCTACGTGGCTTGTTGGACGCACCTCGTAAAGAGGGCTGACCACTTCGCGACATTCCGTCAGACTCCGGGCAGGTGATCGACACTGCCGAACGCACGCTGCGAGACGTCTTCCGCCTGGATGCATTCCGGCCGGGCCAAGCAGCCGTGGTAGAGGCGATGCTCAGCGGCCGCGACGTGCTGTCGGTCGCGCCGACCGGCTCCGGCAAGAGCATCAGCTACTGGGTGCCGGCCGTCGTCGAGGGCGGGCTGACGATGGTGGTTTCGCCGCTCATCGCGCTCATGAAGGACCAGGTCGACCGCCTCACGGATTGCGGCGTCGCGGCCACATTCATCAACTCGTCGGTGGAGCCATCTGAGCAGCGCGAGCGCCTCCGGCGGGCTATCGCGGGCGACTACCGGCTGCTTTTTCTGGCGCCCGAGAGGCTGGGCCGCCCAGGCTTCATGGACCGGCTCGCCGACCTGCGCATCCGGCGGATCGTGGTCGATGAGGCGCATTGCATCTCCACGTGGGGCCATGACTTCCGCCCTGATTACCGACTTCTGTCCGCGGCGATCGCAGCCTGCGGCCGGCCGCCGGTGGCCGGCTTCACTGCGACCGCGACTCCACAGGTTCGAACCGATATCGCGAGCAGCCTGGGGCTGCGCCATCCCTTCATCTCGGTCAGCGGATTCAATCGGCCGGCGTTGACGCTCAGGGTCATCCGTTGCCGCGGCGAGCGAGCGAAGCGCGATCGGCTCCGCAGTTTGCTCGGAACGACCGGGCAGCAGGCTCTCGTCTATGTCGGCACCGTCTCCGCGGCTGAGGAGCTCGCCGCCGAGCTCGGCGTCGCTTGCTACCACGGGCGGCAGGCGGCGGATTTGAGGCGGAGTATCCAGGACGACTTCACGGGCGGACAGACACAGGTCGTGGTGGCGACCTCCGCGTTCGGGATGGGCGTCGACATCGCCGGCATCAGGCGAGTCATCCACTATCACCTGCCCGGAAGCCTGGAGGCCTACTACCAGGAGGCTGGACGCGCAGGTCGCGATGGTAGGCCTGCCGAATGCACGCTCCTTTACAGCCCGGCGGATCGTGACCTCCAGTCATTCTTCATTGAGCAGTCGGGTTTGGAGGAAGGATCGCCGCTCAAAGACCATGCCTACGCGCGGCTCGCGCAGATGATGGCTTACGCCGAGATGCGCGAATGCCGGCACGCCCGGATTGCGGACTACTTCGGCGAGGAGGGCGTCGCGCGACGGTGCACCGCGTGCGACAACTGCCTGGATGCGTCGCCCCCTGAGGAGGCTGTGCCCGCAGAGGCCGTGCAGGCGGGGCTGGCCGCGATCGCCAGATTCAGCGGGCGCATCGGACTTGCCAACGTGGCGGCGGTGCTCGGCGGCCGGCAAACGAAATGGGCGACCGCGCAACCATGGGTCCAGGAGCTGCCCTTCCACGGAGCATTGAATCGATGGAAGGAAGATCGGATCAGGCAGCTCCTCGCCGAGCTGATAAGGGCCGGTCTCGCCCGACAGAGCTCGGGCGAATACCCGGTCGTGGAGATCACCTCCGCCGGGCACGACGCGCTAGCGCACGGCACCGCCCCGGCGCTCACGCTGCCCGCCGAGGCCACTTCCGTCCAACTCACCGATGTGGCGGTAGAAACACTTGATCGGTTGCGGCGATGGCGGCTCGAGACCGCTCGTGCCGGCGGCGTGCCCGCGTACGTGGTCTTCCACGACGCCACGCTCGCGGCGATCGCATCGGCGCGACCAGCGAATCTAACGGAGCTGCTGCGCGTGTCTGGAGTGGGAGAGTCGAAGCTGCGGAAGTACGGGAACGATGTGCTCGAAGTGTTACGCGCCGAGCCTGCGTAACCGGGGGTTCACACGACGAGAGTGCAGAAAAGAGCCTATCAACGGCCCGCGATACCCCATTTGCTGCACACAGGTCGGACTCCGGGTGTTGGTGGGCCGCGGTGGACTTGAACCACCTACCTGCGTGGTAGCGGGCCCTGAGCGCTGCGCCTAGACATCGCCGCTACTCGCATGAGCATGTCATGAGTCTCCGGGAACCGCATGCGGGAATCGGCCCGCCGGACGAGCCCTCCGGCATGACTCGGGGACACACGGAATTGAGTTATTCCAGGACTACTCCTCGACCTCGACTACCATCGCGTCGAGACCTCCCGATGCTATGTCGGCGGCATGTTTGACGGCAGCCTGGCCCTCAGGGCTCGAGGCTCCCTGACCCATCGCCGCCTCGTTCGCGAAGTACAGTTCCGCGATTCGGTGGTACGGCGCTTTCGACCCGTCCATCATCCCCGCGACCTTCCCGAACTCAATCCTCGACATGTGCGGGATGCGACGCGCCATCGCTACGTGCTCGTTCTTGTACCGCCTCTCGAACTCTTCAACATCCGTGGGCTGTCGGTAGGCGACCACTAACTTGACCATTTCTTAGTCCTCCAGAAAACGGCGAACCTATGCCCAAGGGGTGGGCGACCGTCGACTGTTCACACGACGAGTGTGCACAAAAAGAGTCTATCAATGGCCCGCGATACCTCCATTGCTGCACACAGGTCGGATCCGGGTGTTGGTGGGCCGAAGCTCATATAACGCGAACCAGAGCTTAACGATCGAGGGTGCTCAAATCGGTCTTCTGGAGGCTAACGTACGCTAACGTCCGCACCAGGTTATTCATTTTGCCGATGCGTGCGCCGTCGCTAATCCATGATCGACCTGAGCATTCGAGTCAGATTGCGCTCACAGCGATTCGTGACGGTTCAGCGACCATGCTAGTAACAGCGACACGCACAACGCAGTCCCCGAACACACGAAAGCCAGAGTTGGACTGACTCCCCAACTGATCGGGATTAAGACAACGGCGACGACGGCGCCAATTCCGATCACCTTTGCAGGTAAGTGCTGCGCTCCAAGAAGTTCCCCTAACCGTGCTACAGCCCGATCTGATGATGTACGCCTTTCAAGCCGATTCTGTTCTGCCCACATGCGGCGCCACAAAGTAAGCCACTTCGCCAGCAAGACGAAATCAGTAACAACTAATGCCACGGTCCACGTGATTACGATGATATTTGATCGAATGGCGCGGCCTGTGAATGACAGTACAACCAGGTTTGCAACTGTGGCGAACAAGGCAGCATACTCCCACCTAAGCCATCGAGCCTGTTCTCCAAAATATCGATTGCGCCGAATAGCCTCTCTGGACGACCCTCCCAGAGCTCTCTTTTTCGTCACTTAAACACCTGTGGCTGGTAGTGCGGGAGGTAGTCGAGGCCATGGAATCCTGCGCTAATGGTCTCAGCCAGCTGTTGGCCCATCCGGGCGCCTTCATAGGTGTCGGAAGCGGCATCCGTCGTTCGTTGAAGCGACTTGATTGCGGCGGTTGCAAAGCGGCCTTCGTTTACGCATCTTTGAGCTAACTTGGCATCGGCTGCCAACCATCGCACCCCAGCGGCTCCGGCC
>DASRWV010000059.1:0-12316 GCA_035687505.1 Nitrosotalea sp.
GATGGTCCAGGTCACGAGATGAGGCGGCTCGGCAGCGAAGTTCGGGGCGAAGAGAAACCGCGTTTTGAGGACCAGGCGGCGAGGCGCATTCGCCTCAACGACCTCAGATTCCTCAGCCGCCTTGCCGGCGCCGTCAACCCATCGAATGTGGTTCCCTTCGCCGAATTCACCATCGGGGGTCAGGCGGTAGTACCAGTCCTTGCGATCACCAGAGACGAGAGCCGCCCAGGCGGACTCGACCGGAACGTCAAGCGTGATCTGGCGTGTGCCCGCTTTCAAGAGGCTTCGCGGGCGACGGTGTGCACGTCTTTGACGCCCTCGAGCTTTTCCATCAAGCGCGACAGCTGTGCGAGCGAATCGATCTCCACCGTGGTCGACACCACCGCAGTCTTGTCGTCGTACACGTGGACCTCGAGGGACGACATGTTGACGCGGTTCTCCGCGACCACGGTGGCGATGTCGCGAAGCAACCCCTGCCGGTCCCAGGCCTCGATCTTGATCGCGACGGGATAGATGTGGGTGGCCTCGGAATCCCAGTCGACGGGCACAACTCGCGCCTGGTCCTGCGCATTGATGGCGTTGATGCAGTCCACGCGGTGCACTGTCACTCCCTTGCCGCGCGTCGTGTAGCCGACTATCGCGTCCCCCGGCACGGGCTGGCAGCAGGGCGCGATCTTCGTGAGGATTCCCTTCTCGCCCCGCACGAGCACCCGCGGAGTCGGCTGGACATTGGGGATCAACGGGATCGGCCGGAGGTCGCCGCCCGGCGTATCCAGCGTCAGCGCCATTCGCATCACCACCGCGTGAGGTGAAAGGTCGCCGTAGCCGATGGCGGCAAGGAAGTCGTCGATGGCATTGAACCTGTGCATGTTGGCGATCTGGACCAGCTTCCCCTCGTCGAGGTCGGCGAGGTTGACGCGGTGCATGCGGTGCAGCTCCTTGTCGAGCAGGTCGCGGCCTTTGCCCACGTTCTCCTCGCGGCTCTGGCTCTTGAACCACTTGCGGATGCGCTCTTTCGCCGATGCGCTCTTGACGAAGTTGAGCCAGTCGCGGCTCGGCCCGTGCGGGCCCTTCGAAGTCAGGATCTCCACGATCTCGCCGTTCTGAAGCTCGTAGTCGAGCGGCACCATGCGGCCGTTCACCTTGGCGCCGATGCACCGGTGCCCGACCTCGGTGTGGATGCGATAGGCGAAGTCGACCGGCGACGAGTCGGCCGGCAGGTTCAGGACGTCACCCTTCGGCGTGAACACGTAGACCTCGTCCTGGAAGAGGTCGACCTTGACCGTGTCCAGGAACGACTCTGCGTCCCCCACCTCGTTCTGCCACTCGAGCAGGCTGCGGAGCCACGACAGCTTCTGGTCGAAGCTCGCGTCCTTCCCGCCTTCCTTGTAGGTCCAGTGCGCGGCGACACCGAACTCCGCCATGCGGTGCATCTCGTGCGTTCGGATCTGAATCTCGATCGGCTCGCCCGTATGTGTGATGACGGTGGTGTGGAGCGACTGGTAGCCGTTCGACTTCGGCATCGCGACGTAGTCCTTGAAGCGCCCCGGGACCGGCTTCCACAGCGAGTGAACGACGCCTAGCACTCCGTAGCAGTCGCGCACCGAATCGACGTGCACGCGCATCGCTGAGAGGTCGTAGATCTCTGAGAAGTCCTTGTTCTCGCGGGTCATCTTCTGCCACACGGAGTAGATGTGCTTGGGGCGGCCGGTGATCTCCGCGGTGATGCCGACCTTTTCCAGCTCCCGCCCGAGGATCTCGCGGAGGTCTGACACCAACGTCTCCCGCTCGTGTCGCTTGCGCGCGATGCGCCTGACGACGTCCTCATATGCCTCGGGCTCGAGGTTTCGGAAGGCGAGGTCCTCGAGCTCCCACTTGATCTGACCGATGCCGAGCCGGTGTGCAAGCGGGGCATAGATGTCGAGGGTCTCGCGCGAGATCTTGCGGCGCTTCACCTCCGGCAGGGGGTCGAGGGTGCGCATGTTGTGGAGGCGGTCGGCAAGCTTGATGAGGACGACCCGCAGGTCCTCCGCCATCGCAACCATCATCTTCCGGATGTTCTCCGCCTGCTGCTGCTGGTCGGAGCGCAGCGCGATCCGGCCGAGCTTGGTCACCCCATCCACGAGTCGCGCGACCTCCGGGCCGAACTCCCGCTCCACCTCCTCGGCGGTCAGCGCGGTGTCCTCCACCGTGTCGTGCAGTAGAGCGGCGGCGATCGTCGGCGCGTCGAGCTCCAGGTCAGCGAGGATGGCCGCCACCTCGAGCGGGTGGTTGACGTAGTCCTCGCCGGACAGGCGTCGCTGCCCCGTGTGAGCGCTAGAGGCGCGCTCATACGCCTTCCGCACCACCTGCTGGCCCTTCGCGTCCAGGTGGTCGGCGACCTTCAAGAGCTCTGCAACCGTCATCTGCTGGTGAGTGAGAGTTTAGGCAACACTCTGGCGAGCCTCTCCCCCCTCCTTATCCAGGTTCCCCTTTGCCGACACGCTCCTAGACTTACCCATCGCTGTGGTGACTCGATCGTGGTGAATTCAGAAAGGGCGAGATTCGCTCTCCGAATCGGGCTTTCGGCGGCCACCGTCGTGCTGGTCCTGCTGGGCACTGCGCTGGCGGTCACCGGAAGGTCCGGCGTCACCGCGTTCTTCGCCGTGGTTGCCGGCCTGCTCGCTCTAGGGGCAGGACTACTCAACCGAAACTGGCAGGGCTCGGCGCCGCTTGGCGGCGCGGCCCTCTTGCTGGCTCTGTTTTCGGCCCAGTTCAACCTGCGGGACGGCAGCCTGCTCCTCCAGGTGGCGGGACTTCTCCTGCTGGGGCTTGGCGGCTTCACCGGGAGCACTGCCTACCGCACGACTTCGGACGCGATTCGGAACCGCGACATTGCGCTGGAATACATTCGCGGGCAGCTCGAGCACCGACATCGTGCTTTCCTCGCGGCCACCTCTGACGCGGAAAACACGCGGCCGCTGAGCGACACCGCCGGCCTGACCACCCACATCGCCCATCTCGCCGGCGCCGACCTCGCTCTGTATTACGCGTCGAGCGCCGACGAGAAACACTTCCTGCCGCAGCCACCAGGAATCGGGCTCGAACGGCTCCATCCGCAGCCCGTGGCGCGCGGCGCGAAGGGTGCGGGACGGCTGCTCAGCGCGATCAATTCCAGCAGCGAATACGTGGCCAGCGACCAGACCGGCCTGGCCGAGCTTTTCAACTTCGTCCCTGACGAGGTTCACGTCGCCAGCTTGATGGCCGTCCCGATGCATTTCGGTGAGCACGTCGGGGGATTCATCCTGCTCGGCAAGAAGGTCGGAGACTTCGATGATGACGATCGCCGGCTCGCCGTCACCCTGATCAGGCGCGCCGGCGCTCACCTGGCAAGCGCCCATGCGGTCGCCCTTTCGCGCAGGGAGTCGGCTCGGTACTCGCTGTTCAACGAGCTCGTCAAGGAAACCTCGGGCAAGACGATGGAGGAGACGCTCCAGCTCGTGCTCCAAAAAGGCCAGCAGGTGATTCGCTTCGACGCCGGCGCCGCCGTGCTGTTCGAGTCCGACGACAAATTTGTCGTTCTGGGCGCTTCCGGCGGGACCGGCCCAGTCGAAGGTCCGCTGGCAAAGGTCCGCGAGGGAGAGGCGGTCCTGCGCAGCCTGATCACCTCTGACGAGCACATCTACAGCGGGCTGCACCCGGAGACGGAGGGCGGAGCCATCAACGAGGCGCTCACGCCGATCCATGGCCACGACGGCATCATCGGCGCGTTGGCCCTCGGGCGAAGCGGCACCGCGGGCTTCACACAGCGCGATATTTCGGCCTTGAACGAGCTCGGGTCGATGGCCGGGATCGCGCTCGAGAACTCGCGGTTCCTCGAGGCCGTCACCGGTCAGGCATCGATCCTGGACACGGCGCTGGACGCGCTCGGCGAGATCTCGCAGGCGTTGACCACTGTCACGCAGGGTTCGAAGGTCCTGGAGAAGAAGACCCTGGAGACCGCGGTCCGCGTGACGACGAGCACCGCCGGGCTGATGACCCGGAAAACGGCCGAAGGCAATCAAGCAGTGATCATGTCGCTCGGCTTTCCGGAAGCGGTCAACTCGATGTACTTTCAGAACGGCCAGGGGATCGTCGGTGCCGTGATGCTCAACGGGCGTTCGACGAAGGTCTCCGACATCAGCACCAGCTTCGACCTTGGGAATCCGCCAGATCTGGCCGCCCTCGGGCTGCAATCCGCGATCTGCATGCCGATGCTCGAGGACGGGCACCTGTGGGGCACGCTGTCGGTCTTTGACGTGAAGAAGCGCGACTGGACCACGAACGATGAGCGCGTGCTCGGGACGCTCGGCAACCAGGGCGTGGTCGCAGTGCGGAATGCGGAGCTCTACGACAACAACCAGCGCAGCATCTGGGAGCTGAAGAATCTGCAAGAGGCGCTGCAGGCCGCCACCTCGACCCTCGACCTGAACCAGGTCTTGCAGCAGGTGCTCGCCGGCGCCGCGAAAGCGTCATCGGCTCAGATCGGCTGTCTCGCGCTCGAAGACTCGGGCAAGCTCGTGCTGAAGGGCGGGTTCGGTACGGACTCCACCACCGCGGAACGTCTCGCGCTGGGCCTTGGCGGTGAGATCTGCCGCGATGTCATGACCACGGGAACCGCGGTGATGCAAGCGATGCAGCACGAAACTGAAAACGACAGCCCGCTGAACCCTCGGGCGGTGCTCTGCGTGCCGATCACCCTGCGCGGCAAACCGCAGGGCGTGCTGTTCCTCGCCAACTACCAGGTCGGGCACATCTTCAGCGAAGACCACCGCAACCTGGTGACGGAGCTGGCGTCGCAAGCGGCGGTGGCGATCGACAATGCGCGGCTCTTCAAGGATCGCGAAGAGGTCATCATCGCGTCCCTCCAGGCCCTGGCCAACGCGGTCGACGCGCGCGACCCTTACACACGCGGCCACTCGGAACGCGTGACCCAGTACTCGCTGATGATCGCGCGGCAGATGAAGTACGCACCGAAGGATCCCGGGGCGTGGCTGCGCCTCGAGCGAGGCGGGCGGCTGCACGACATCGGAAAGATCGGAGTGCCCGACTCGGTTCTGCAGAAGACCGGGAAGCTCACCGACGCGGAGTTCGCGCAGATGAAGGAGCACCCTGTCGTGGGCTTCAACATCCTGAGCGGGCTGAAGATGCTGACCGACGAATTGGTGATCGTGCGCTCACACCACGAGCGGTTCGACGGGAAGGGTTATCCGGACCGGATCAAAGGTTCGGAGCTGCCGATGTACGCGTGGATTGTCAGCGCGGCCGACGCGATCGACGCGATGACCTCGGACAGGCCATACCGGAAGGGCATGTCGATGCAGGTCGCCGTGGAGCAGGTGCGCACGGGGGCGGGCACGCACTTCCACCCGGACGTGGCCGAAGCGGTGCTCGACGCGGTCGGCAACGGCTCGCTCAAAATCATCACGGCCAAGTCGATGTATGCGAACGCTCCGGCGGTCGGGGCGTTCGAGAACCCGACGGGCTGAGAGGCTCGTCGGACCGGAATTAGGTTCATTTGGCGCCAAACGCACCTTTCGTTTTACAGATTAGGTGGCTTTGGCGCCAACGACACCCATCACCAAGGGTCGTCAGTAGGCTTTCGCCAGCGCCACCCGGTATTCGGCAGGTTTGCCGCACACGAGGCATTTGCCCGAGGGCTTTGCGTCGGGATCGATGGTGCGGATCGTCACCCCTGCCGCCTCCGCCTTGAGACGAGCTTCACATGCTTCGTCGCCGCACCACGGCACCCACACGAATCCCGCGCGCTCTTTGAAATGCGCCACGACCTCGGCGAGGGTCGAGAGCTCGAAGGTGTTCTCTTTCTGGAAGGCGAGCGCACGGTCGAACAGCTTCTTCTGAAATGCGTCGAGCTCTGTCTTCAGCCGGTTCGCGATACCTGACACTGGCACGCTCACCCGCTCGCGTGAGAGGCGGTCGACCATCTCCACCTGACCTGCGTCTGCATCGCGAGAGCCGACGTTTAGGCGCAGCGGCACACCTTTCAACTCCCAGTGCGCGTACTTGTCCCCGGGTCGCTCCTCGCGCCAGTCGACGCGATGCCGGATACCCGCGGCCTTGAGCGCGGGCGACCACCCGGCGATGAACGCCTCTACTTTGGCCCGGCTCTCCGCGTCGCGATAGATCGGGACGATGGCGACCTGGATGGGCGCGACCCTGGGCGGCACGACCAGACCCGAGTCGTCCCCATGCGCCATGACGAGCGCGCCGACCATGCGCGTGCTCATGCCCCAAGAGGTCGAGTAGCACAGCTCGCGCTCGTTGTCCTTGTTCGAAAAAGAGATGTCGTAGGCGCGGGCGAAGTTCTGACCGAAATAGTGAGAGGTGCCCATCTGCAGCGCGAGGCCATCTCGCATCAACCCTTCAAGCGTCAGAGTGTGGACCGCCCCGGCGAAAGTCTCGGAACGCGACTTCTTGCCCGCGAGCACAGGGACGGCGCACCAGTCTTCCGCGATCGAACGGTAGTAGCCGAGTATGAGCTCGACCTCGTCCATCGCCTCCTGTGCGAAGGCATGGAACGTATGTCCCTCCTGCCACCAGAACTCGCGGGAGCGCAAGAACAGCCGGGAACGCATCTCCCAGCGGACGACGCTGTTCCACTGATTCGTGAGCTTGGGCAGGTCGCGATGGCTCTGGATGTAGCGGCGGATGAGGTGCCCGATGATGCTTTCGGAAGTGGGGCGAACCGCGAGTGGCTCTTCGAGCTCCGCCATCGCAGCCCCCGCCTTCGTCACCCATGCGACCTCGGGCCCGAAGCCTTCGATGTGCGCCGCCTCTTTGTCGAGCAGCCCGCGAGGGATGAGCAGCGGGAACGCCCAGTTCTCGTGACCGCTCTCTTTGATCATGTCGTCGAAGGCGCGCGTGATCGCCTCCCACATCGCCCAGCCGTAGGGGCGGACGACCATCATGCCCTTGACCCCGGACCAGTCCGCCATCTCCGCTTTGCGGACGACGTCGGTGTACCAGCGGTCGAAGTCGACCGACATCTTGGTGACTTCTTTGACGAAGTCCTGCTGTTCTTCGATTTCCTGCTTCATAGCAATAGCTCCCGTCTAGTTTTTCGACAAACGCGTGAAGGCCGCCTCGCCTGAGACGGCTAGCGCGGGAGCGAAGCTTCGGCGGCGATCGCGTCGATCTCGGCCAGGAGCACTTTCAACAGCTCTTCCTGTGGCACGGTGCGGTAAAGCTTACCTTTCTTGAAAATCACGCCCTTGCCACGTCCGCCAGTGACGCCGATATCGGCGTGGCGAGCCTCGGCTGGTCCGTTCACGACGCAGCCCATGACCGCGATCGTGATCGGAATCTTGAGCCTCGCAATGTGCGCCTCGACCGCCTTGACGGTCGGGACCATGTCGTACTCGAGGCGGCCGCAGGTCGGGCATGCGACGAGCGTCGCGCTCTCGTTGCGGAAGGCGAGCGTCTTGAGGATCTCGTGGGCGACGCGAACCTCCTCCCGAGGGTCCGAGGTCGCCAGCGAGACGCGGATGGTGTCGCCGATGCCCTCGCCGAGGAGCATGCCGAGACCCACCGCACTGCGGATGCTGCCGGCTTCCACCGGACCCGACTCGGTCACGCCGAGGTGGATCGGGTAGGCGCGAGCGGCGGCGAACTTGCGGTTGGCCAGCACGTTGGTCCACACGTCCGTCGCTTTCAATGAGACCTTGATGAATCCCGGACCGTAGTCGAGGTCTTCGAGGATCTTGCAGTGGCCGAGCGCGACCTCGACCATCCGGTCGGCGGTCTGCTCGCGGTTGTCGCGATCGATCGCGTGGTCCTCACGCATGCTCTTGTGCACCTCTTCGGGCAGAGAGCCTGCGTTGACGCCAATGCGAAACGGGATCTGCCGCTCTTTGGCCGCGGTGACCACCTTCTCGACCTTCTCGCGGTCGGGGATGTTGCCGGGGTTGAGGCGAAGGCAGTGCACGCCTGCCTCGATCGCAAGCAGAGCGAGCGTGTGGTCGTAGTGGATGTCGGCGATCACGGGCAGCGGGGAGCCCTTGACGATCTCCTTCAACGCCTCGGCAGCTTCGCGGTCAGGGACCGCGGGCCGCACTATCTCGCAGCCTGCCTCTTTAAGCTCGTGGATCTGGCGCAGCGTCGCTTTGACGTCGCGCGTGTCCGTCTTGGTCATGGTCTGGACAGCGATCGGCGCGGCCCCGCCGATGACCACGCCACCCACGTTGACGGGGATTGACTTACGTCGGGTGACCATCACTTGATGCCCAGGAACTGCCCCGTCGCAAGCCTCTGAATGTCCAGGAAGCTGATCACTGCCGCCAGCGCGATCAGGGCGACCAGGCCCCAGCGCTGAAAGTTCATTTCAGCGGTGCGGTCGAACGGCCGGCGGCGCAGCCACTCGATGACCACCACCACGATGCGGCCGCCATCGAGAGCGAGCAACGGCAAGAGGTTCGTAAACCCGAGCGCCACCGACAGCAGGGACACCAGGAAGATGTAGGTCAGCGGGCCCTGGCTGACGGCTTGATCGGTGACGGCGGCGATGCCGATCGGCCCCGTCAAGCCCTTCGCGCCGAACAGGCCCCCCGGGACCTGCCCGCTGATCAGTGACCACAGGCCCTGGACGATCTCGCCCGTGGCGACGAACGGGAAGGTGACACCGGTGGCGACCGCGGTCTGGTAGCTCATCAGCTTGCGAGGCACGCCCACACCGACGTGGCAATTCGGATCGCAGACCGGTGTGACCTGGACCGTGAACGGCTGGCCATTGGAGTGAACTCCGCCGAGGATCAGCGGGCTGCCCGGTGATGCAGTCTCCTCCTGCTGGATGAGGCCCGGGTTGCTGTACGGCTTGCCGTTGACGGTGCGGATGCTGTCGCCCGCCTGGAGGCCGGCGCTAGCCGCCGGTGAGCCGGGCACCACGTTGAAGACCTTGCCTGCGTCGGTGTTGACCTGCGTCAACCCGACCGCGGTGATCAGAAGCATCGCGACCAGGAAGTTGGACGCCGGTCCGCCGGCGAGGATGACTATCCGCTTCCAGGGTGCCTTGGAGTGGAACCCATTCGGATCCTCGAAATCGCCGGCCTCCATGCCGCCCATACGCACGTAGCCAAGGATCGGGAGCAGCCGGATGGCGTAGAGCGTCCCGCCTCGAGTGGTGGACCAGAGCTTGGTGCCGGCTCCAATCGAGAACTCGATCACCCGTACCTTGAACAGCTTGGCGAAAAGGAAGTGCCCAGCCTCGTGCGGGCCGATCAGCAGCAGGAACATGCCTGCGATCCCGATCACGTACAGGAGGCCGGTCAGCAGCTGGCTCATTTGGCCCCCAATTTACCGGAAGTGTCCTTCACGTACTCCCTGGCCCAACGGTCCGCTTCGAGGATGTCTTGCAGCCCGTCCCCGCCTCCGGGGAAGGCTTCCAGCGCCCGGTCGACGGTGCGGACGATGCCGCTGAAAGGCATCTCGCCGGCCAGGAAGGCGGTGACCGCCTCCTCGTTGGCCGCGTTCAGCACCGCGGGATGGCCGTGGCCGGCCCTGGCGGCCTCCCGGGCCAGGCGTACGCTCGGGAACCGCTTCTCGTCCAGGGGAAGGAACTCGAGCCCGCTCAGCTCCTGGAGAGGAGTTGGCTGCACCGCGTCGGGCAGCCTGTCGGGGTAGCAGAGGGCCACCGCGATGGGAAGGCGCATGTCCGGGCGCCCCAGCTGGGCCTTGAGCGAGCCGTCGACGAACTCGACAAGCGAGTGCACAACGCTCTGGGGATGGATGCAGACGTCGATCCGATCGAGTGGGACCCCGAACAGGTGGTGCGCCTCGATGACCTCGAGGCCCTTGTTCATCATGGTTGCCGAGTCCACGGTGATCTTCGGACCCATAGACCAGCGTGGGTGGTTGAGCGCTTGCTCGACGGTCACCTGGTCGAGGTCGAGATCGGGATGCGCCCAGAAAGGGCCCCCGCTCGCCGTGACGATCAAGCGCCGGACAGATTCGGGCTGCTCGCCCCACAAGCACTGCCAGATCGCGCTGTGCTCGGAGTCGACGGGCCTTATCCCATGCGCGCCCGCCGCTCGCATGACGAGGTCTCCCGCCATGACGAGCACCTCTTTTGTAGCGAGCGCGACCTCCTTCCCCGCCTTCAGCGCGGCCATGGTGGGCGCCAGGGCGCGCGCCCCGGGGATGGCGACGACCACGATGTCGCATCGCGGGTCGGTGACCATCGCCTCCACCCGCGCGTCGAAGTCGGGATCGCCGGCCTGTCCCTGCACCAGGTACTCGGGCTTGCGCTGCGTCGTCCGGCGGCCTTCGGTGAGACCGAAGAGTCGCAGGCGCGACGGGTTGCGATCGATGACGTCGAGCGTCTGCTGACCGACCGAGCCGGTCGCGCCGAGGACCACGACATTGATGGGCCGGCTCAAAGCAGGTGGAATGCCATCGCGTAGATGTAAACGAGAATCGGGGGAAACAGTATCGAGTCGAGCCGATCGAGCGCGCCCCCGTGTCCGGGGATGAGGTTGGACGAGTCCTTGACCTCGGCGATGCGCTTCATCTGCGACTCCACGAGGTCGCCGGCCTGGGAGATGACACCAACCAGCACGCCGAGGGCGATGCCGTGAAGCAGGGGGAGTCCGATGACGAAAGTGACACCGATCACCATCACGACGATCGCCCCAGCCACGCCGGCGACCGCACCTTCGACCGTCTTGCGCGGACTGATCGAGCGAAAGAATGGATGCCGTCCGATGCGGCTGCCGACCAGGAGTGCCGCCGAGTCGCACGCAACGACGGCGAAGATCGTGAACAGCGCCCAGACAAGACCGTAGTGCGGCGACGTGTACAGCAGGAGGTAGAAGTTGAAGGGAATGCCGATGTAAAGGGCGCCGGCCATGCCCATCGCCCAGCGTCCCACACCCTGGCGCCGGCCCGGGACCACGAGGAACGCAGTGAGGCCACCCACGACAGCGACGCCGAGGACAAGCGCGACGTCGAGCTGTTTGAACACGGTGCCGCTGTACGAGAAGAAGTAGCCGAGCGGAAACAGGAGCCAGGCGGGAGCGCGATAGCCCATGCGCTCCGACAGGCCGATGAACTCCCAGAGCGCGAGGCTCGCGAGGATGAAGACAAGCACGTCGGCGCCGACAGTCCCGGCGAGGGCGAGGCCGATCGCGATCCCTAGGATGACGAAGGCGGAGAGGATGCGGATCATCAGCGTGCTCGGCTTCCACCGGCCGGCCAGCGAAGGGTTCGACGTCGTCAACTTGTGCCCTCCGCGCGCCCGGCTGTAGTCATCGCGAGCTTGCCTGCGCCAGCATCTCTTCTTCCGGCCGGCCGCCGAAGCGGCGCACACGCGCCGCGTAGTCGGCGAGCGCAGCCTTGAGATCGTCTTCGCCGAAGTCCGGCCAGAGCGTCTCGGTGACAAGCATCTCCGCATAGGCCGACTGCCACAGGAGGAAGTTGCTGACACGACGTTCGCCCGCCGTCCTGATGATCAGGTCGGGGTCCGCAAGTCCGGGGTTGTAGAGGCGCGAGGCGATCGCGGCCTCGTCGACCTGGCCGGGTTCCAGTCCGTCCGCGACGACCTTTCTTACCGCGTCCACTATCTCGGCGCGGCCGCCGTAGTTGAGACAGACGTTGAGCACGCCGTTCGTGTTGGCGGAGGTACGTCTCACCGCTTCGTCGATACGCTCGCGCATGCGAGGGGAGAGATCTTCAGCCCGGCCGCTGAACACGATGCGTACGCCACGTCGATGCATCTCGTCGATCTCGCGCAGCATCGTCTCGTGAAAGAGCCGCATGAGGGCGCGTACCTCAGTCCGCGGACGTGACCAGTTCTCAGTCGAAAAGGCATAGATCGAGAGCGCGTTGACGCCGAGCTTCTCGCAGGCGTCGAGCACGCGTTTGATGGCGCGCACTCCGGCGCGGTGGCCGAAGCTGGCGGGGCGGTTGCGCCTCCGGGCCCACCGACCGTTGCCGTCCATGATGATCCCGATGTGACCGGGGATCTGCGGGTCCAAGGTCAGCACAGCGTACCGAGTGTGTCTCTTGCCCTCACCCCTCTCCTCTGCTTTCCTGGCCCCTCTCCCGACCCTCTCCCCTGCTTTCCGCGCCCCTCTCCCAACCCTCTCCCCTGAAGGGGAGAGGGTTGTTGCCCACTCCCTAGACCTCCATGACCTCGGCTTCTTTGCGGGCGGCCAGGGAGTCGACCTTCTCGATTTGCGCCTCCGTGATCTTCTGGAGCCGCGCGGTCCCCCGCTTGGCGTCATCCTCGGAGACACGGCCGTCCTTCTGCATCTGGTCGATCTGGTGCACCTCGTCGCGCCGCACG
>DASRWV010000060.1:0-26667 GCA_035687505.1 Nitrosotalea sp.
ACAGCCTTCTCCATGACCGCTCGGTGAGCGAGATCATGGTCAACGGTCCGGACCAGGTCTTCATCGAGAGGCGCGGCGTCCTGACCAAGGCTGACATCCGCTTCGAGGACGAGAACCAGCTCCTCGAGACGATCCGCCGCATGGTGGCGACCACCGGCCGCCACATCGATGGCTTGAACCCGATGGTCGACGCCAGATTGCCGGACGGTAGCCGTGTCAACGCGATCATCCGGCCCGCGGCCATCCACGGCGCCGCGCTGACGATCCGGAAGTTCAAGGACGCCGTCCTCGGCATGGAGGACCTCACGCGCGAGGGCAGCCTCAGCCCCGCGATGGCGGAGTTCTTGCAGGCCGCCGTGCTCGGCCGCATGAACATCCTGGTCTCCGGTGGCACCGGTTCGGGCAAGACGACGACCCTGAACGTCATCGCTCGATTCATCCCGCACAACCAGCGCGTGATCACTATCGAAGACGCCGCGGAGCTGCAGATCGACCACCCACACGTCATCGCCCTGGAGCACAGGCCACCCAACGTCGAAGGCAAGGGAGAGCTGACCATTCGCCAGCTGCTCCGCAACAGCCTCCGAATGCGCCCCGACCGCATCCTCGTCGGTGAGGTTCGCGGTGCCGAGGCCCTCGACATGTTGCAGGCCATGAACACCGGCCATGACGGAAGCATGTCGACCATCCACTCCAACTCCGCTCGCGACGCACTGTCACGTCTCGAGACCATGGTGATGATGGCCTCGATCGACATCCCGTTCGAAGCCGTCCGTGCGCAGATCGCTTCCGCTGTCAACCTGATCGTCCACCAGGCTCGCATGCCGGACGGCCGGCGCAAGGTCGCCCAGATCGCCGAGGTGGTGGGCTATGACGCCAATGGCGCCATCCTGCGCGACATCTTCCTGCTCGGCATGGGCACCGACCTACGGCTGGAGTACAACGCGACCGGCTATGTCCCCACCTCGCTGGACAAAGCTGCGTTCTACGGAGTCCAGGTGAACCAGGACCTTTTCGACCCGGTCAAGTCGCGATTCGTCCCCGCCGGGTCCGACAGCATGATGCCGGTGACCAAGGATCCGCTCATGAGCGGCCAGGGCCGCGGCGAGAACATCGTCAGGCAGGTGGTCGTCGTTCCGTTCAGCTCTGACCGGCCGTCTGACCGGGCGCCCGCGGTGACGCAGGCCTCGCCATCTCAGGCCTCCTCACAGATGGCTTCGACGCCCGAGATGCAGGAGGAGATGCGCAAGCTCATCGACGCGGCTCGCTCGGCGGTCGCGGACCTGCAGGCTGCCGCGCCGCAGGAACCTGCTGCCGCCCCCGCTCCGGCCCCTGCTCCGGCCCCGGCGCCGGCTGCTACGGGCCAGTATCTGCCGCCACCCGCAAACGCCCCTGGATTCGCCACCCCGCCCCCCGGTTACAACACGCCTCCGCCGGGTTCGATGCCCGCCTTCGCCGCGCCTGACCATTTCGGATCCTCGATGCACGCTAGCCAAGCGCTCGAAGCGGCCACCGCAATGGCCCGCGCCACCACCGCGCTTGGCAACCTGGCCGCCGCCAACAGTGGATACGTCGGCATGCTGCCGACGGTTCGTGCGCCGGAAGGCGAGAACCGGCCGGCCGGCGCATCCCGCCGCATCCTCGCCGTCATGGAAAGCCTGATCTCGCGTCGCGGCCTCAACCTCCGCCTCGCCCCGGCCATCACCGATGCCTTCGAGGGCGCCGAGCTGAAGGGAAGCGACTACGCCGCCGAGCACCACATGAGCAAGGAATCAGGAGGGCGTGAGCTTCGCCAGGCCGTAGACGCTGGTTTGCTGCAGACGGTGCGCTACCCGCAAGGGGAGGCAGGCTTCAAAGCGTCGCAGGACCTTCTGCGAGCGGTCGCGGAAGGGCTTGGCATGCCGGTCAACGCCTCCGCGCCGCTGACAGTGGAGACGATCATCGGCAGCCTTGCGGTTGGTCAGACCGAGGGCACCGTGACCATCATGTTTACCGACGTCGAGGACTCGACCCGGATGCTGTCAACCCGCGGCTTCACCGAGTCGCACGAGATCATGAAGGCGTACGAGTCGATCATCGACGAGAAGGTTGCCGAGCATGCAGGCCGCCGGATCAAGGGCCTCGGCGACGGATTCATGATCAGCTTCGGCTCGGTGCGGCATGGCGTCGAATGCGCGCTCGACATTCAGCGGGCGATCGCGGAGTACAGCAAGCAGAACCCGGAGAGGAAGATCAGGATCCGCATCGGCCTCAACACAGGCGAGGTCGTGGAGGAGGCTGGCGACATCTTCGGCGCCGCCGTCAACGTCGCGGCACGCGTTGCAGGTAAGGCAAGGGGTGGCGAGGTCCTGGTCTCGGAAGTCGTGCGCCAGCTGGTCGGACCCATGGCGGAGATGCAGTTCGCGGTCCGCGGACGCTACAAGCTCAAAGGATTCCCTGACCGGTGGCGGCTGCACCAGGTCACAGCGACCGAGGTCAAGGAAGCGCCTCGCGCGCTTCCCACCGGCGATGGGTTCGTCGACCGCGAGCAAGAACGCCTCGACATCCGGATGATGCTCGACCGGGCGATGACCGGAGCCGGCGGAATGCTGTTCCTGGGCGGCCCCCCTGGCATCGGCTCTTCGCGTCTGGCTTCCGAGGTGGCGATCGAGGCCGCGAGCAAAGGCTGGCTGGTCCTCAGCGGCCGCTGCGCCGACGAAGGCGGCGCGCCATACGCGCCTTTCCGCGAGATCCTCGCCGCCGCGGTTGCAGGATCGACAACCAGGACTCTGCAGGAAGCAGGCAAAGACAATGGCCCCATGATTTCTCATCTGGTGCCGAGCTTGCGGCAGAAGGTGCGAGGCATGGCGGCCCCAGGCGAGATCCCGGCAGACAAGGTCCGCGAGCAGTTGTTCCGTTCCATTTTCGATTTCCTGTCGGACGTTCGCGGCACGAAGCCCTTGCTCATCGTCCTCGACGACCTGCAGTGGGCTGACGAGGCCACGGTTCTGCTCCTTCGCGACCTCGCCGAACGGGTCGGCGGCAGCCACATCGTCGTCATCGGCACGTATTGGGACAGCGAGCTCGACTCTGGGCGCCCCTTCGGCACCGTGCTTTCGCGACTGCTCCGCAGGCGCCGCGCGCAGCGCATCGCGATTGGCAAACTGTCCGAAGGTTCGGTCGCGAAGCTCGTCGCAGGCCTCTCCGAGGCACCTCTGTCGCCCCTCCAGCTCATGGGGATTCAGGCAGCGACCGAAGGCAACCCGCTTTTCGTCGAGCACTCATCCCTGTACATGGCGGAGTCGGAAAGCATGCTTGGCGGATCGGACCGGGCCCAGGGCAGCTTCTCGGAAGAAGACCTCGAGCTCGCCCAGAGCGTGCGCGGGCTGATCGGCCGCCGGCTCGAGCGACTGAGCGAACCCGCACAGAGAATGCTGGTCGCGGCTGCCATCGTGGGTCGTGATTTCGATATCGCGCTCCTCGAGGCATTCGGCGAGCTCTCGGGTCACGAGCTTCGTGACGCACTTGAAGAGGCGACGCGCGGCCGTTTCCTAACTGCCGCGGGCCCCGACAAATACCGCTTCGCGCACGACCTCGTCAGGCAGAGGGTGCTTGGGGTGGTGCCATTGCCGCGTTTGCAGGCGTATCACCTCGCGGTGGCCGACACCCTCGAGCGGGTCTACGGCAAGAGCGCCCCCGAGCGCGCCGGCGAGATCGGCCATCACCTCTATCAGGCCGGCACTTCCGCCGACCCTGTGCGCACAGCCTCTTTCCTCGCTCTCGCAGCCAAGAACGCGTTGGCGGTGGGAGCGTTCGAGGAAGTGCTTCGACTGGTCGACACCACTCTTACGCTGCTTCCGGGTGACAGCCTTCGCGCACGGGCCGATTCCCTGACCATGAGAGGCGAGGCGTTCTGGGGTCTTGGCCGCATTGACGACGCCAAGGCCGCCTGGAAAGGCGCGGCGCAGCGCTACGAGGAGCTCGACGACAACAAAGCGGCACAGGCGGTCAATGACCGGCTGGCGGGACTCGAGGCAGGTAAGGAGCCGGCGGAGTCGCGCGCTAAGCCCTAGAGGCTCAGCCGATGATGCGTGCTGCCGGCGGAACCGGTGCGTAGTTCGGGCTGAACAGGATCGTCGGCATGGGGCCGGTGAAGGTGATCCTGTTGGCAATCAGACCGCCGGTTGCATCGGTCTTAAAGGCGGCGGACCTCTGCACAGTGAGCGCTGCCGCGGGCAGATAGACAAGTCCGATGAAAGCCGACTCGCTGCGAGCGCCCAGGACGTTGTTGCACGTGTTCGCGGGTGGAAAAGCATTGCCGGGCTCGTAGATCACGATCCAGTTGTACTGATACCCCCCGAAGATGTAGACGTCGCCGGCTGTCGTCTGGTTGAGACAGGCGCCGCTGGGGATGGAGAACGAAATCGCCCCTGCCGTGATCGGACCTGGGCAGGTCATGAATCCCCCGCCCGTCGCCTGGCAAGAGTCTTCGTTCGCGCGATCGCCGGAATTCCCGAGTCCCCGGTCTGGATTCTGATTGGTCAGGTTCAACGCAAGCGGTGGGGTCTGGCCGTCGGGCGGATTAGCGTTGGGAGTAAAGAGAGGGCCGAGGAGGGTGGTGTCCAGGAGGATGTCCTGCCCGCCGAGCGAGCAGTTGTCGCCGTTGCTCCCATTCCCGTTTCCGTGCCCGTTGCCGGCGCCGTTCCCATATGGACATCCGCTGACGTCGTTGTTGAGCTGCTGTCCAGTCACTGGAATGGTGCCGGCAAGGCCGAACGGACCCGCACACCCGCTGGGAGGCGGAGCCGCGTAAACGCGGTACGACTGAGCTCCCGGCACGTTGCTCAGCTGCACCTGGATGACCTGGCCGGCGCCGACGGCGATCTGGTGGCATGAGGAGGGAGCGCTTTCGCGCTGGTAGCTGACGCCGGCATAGATGTCACTCCGAACCGAGGTGATCACGATCGACCAGGTGCCGGCAAGGATCGAGGGGGTGACCCCTTTGGTGGCGAGCATGAACGCGCCCGCGCAGTTGACCCCTCCGGTGTTCCAGAACTGATTTGGCGTCACCTGTGTGCGGTTGGAGGTGTTCGGCTCGTCAGGCGGCTTCAGCTCGTTGCTGATGAAGGCGTTGCTGTTGGTGTAGCCGCCTTGCCACTGGTACACGCCGCCGGCCAGGAAGTAGCACACGTTGCGGTTGAAGTTCGGGTCTACCGCGTACACGCCGGGTGAAATCACCACGGTGTTCCCCGGCCTAGGCTGGCTGCCGCCCGCAACGGCCGGCGACGGATAGCGCGGGTCGGCCAGGTTGTAGCCGGACATTGTCGCGCCGGCCACGTCTGGAAAGGTGCAGGGCGTTGCTGCACGGCTTGGATAGCAGCGGCTGGTCACCAGACCCGGCACTGTCGACTGGCAGCGGGCGTAGATGTCCCCGCCGACCTGGAGCTGGGATGACCCTGGGACGCTGATCGCTCCGTTGGACACCACGTCGCCCCGTATGGCCAGGGTGCCGCTACCCGACACAGTCAGCGCAGCACCGGGCTTTCCGCCGCAGCCGGCCTGGTCCAGGGCGGCCACCGTCGGCGAGTACAGCAGGTTGTTGACCCCTCCCGAGGCGGCCACCGCGATCGTTGGCGAAGAACCGTTGGTCAGGATCTGGCCGAACTGGAGTGCCAGAGAACGGCTTGCCGTCAGGCGGAACTTGCTTCCCTGTGCTCCGGCAGCAGACACCACTTGCGTCAGCATCGTGCCGTCTGAATAAGAGCAGGTCACGGTCACCGGCGCCGCACCCGGAGTTGCGTAGGCTGGCGCGCACGATGGGGCCGCGTAAAGGCGGAGGTTGGTGCCGAAGTTTGTGGAGGCCGCCTGCTCTGCGGCAACGTAGCTTCCGGTCTGCTGCAGGCTGTCGGATGCGGCCAGCGCTGCCGCATCGATTGCTACCTGGAGGTCGCGGCGCAGTGCATAAGCGCGCGATCCATCGATGGCGAGCGCGGCCATGCCGATCACGATGGCGAGCATGATCGCGATCAGGACAATCGCCTGCCCTCTCTGTTTTCCCCTCTCCCCTTTTGGGGACAGGGTCAGGGAGAGGGGCGCGGAAAGAAGGACCGAAACCTTTTTCACCTCAGTACTCCGTCCTGAAGACGGACGCAGCGGTGATCACAATGCGATTTGCGGTGGCCTGCGCGACCACTGGCGTGATCAGGATCAGGTTCAACCGGACGGTGACCTGGAGCGTCTGGTTTCCGACGGCAGGATTCACTGCGCTGCATGAGCCACTGGCGATGGCTGGGTACTCGCCGCCGGGCGCATTGGGAGGCGGTGTCGGCTCCACGGTGGCCAGCGGGTTTGGCTGTGTGATGTAGAGCCAGGCGGCGTTGTCGGGCGGCGTAGCGCTCGTGATGGGCCCCTGCGGGCACGGCGCGGTCACCGGCGCTCCGATGATCTGCGAAGCCACCGTGGCGATAATGTCGGCGTTGGTGGGCAGCGGATTGCCGGCACGCACCGCCAAGCGGGCGCCTTCGCGCGCGGCATGGCTCACCGTGTCGTAGTAAAAGACCGCCCGTCCGATGTCGACAATGCCAAACAGGAGAAGCAGGAGGACGGGCGAAACCAGGGCGAACTCGATCAACGCCTGCGATCGCTGGCTCCGCATCATCCGTTGCCCTGGACGGTCATGTGCGTATTCGAGGCGAGCCGGAAGATCCCGAACTGCGCCCCGATGAGCGGCGTAAGAGGTCCGTACGAATAGAGCACGATCACGTTCAGGTCCAGCTGGCTCTGGTTCGCGGGAGGCGATGTGAAATTCAACCCGGGCGTGTTGTTGTAGCAGATGTAAAGCCACGCCTGGTTTGCCGTCGACGGGTACGACGAGCTCGTGTACGGCGGGTTATAAAATCCGTTGCCGTCCGACGGCGTTGGGCAGGTGCTCCCCGGGTTCTTGAGCACTGAAGCCGGAATGGAGATCGCCGCCAGCTCAGCGTCGACCACCGATTTGATCTCGGCGTTGGACAGATAAGGATGGGACCGGTTGGGTGTATCGAACCGCACGCCCTGGCGGGCACCCTCACGAGTCGCGTTCGAAAGAGCTTCGCCGACGTAGATCGCCCGGCCGATGTCCACCAGGCCACCGACAAGCAGGAGAAGCACGACCGAGGAGAGGGCAAACTCGACCAAGGACTGGCCACGCTGGTTCATAAAGAGCCCCAGCAAGGGCGTCTTAGGGGGGCGCGGCACCGGACTATCTTGCCTATGATGGGTCGGCTGTGCGCCCCCTATTGACCGGTCTCACGTTCAGAAGGCCGTTCACAATCCTCGGAATCCTGCTTGCCCTGCTTGTCATAGCTGCCTTCGTCCTCGTAGCTCTCAACGCCGGGGCGGCGTCCAACAGTCCCCAGCTGCAGGTGGTGGTGGCGTCCAAGGAGCTCACGCCCAGGATCGCGATCGACCTGGGTTCGCTCGAGCTGAAAACCATTCCGGTGGCGGCCTCCTACCCCAAGGACTACTTCTTCACCAAGAAAGAGGACGTTCAAGGGTTGATCCCGCTGGTTCCCATCCATCCCGGCCAGGCGGTCATAGCCAATGACGTCGCCAAGCCGAACCAGGCCCTAGGGTCGCAGGCCGAGTACCTGCCGATCCCCTCCGGTTACGTGGCCATTACGATCCCGACCAGCGAGCAGCAGGGCGTCGCCAACTACATCAATCCGAACGACTACATCTCGGTGATCGCGACAGTTTCCTCCGGCCAGAAGGTGGCCTCCAAGACCGTCTTCACCAACCTCCACGTGATCCGGGTCGGGACGCAATCGGCGCCCGGCACGAACGCGAGTTCAACCAGCCTGACGGTGGTGGTGACCGAATGCCAGGCCGAGGTGATCACCTGGTTTTTGACCTACGCGGCATTGAAGTACAGCTTGCAGTCGTTCAAGGACTACCTCCAGCCGGGCACCCTGCAACCCGACCCCAAATGCCCGACCGTGGGCGACGCCAAGGGCGTAACTCTGCAGTTCATGCAGGCCACCTACCCCGGCCTCTTCTAAGGTGACCCTGCCGCCTCAGGTCATCGTCGCTGTGCCTATGGCCGCGGCGATCATGGTCTTCTTCTGGAGCCTGGACCGGATCCGCAAGGAACGGATCGCGAGGCCGTTGACGCCGGCTGCTCCCAGAGCTACGCCCCGTGAGCTGGTGGAGAGGCTCTTGCGTCCGGCGGCCGACACCCTCAGCAGCCGGCGGAGCGCCAGCGGGAAGCCAACGCTGACCGAGGATCTCGCGCGCGCCGGCCTGAACATCACACCGGCGGAATACCTGTTGATCAGGATCGGGGCGGTGGCGCTGGGAGCCCTGATCGGAATCTTTCGCTTCGGCATCGGGCTGGGGCCGGTCGTGCTGGCCTTCATCGGCTTCATCGCGCCACCCCTGGTGGTCACATTCCTCCAGCGGCGGCGTCAGAACAAATTCAACGAGCAGCTGACCGGCATGCTTCAGCTGCTCTCGAACTCACTCAAGACTGGATACCCGATCGACCGAGCGCTGGAGACGGTGGCCACCAAGTCACAACGGCCGATCTCGACGGAGTTCGACCGCGTCACCACTGAGATCACGCTGGGCACCACCGTCGAAGATGCGCTGAGCGCGCTGCTGCTGCGCATCAACAGTCCGGACCTGGAGTTCATCGTCACGGCCATCCTTCTCCACACACGAGTCGGCGGCAACCTGGCCGAGGTCCTCGACAACATCTCCGACACCCTCCGCGACCGCTTGCAGACCAAGCGAGACATGAGCGTGCTCACCGCGCAGTCGCGCGCCTCCGCGACCATCATCACGGGGCTGCCGATTCTGTTGGCGTTCGGCCTTTACCTCTTCGTCCCCGGCTACTTCGCTCCGATGACCAGTACGCTGCTCGGATTCATCCTTCTCGGCATCGCCGGAGGTTTCGTTCTCATCGGCAACCTCATCATCCAGCGCATGACGTCGCTCGAAGCCTGATGTTCCTGATCGCGCTCGCCGCCGGAACCATCTGCGCGGTGATCGTCATGGCTTACTTCATCGCGATCGACCAGGTACGCAGGACCGCGACCGCCACGAACGGTAACTTCAGAGGCCCGGCCCCGCGGGTAAGCGTGGTCAAGCAGCTCGAGGCGCTGGCCAAGCCCCTCACGTCTCGGATGCCGGCACACGAGACGGCACCGCTCCGTCAGCAGCTGAGCCGCGCCGGCGACCCTGGGGCCCTGACGCCGGCCGGATTCCAGGCAGTGCGTTACGGCCTCGCGGCGCTGATGGCGATCGCGGGTTTGGCCCTGGGAGCGCTCGTGTCCACGCCCTTGCCCGTCGCCATCGTCGCGCCCCTCGCCGGGGTCGTTGCAGCTGTCATCGGTTACCTGCTTCCGAGCTTGTGGCTCGAGCAGCGGATCGCCTCGCGCCGGCACGAGATCCAGCGCTCCCTGGCCGAGGCCACCGACCTCCTGACGCTTGTCGTCGAGTCCGGCATGAGCCTCGACGAAGGACTTCTGAGCGTCACCGAGCGGTTCCACAACGCGCTGGGCGATGAGATCGGCAAGGTGCTGCGCGAGATCCGGCTCGGCAGGCCGCGAATGGCCGCCCTCGAGCACATGGCCGAAACCACTGGCGTGCCCGACTTGCATCATCTCGTGGAATCGATTGTGCAATCCGACCAGATGGGCGTTCCGATCGCGCGGCTCTTGCGGGTTCAGGCCATGGAGATGCGGCGGCGCCAGCGCCAGACAGCTCAGGAGCGGGCAGCCCAGGCATCTTCGCGAATGGTGTTTCCGATGGTCGGCTGCATCTTTCCGGTCCTGTGGATCGTGCTGCTTGGGCCTGCCATCATCCAGATCATGAAGTCACTGCATTAGGTCAGTGAACACGCGACCGCCGCGAAGTACACAGCAATCGTTCGGCGACCTCGACAAGCCGCTCTACACCATCAGCGTCGCCGCGGAGATCCTCGAGACCCACCCCCGCACGCTGATGCTCTATGAGGACGCCAGGCTCATCGAGCCGCACCGCACCAGCACCAACCGCAGGCGCTACTCGCAGCGCGACATCAGCAAGGTGCAGGTCATCCAGCACTTGACGCGTGAGAAAGGCGTGACACTGGCTGGAGTGCGACACATCCTGAGCCTGTTCGAGGTGATGAAAAAGCACCGCGTGGAACCGCCCGCCGACCTACGCGAAATTTACGACCGCTACAGCCAAATCATCTAGGGGTTTGGTATTGGTCCCCTCTCCCCTTCAGGGGAGAGGGTCAGGGAGAGGGGCTTAAGCTGGCCCTTCCGTAACAGAAGGACTCAGCCCGCCGCCGCCTTCCTCCGCCTCTTCGCCGCCGGTGCCCACAAGCTCTCCAGGTCGTAGTACGACCGCTCGCCCGGCAGGAACACATGCGCCAGCACCGAGTCGAAGTCGAGCAGGATCCACGTCGCATCCTCGTAGCCGTCGACGGCCAGCGGCCTCAACGCTTTCTCTTTTGCCGCGTCGACCATTCCGTCCGCGATGGCGCGCACCTGCCGGTCCGTCTCCCCCTCGCAGATCACGAAGTAGTCGGCGATGTCGGTCTTGTCGCGGACGTCGATGACAACCGGGTCCCAGGCTTTCTTCTCGCCAGCGGCACCCCGCAGCAGGCGAGCGAGCTGCAGCGGCGTCAAGCCCTTAGGCCCCTTAGCAACCAACTTAACGATTATCCCCATAAACGTGATGCGCCGCGATGTAGCGCTCGACCGCGGATGGCACCTTGCCGGACACCGACTTTCCTGCCGCAATGGCTCGACGCAGCTCGCTGCCCGAGATGTCCGGCGTCGGTAGAAGACACATGACCACCCGATCCGGATCCAGGCCCGCCGACTTGATGTCAGCCCGCGTCGGTGGCGGCATGCCAGGCCGGCCCACGATCACGATCGACGCCAGCGCGCTCACTCCCTCGGGCTCGTGCCACGTGCTGAAGAGTCGCGCGGCGTCCCAGCCCAGGATGAGAAACAGGTCGTCATCGGGAAGAGAACGATGGAGCTCCTCGAGCGTGTCCACCGTGTACGAGGTCCCGCCGCGCTTGACCTCGAAGTCTGAAACCTCGAAATGAGGATCGCCATCAACCGCGAGCTTGGTCATCGCAAGCCGATCCTCCGCCGGCGCCTGAGCCGCGCCGCGATGTGGCGGTTGCGCGCTGGGAACGAAAAGGACACGATCGAGATGAACACACTCCATCGCTGAATTGGCCGCGGCAAGGTGTCCCAGGTGAATCGGGTCGAAAGTTCCGCCAAAAACACCGATCCGGCTCATGGCTGGTATTCGAACTCGACGCCCGAGATGCGCACGGTATCGCCCGGCTGCACTCCCTCGGCCTCCAGCGCCGCATTGACTCCAAGCTTGTCCAGCTCCGACTGGAACCGAGCCAGCGCGCCCTCCGATTCGAGGTCCGTGCGCCCGACCAGGTACTCGACGCGATCGCCCCGCACCAGAAAGCCGAAAGGCTTGCGCTCGACCACCAGCGCGGGCCCGGCGTCGCGCACCGGCAGCTTGATCTTCTTGGCCCGTCCCTGTGCGATCACCTCCGGCGCCGACGCCAGCGCGCTCACCATCGCGTCCATCAGCTCGGGTAGGCCCTCGCCGCTCAATGCGGAGATGAAATGCACCTCCTTGCGCCGCGTCCGCGCCCGGAGGCGGTGCGCCGGTTCGAGGTCGACCTTGTTGACGGCGACCAGGGAGGGCCGCAAGGCAAGCTGGGCTGAGAACTGCTCCACCTCTTTGCGGACTGTCTTCAGATCTGCCCACGGATCGGGGGCCGAGCCGTCGAGCACGTAGACCAGCACTTTGGTGCGTTCGACGTGGCGGAGGAATCGAAGCCCGAGCCCCGCTCCGCGCGCCGCGCCCTCGATCAGGCCCGGGATGTCCGCGATCACGATCCGGCCCCCCTTCGATTCGGCGACCCCGAGCTCAGGGTTCAGGGTGGTGAACGGATAATCCGCGACCTTCGGCCGCGCCGCGGTGAGCGAGCTCAGCAGCGACGATTTGCCGGCGTTGGGCGCGCCGACCAGTCCGATCTCGGCGATGAGCTTGAGGTCAAGGATCAGCGACCGGTCGTCGCCCTTGAACCCCGGTTCGGCGAAATCGGGAGCGCGCTTGGTCGAGCTCTTGAAGTGGACGTTGCCGCGCCCGCCCACGCCGCCCTTAGCGACCACGACGTCGGCTCCGGCGCGATCGAGGTCTGCGACCAGTTCGCCTTCTTCGTCGAGTACCACGGTGCCGACCGGCACGTCGAGCACCACGTCAGCTCCACCTTTCCCCGTCTTGCTTCCGCCGGCGCCGTTGGCACCAGGCTCGGCGCTCCACTTCGGGCGCTGCTTGTAGAGGGAGAGGTCTGAGACCCCGGTGGTCGCCTTCAGGAAGACTGAACCGCCGCGGCCGCCGTCGCCACCGTCAGGTCCGCCTCGCGGCGTGAACGGCTCGCGCCGAAACGATGCCGAACCTTTTCCGCCGTTCCCGCCGCGCACGACGATGCGCGCCGAATCTATGAACTGACGGCGACCGTCAGTTCTGGTCGTTCTTGGCGTTAGGTGCGCCCTTGGAAGAAGGTGCCTCCTGCGCGGCAGCGTCGATGTTGACCCGGCGGCGGTCCTTGCCGACGCGCTGGTAGCGAACCTCGCCTGGCACGAGCGCGAACAGAGTGTGGTCGCGACCGAGGCCGACGCCAGTGCCAGGCGCGATCCTGGTTCCGCGCTGCCGGACGAGGATGGCGCCCGCGCCCACCACCTGCCCGCCGTAGATCTTCACGCCGAGCATTTGAGGGTTGGAGTCGCGGCCGTTCCGAGAGGAGCCGCCTCCTTTCTTATGCGCCATCTATTTGGTTTCCTTCTTGCGCGTCGCGCGCTTGGCCGGTTTGGTTTCTGTCTCTACTGGTGTCTGTTCAACTTCTGCCGTCGCAGCCACCGGCGCATTCTTTGCTTCTGCCCTCGCCCGCGGCTTGCCGGCGGGCTTGGCTTTTGTAGCAGTCTTGGACTCAGCCTTGGCATCCTTTGTGGGCTCGGCCTTGATCCCGCCGACAGCGATGATCTCGAGAGCGGTCAGATCTGCGCGGCCGCCGCGATGAACCCGGACGCGCTTCTTCGACTTGTAGCGGATGGTCTCGATGCGAGGGCCGCGACGGTGGGCGAGCACCTTGACCTCGACGTCGAGGCCGTCCACCGAAGGCGTGCCCACCTTGATCTCGTCCCCGTTGGTGAAGAGCAGAACGCGATCGAGCTTCAGGGACGATCCTGGCTCAGCGGCTAGGCGGTCGACCAGGATGTGGTCGCCGGGAGCCACTCGATACTGCTTTCCTCCGCTGACGACGACGGCCGACAGCGAACTATCAGGCTTGGGCACGGCGAGTGATTGTACCAAGCTCAGCGACAGGCTCGTCCACGGTGCGGCGCCGCAGGGCCACCGACTGGACAAGCCCGAGCCCCGCCAGCATCGCAATGGTCGCCGATCCGCCGTAGGAGATCAGTGGGAGCGGGATGCCCGCGATCGGCAGGACCCCGATGTTCATGCCGACGTTCTCGACCACCTGCACCAGGATCATCACGAACACCCCACCGGCGAGGAGCTCGCCGAACCTGTCCCGCGACACGGCCGCGGCGCGCAGAAGCCGGATCAGAAGGGTGCCGAAAAGGGCCAGCAGGACGAGGCTGCCGAGCAGCCCGAACTCCTCGGCGAAGATGGCAAAGACGAAGTCGGTCGCGCGCTCGGGCACAAACCCGAGCTGACCCTGCAGACCGTGCAGCCAGCCCTGGCCGAACAGGCCGCCGGACCCGACCGCGATTCGCGCCTGCATGAGGTTGTAGCCCGCCCCGAGCGGGTCCTGGGTCGGGTCGAGGAAGACCTCTAGACGCCTTCGCTGATACCCGTGCAGCAGGTACGGCAGCAGCGGCAATGCCACGCCACCGGCAAAGACGAGCGAAAAGAGCTGCCACGCACTCGCGCCGGCCAGAAACAACATGCCGAAGAGCACACCGACAAACACGATCGTGGTCCCGAGGTCAGGCTGGGTGAGGATGAGACAGGCGGGCGGCGCGACCAGAAGGAGCGAACCGCCGAACATCCGCCACGAAATCCGCTCACCGCGGCTCAGGTATGCCGCGAGCACGACGACGAGCAGCAGCTTGGAGAGCTCCGAAGGTTCGAGGGGAAAACCCGCCACGGAAAGCCAACGTCGCGCACCGAGTGCCGTGTGGCCCACCAGGTGCACGGCCAGGAGGATGAGGATCATCCCGGCGTACAGGCCGAGCGCTAAAGACCGCAGGCGGCGGTAGTCGAAAGATGCCGCGGCGGCGTAACCTCCGGCGCCGAGGATCACCCACAGCACCTGGCGTCCCCAGTCCGCGTGGGCGCTGAAGACGGTCATCAGGCCCAGCGCCGCCAGCATTCCCGCAAGCAAAGGCTGGAAGTGGTCGAGCCTTCGCCACCAGGAGGCTTTAGTCACGACCTGATCGCGGCGACGTGATCGCGATAGAACCTCATCAGCTGCACTGCGATCGGGGCCGCCTGAACCTCCGAGAGCTCACCCCGCTCGACGAAGACCGACATCGCCACCTCCGGCTGCGCGTAGGGAGCGAAAAATACGAACCAGGCGTGCGTCGGAAGATCTAGACCGCTCCCTCCCCACTGCGCGGTTCCGGTCTTGCCGCCGCCATCCGCCGGCACGCCCGCGGCGCGGAACCAGTAGTTCATGTTGTAAGGCGGATTGATCTCCTGCCGCATGCCCTCGCGCACCGTCATCAGGTTTGCCGCGGATGCGGGCACCGAACCCGTGACCTCCGGATGCTGCGTCTGGACCACGCGCCCCGACGCATCACGCACCTCATGGACCAGTGTCGGCCTCATGGTTTGGCCGCTGTTGGCCAGCGCGGCGACGTACACCGCCTGGTTGAGCGGTGTCGTGAGCAGGTAGGACTGGCCGATGCCGAAAGTGATCGTGTCGCCCGTGTTCCAGCGACATGCGTCGGAGTTGAGGTCGGGGACGCCGCATTGCAGCTGCTTCCAGATGCGGTCCGGGACCAACCCCGGCATTACGCCCGGCATCTCGAGTGATTGAGCCTGGCCGAAACCGAACGCTCGCGCGTACTTCGCGAGGGTGACGTCCCCAACCATCGCAGCCACCTGGTAGAAGAACGTGTCACACGACGTCGCAAGCGCCTTGGCGACGTTCATCCAGCCCAGGCTGTAGCTCGCCCAGTTGTGATAGATCCAGCCGTTCACGTTGATGAAGCTCGGACAGCTGAGCATCGTGCTCGCGGTGATCTTGCCTTCCTCGAGGGCCGCGGTCGCTGTGACCATCTTGAACGTCGACCCCGGCGCGTACTGCCCCGCGATGGCGCGATTCAGAAGCGGCCGGTCCGGGTTGTTCAGGAGGCCGCTGTAGTCGGTCTGGCTGATGCCATGTGTGAAGAGGTTGGTGTCATAGCCGGGGAGGCTCACGAGCGAGAGCACCTCTCCGGTTCGAGGATCGACCACGACTGAAGCCCCTGCCGTCTTGTGGTCGCGGACGAGGCCGGCGGCTAGCGCTTGCGACGTGGCGCGCTGCAGGTCCGCGTCGAGGCTGAGATAGACGGAATGACCCGTGGTGGGAGGCTGCACGCCAACCGTTCTGACGATCTGACCCCGCGCGTCCATCTCGACATCGGTCCAGCCGTTCTGGCCCCGAAGCACCGTCTCGAGTCCGGCTTCGATCCCCACCTTGCCGACCACCTCCCCCGGCTGATAGCCGAGGGGTCGCAGCCGCTTGAGGTCGGCTTCGTTCAGCGGTCCCACGTAGCCGACCACATGTCCGAAGACCAACGGATCGACGTATGTCCTCACCCCGCGTTGCACCATCGAGACCCCGGCGAGGACCGGCAGCCGCTCGTTGATCGCGAGCTGCTGAGCCTGCGAGAGATCGGGTCCGATCCGCACGCTGGCGTATGGGTCGGCCGCGACAAGGGTCGCGGCGAGTTTTTCCTCGGGCTCCCCCGTGATGCGCGCGAGCTCGGCGAGTTCAGCAGTTCGCGCACGCGCCTCGAACGGGAGGCCGGCCCGCACCACCTCCAGGCTCCAGATCGCGCTGTTCGTGACGAGCGCCGCGCCGTGGCGGTCGTAGATGATGCCGCGGTCGGCCTCGAGGATGATGCGATGCAGCGTGTTGTCGCGTGCCATTCCGGCGAGGATTGCGCCGTCGGTCATTTGCAGGTAGGCGAGCTTGACGGCGAGCCCGCCGACGATGAGCACCGCCACCGAAGCAGCGCCGACGAGGCGCATCGACCACCGCGCCCTGGGCAGCGAGCCACCCAGCATGATCAAACCGCTACCTTCGGAAACCCTGGCCTCGTCACCGGGGCGTGCACCTTACGCGCCACCCACATCGCGAACGGCATCAGAGCCGCGTTGTAGACGCATGCCGCGATGACGAGCTGCGCCGCGATGCCAAATGAAGGCACCGGCAGGGTAAGCATCTCGTCCACGACGACAAGGACTAACGAATAGGCCGCGGTGCTGACGGCGGCCGCGATCACCGGCTGCACAACGCTTTCGCGATCGAGGTTGCGAGCCCAGAAACCGGTGAGGTACGAACCCGCCAGCAGCGCCACGGCGTGCGGGCCGATCGGCCCGGGCGCGGTCAGGTCGAGCATCAACCCCGCGACGCACGCCCACACCATCCCCTGCCTCACGCCGGCGGTCCACGTGATCGCGATCACCGCGACCAGCGCGAGGTTTGGAAAAACGCCGGCAACGGTGAATCTCGGTGCCCATGTCACCTGGACCAGCACCGCGGCCAGCAGCAAGGTGGCGATGGCCAGTCGCTTCATGACGGCACGAAATCCGTGATCACGAGCAGCAGGCTGAGGCTTGTGGGTTCGTTGACCCACGCGAGGAGCGCCTGGTCGCTGGTCGAGGCCGGTCGATATGTGACCGAGGCCAGCTCCCCGACGACCAGCCCGCGCGGATAGCCGCCACCAACTCCGCTCGTGAGCGCCCATTCGCCACTTGACGCTTTGAGGCCGAGCGAGTGCTCGATCTCGAGGTGAAGCGCGGTGGGCCCGCCGCTGACGGTGCCCTGGAGGCCGGACTTGGCGAGGTAGACGTTGACGCGGCTGCGCGGGTCCGCCAGCGTCTCGACTATCGCGCCGTGCGGGCCGGCCTCTCGCACGCGGCCGACAAGACCGGCACCGGTCGCCACGACCATTCCGGGGCGGATGCCATCCGCCGTTCCGCGGTCGATCTCGACCGTGCGGCTGAATCCGTCCGGACCGCGGCCGACGACCTGCGCCGCCACCACGCTGTGGCCGAACGAGCGCTTGAAGTCCAGCGCTTGACGAAGGTTCGCATTCTCTTTTGCTGCCGCGTCCAGCTCGATCACCTGCCGGCGTAGGGCCAGGTCGGCCGCCATCAGTCGTTGGTTCTCAGCGCGAAGAGCGGAGATGTCCCCAAGGACTGACGTGACCCGATCCAGGTTGCGACCTGCTTGCGTCATCACCGACTCGAGCGGCGCGAGCGCGCTCTTGGCGGCGCCGCGGGCGCCCGCCGCCCAGGACTGCTCGCTCAGCATCGCCAGCAGGAGCATCACCGCGCACAGGGTCAGGAACTGGCCTGTGTGAGCGGAGCTCCGTCTTCCGTACATCGCCGGCTAACTCAGTAGCGCAAGGCCCTGACGCGGCGCGTCCGCAACAGAACCCGGTTCAAGGTGTCGATCTCTTCGAGCACGATCCCGGTGCCGCGCACCACGCATGTGAGCGGGTCTTCAGCAATGCGCACCGGCATCAGCGTCTCGTGCGCGAGCAGCTGGTCGAGACCCCAAAGCAACGCGCCTCCGCCGCACACGACGAGACCGCGCTCCATGATGTCCTCCACCAGCTCGGGCGGCGTTGCGTCCAGTGTGGATCTGACTGCGCGCACGATGTCGATCAGCACGCCCGAAAGCGCTTCGCGCACGTGTGCGGTCGTCATCTCGACGGTCTTCGGTAAGCCGGTGACAAGATCGCGTCCGCGGACGAGGAACGATTTCTCCTCGGGGATTGGAAATGCCGAGCCCATGGCAATCTTGATGTCTTCAGCCGTGCGCTCACCTATGAGCAGGCCCATGTTGCGCCGCACGTACTGGACTATCGCGTCGTCCATGCCATCGCCGCCGATACGCGCCGACGTTGCTGCGACGACACCGCCGAGCGAGATGACCGCCACCTCCGTCGTGCCGCCGCCGATGTCGACGATCATCGAGCCGCCCGCGGCCTGGATGGGAAGTCCCGCGCCGATCGCCGCTGCCATCGGCTCTTCGACCAGGTGCGCCTCGCGAGCGCCGGCCATGGTCGCGGCATCCGTTACGGCACGCTTCTCGACCTCGGTGACGCCCGATGGGATGCCGATGACGATGCGCGGGTGGCTGACATGCCACGCACGGTTATGGGCTCGCGCGATGAAGTGCCGCAGCATCTGCTCGGCGTGCTCGAAGTCGGCAATCACGCCGTTGCGCAGGGGACGCATAGCGACGATGTCGGCTGGCGTGCGCCCGAGCATGCGCCGTGCTTCGGTGCCGACGGCGAGCACCTGGCCGGTCCGCTTGCTGACCGCAACGACCGAGGGCTCGTCAAGTACGATTCCGCGACCCTTCACGTGCACGAGTGTGTTGGCGGTTCCGAGGTCGATGCCAATGTCGGCCGACCACACGCCCAATACGGACATGAACAGATTCATGCTGAATTCACCTCCCCACCTTGTGGGGGAAGTCGAAATAGCAATTCACCTCCCCACCTTGTAGGGGAAGTCGAAATGGCAATTCACCTCCCCACCTTGTGGGGAGGTCGGACGCCGCTTGCGGCGTCCGGGTGGGGCGGCCCGAATGGCAAAGCGTTGGCAAGATGGGGGCGGCTGGATGATACACCTGGTAGCGGTGTTTTCCACAGGCTTACCCCAGATCTAGTGCCCCCTAGTCTCGCTTCGCGGCCAAGGTACGACCAATTCGGACGGAATGGCGAGATCCCAATGCCGCGATACGGCCATTTCGGTCGGAATGGCGGAATCCCCGCGCTACCGCATCAAGAAGGTCGTCCCGATCACCATCACCAACACGACGAGGGCGAAGGGCGTGATCACTCGCGTGTAAAGCCCTCGCGCGACCACGGCGCCTCGGCGCTCCATCACCGCCCCCACCCCGATCAGCGCGGCAGCCATCAGCGCGGTGATGCCGAAGAACCGCAGCAACCCGAGCACGTCGTTGTCCGAGGGCGGAAAGAACAGCGTCGTGAACAGTCCGCAATATGGGAACCAGCAGAGGGCTCGCGCGGCGTTGAGCCGAGGATGAGTTCGCCGATCGCCCTTCGGGACGATTGGCCAGAGGCGGAGCAGCGCAGGCAGACAGACCACATAGAGGATTCCGCACGCCACCTTCAGCGGCAGCAGCGCGGGGACCAGCATGTTGCCGAGGACCTGCGGCCTCAGGCTCTCGGGCTGCACCGCGGGTCCGAGCACAGCCAGCAGCCAGCAGAACTGCACGATGAGCAGCAGCCGTGGTTCTGCGACCAGCTCAACCGTAAGCGCGAGCTCGGCCCACGCAGTGAACGCAAGCGCGATGGCCGCGATGACGACGCTGCGCTCCTCCGACGGCACGGGATTGAACGGAACCGCAAGCTGCACGGCGGCGAGGATCGAGCACACGAGCACGGTGGCGAGCACGGGCGTCGGGCGCCGCCGAGGAAAGTCCGGCCGCGACCACCCGCCTTTCGTGGTCCGCGTCCAACCGATCTCAGCGAGGCCACCCAGGATCATCGTGGTCAACGCGCCGGGATACACCACCAGCGCGAGCGCGTGTGTGGCGAGCGCTGCGACGAACCGCATCATCTGAGTGTGCTCACAGGCCGGCCAGCCTCAGCAGCGGTTGCGGGTAGAGACCGAGCAATACGTTAAGCGCGAGCACGATGGCGACGCCCACCGCCTGGCGGCCGCGCGGCATCCCCATGCTGCGTCCGAGGCGGAGGGAAGCGGGCAGCCACATGAGCATCGTCAGCGCCAGGACGAGCGCCAGCGGCCAGTAGAGCTGCGTCGCGCCGCGAAGCAGAAGGACCCGCGCCGCAAAACCGGCGAAAGGCGCTGAGCCCGCGAGCAGCGCGGCGATGAGAAGGTTGATCGGCCGCTCCGCCGGCTTCTTCTCGCGAAGCGCCTGCCTCGACCAGAGGTACAAGGGCAGCCGGCCGAGGACGACGCTGACGAGGAGGACCAGCGCGGCCGCCATGCCATCGGAGATCGCCATGCCGAAACCGCAAAGCGCAAGTCCCCAATCGGCCATGAACGAGTAGCGCCACGCGGCAGCATCGCTCTCCGTGCGCCAGGACGCAACGCTTCCCCACGCCACGTTGATCAACCCCAGTCCGATGAGCACCGCGCCGAACGCGTCGCGTGCATCCGCCGCCACCACCTGCCTCGCCCACGAGATCACAGTGACGGCGAATAGAGGTCCGATGAAAGCGATCCAGGGAATTGGCGAGGCGACGACAGATTCTTCGGGATCGAATTCGTGGATGAACGGAAAGATTCCGAGCGCCGCGACAAGTCCCGCCACGATGCCAACCGCGCCGAATCGCTCCAGGACGACGGGAGCGTCGACGCGTACAAAAGCCAGACCGATGGCCAGCAGCCCGACAGCCAGAACCGGACCGCGAACGCGAGTTGCGAAATCGCGACGCGACGCGAGCCGCGCCTGCAGCACCGCAAGGACGAGAACGATCAAGAGGACAAGGTCAAAGGTCGGCGCCAGGGCGATCGCGGCCATTCCGAGCAGTCCTGCGACACCCCAGGTCAGAAGGCTGGCGCGCGCCACTCGAAGCGGAGCCAAGACGACCGCGAGGACCAAAGTGGCGGCCGTGGCCGCCAGAAGCTCAAGTTGCACGTTTGTGCGGTTCGGAGTTTCCGTGCACGTGCCCACTGCGCGGGAGGGCCATGACGCCCGCCGCGATCAGGCCGCCGGCGATGTCGGGAACGGTTCCGTCGGTCAGCACGTCCAACGCGGGCGCCGCTCCCAACGCAAGCGCCAGGCCGGCGATCCCGGCCAGCACCACATGAAGCTCGCTGCTCGAGAGCACTCGCGCTCCCATCAGTCCGAGCACCACGAGGATCGCGAAGCGCATCGCTGCTCCCGGTCCGTTTGTCACCGCGGCGGCGACCCATAGGCCAACCAGGCCCGAGCCGATGCTGAGAACAAGCCTGGGCGTCGAGCCGGCGGGCATGATCCCCCACATTGCCGACGGCGATCGCCAGCATTGCCACGCGGCGATCCCCCCTCCCGCAGCGACTGCCACCGCTCCAATCTGAAGCCCGTTGGCCAGGGCGAGCACTGCGAAGCCGGCGGTGAGCACTGCGAGCCCGAGCGCGAGGCCGCGCCGGCCGTCGGACAGGACCACCAATGAGGCGCCGGCCCAGGCCAGAAACGCTGCCGCTGCTTCGACTATCTCCACTACCGACTCACGGCGAAGCCGAGGGCGGCCAGCGCGGCGAGCCACAGAAGTGGCTGCCCGGCTGCCGCCGCCTTCTCGAGGGCGGGGAGATTGACGATGGAGCGGTACTGCTCGGGCACGGAAGCGGCTGCAACCACGGCCCGAGCTCGCGCGAGGGCGCCGGCGCCAGGAATGGAGAACAGAGGCGGCCGAGACTGCGTTCGGATCACCGCCATGTTGGCCATCCCATAAGCCACCACTCCGATGATCAACAGCGGTACGAAGAGCGCAACCACGGGGAGCACCGTCGAGACAGTGACCACCGACGTGAACCCGCCGCTCAAAGCACCCGGGACGTTGGGCATCACGTCGGATTGCGCCCGGGCAAACAGGAACTGCAAGACGGCAAGCGCAGGGCCCGCGACAACTGTCAACGCCGCGATCGCCATCGCGAAGCGCGGGAAGCCTTCATTGATCGGACGCCCGCGCCCGCCGGGGAGACCTATCGCGCGGGCCCCGGCGACGACCCATAACACCCAGGTGACCGCGGCCGCGATGCCGATGAGCCCGTAGAAATCTCCCGCTTCGAAAGTGGACTCGATGCCGACGATGCGCGCACCGAAAACGACGCCGGGTGGCAGCCCGACGGCCGCGGCGATGGCCACGAGCGACGCGGGTCCGGTGCGGTCCGGCAGCAGCGATAGGCAGGCCGTCATCGCGGCTGCCGCGGCAAGCGTGATCATTCCCGCGACCAGGCCCAACGGAGTTCCGAGCGCCACCGACATCAAAGCGAATCCCCCGATGCCGGGGATCACCTCGCCGAGAAACTCTCGCCGGGTTGCGGCCGACTGCGCGCGAGCCGCGGCGCCGAGGGCCACTACCACTCCGAACGACGCCAGGATTGCGTTCAACGCTGCATGCGGGTACCTGCCGCCACCCATGTCATACGCCCGGACAAGGAGGTAGAGCCCGAGGGGATAGAGCGTTGCAACGACCAGGCCGGCCGCCCGAAGTGAAGGCCGCGACCACACTTGAGCCGGCCACGAACGCCATGGGACCAGCCCCGACGCCATTAGTCCGGCGAATGCGATCAGAGAGAAGACCGGGACGGTCAGGGCGGACACCGGCAGCGCCGCGTAGGCGGCGGTCCCGCCCAGGATCTGCAGGATCGCGCCGGCCCAGCTCAGCGCCAGCCAGGCGGCCAGCAACATGCTCCAGCGTGGCCGCGGGGCGCGAATGTCCTCGGTGTCGAGCTGGACGACCGCCAGGGTCGCGGCGGTGCCCCCGGCCAGCGCGGTCAGCACTACGCCCCCCGCCTCGACCGCACCCATCGCTGCGGCAACGCCGAGCAATCCGACTGTCGCTTCCTGCCACGTGCGAGGTTGCAGCGTCAGCACCAGGGCGGCCGGCAGCAGGACCATCAGGCCGAAGCCGAACGCGACGGCGTCTATTCGCAGCTGGAAGTTGGAACCGTAGCCGAGCGGCCCGAGATTGAGCTCCTGGGTCGCGCGCAGCGGCAGCCAGATGATGAGCAAAGCCACCACAGCCGCCCACGCTCCGGCGCCGACCACGAGTGGACCGAGATTGAATCCGCTGAGCCCGAAGGCGGTGATGACCCCGGCCGCGATCAGCGGCAGGAGCACCGGCGCCAGCAGCACGAAGGAGGGCATAAAGCCCGTCTACTCTAGGCGGTCGATTGCCGCGCGAAGCTCGGCGGCCCGCTCCTCCAGCTTCCTGACGATCTCGGGTGGCGCCTTGGCCCGAAACTCCGGGTTCGCCAATTTCGCATCGGTCTTGGCGAGCTCCTCCTTGAGGCGCTTGAGCTCCGCCTTGCGGCGCGCGTCTCCTTCACCTCCGGAGGGAAACGTGACGCGACCCGGAGTTGCGGTGAGCGGAATGCCGCCCTCCACTTCGTCGACCAGGTCGACCCATGCGAGCCGGGCCGCAAGTGTCGCGACCGAATGATCGACAGGGTGCTCCAGCGTCAGTGATCCGCCACGTGGCGGAGCGCCGGCCGCCTGCCGGTGCGCGCGCACCTCCTCGACGATGCGCATCACCTCGGCGAACGACTCTTCCGCCGCCGGGTCCACGAACTTGTCCTGCAGCTGCGGCCATTGCGCTCTCATGACGAAATCGGGATGGCCGGGCAGTCGAGACCACAGCTCCTCCGTCACGAAAGGCATGAATGGATGCAGGAGCCGAAATACGTTGTCGAGACAGAGGTAAGCGACGTCCTGCGCAGCCGCGTCGCCCGCTCGCAACCGGTCCTTCGCAGCTTCGAGGTACCAATCGCAGAGCTCATTCCAGGCGAAACCGTAAGCGGCCGCCATCGAGTCCTGGAAAGTGAAGCCATCGATGCCCGAGGTGACCGCCTCGCAGGCGTACGACAGGCGCGATAGCACCCATCGGTCTTCCAGGTGCTCGTGAATCTCGATTATTCCGGGTGCCTCGGTCGGCGGAGTGCCTGGCGAGCTCAGCACAAGGCGAGTCGCGTTCCACAGCTTGTTGCAGAACCGTCGGTATCCCTCCACCCGACTCTCGTCGAAGCGCACGTCCTGGCTCGACATGGCGACGGACGCCGCCCATGCGCGCAGCGCGTCGGACCCGTACTTTGTCATGAGATCGCGCGGGTCGACGCCAGTGCCCAGTGACTTCGACATGCGGCGGCCGTCAGCGGCCTGCACTACGCAGTGGATCGCCACGTCGCGGAACGGGACCTCGCCCATGAACTCGAGGCCGGTCATGATCATCCGGCTGACCCAGAGGTTGATGATCTCCCGCGCTGTGCTGTTGATGTCGGTCGGATAGAAAGCCATCAGGTCTTCGGTCTCATCCGGCCAGCCCAACGTCGCGAAGGGCCACAGCGCGGAGGAGAACCAGGTGTCGAGCACATCCGGGTCTTGCGTCAGCTGCGAGCTGCCGCATTCAGTGCACCGGAGTGGCGGCTCGACCGCGACGATCTGGTGTCCGTTCTCGCAGTAGTAAACGGGGACGCGGTGTCCGAGCCACAGCTGCCGCCCGATGTTCCAGTCCCTCAGCCCGCGCAGCCAGTCGAGGTATGTGCGCTCGTAACGGTCGGGGTGCCAGGTCACCTTGCCGGCAGCGGAGGCGGCGATTGCCTTGTCGCGCATGACCTCCATGCGCAGCCACCACTGCTCGCTGATCAGCGGCTCGATCACCGTGTGGCAGCGGTCGCAGTGGCCGACCTGATGCGTGTAGGGCTCCTCCTTGACGAGGAATCCCTGTGCCTTCAGGTCGGCCACCACCTTCTCACGTGCCTCGAGCGCAGGCAGGCCGTCGTAGGGAAGGCCTGGCAGGTTCATGCTCCCGTCGAGGTGCATCCCGTTGATGATCTCGAGCGAGTGGCGCTGCCCTATGTCGTAGTCCATCGGGTCATGTCCCGGCGTGACCTTGAGCGCGCCCGTGCCGAAATCCTTTTCGACGGCCTCGTCAGCCACGATCGGCAGCTTGCGTCCGACCAGCGGCAGGATTGCTGTCTTGCCGATCAGGTTCTTGTATCGATCGTCTGTCGGGTTCACGGCGACGCCGGTGTCGGCGAGCATCGTTTCGGGCCGCACTGTGGCGATCACCACCTCGCTGCCGCCCTCCACCGGATAGCGGATGTAGTAGAGGGTGTCGTGATGCTCCTCCCACTCGATCTCGAGGTCAGAGATGGCTGATTTGTCTCGCGGGCACCAGTTGACGATGCGCGGCGCGCGATAGATCCATCCACGCTCATAGAACGTGACGAAGGCTGTCATGACCGAGCGGACGTATCTCGCGTCCATGGTGAACCGCAGCCGAGTCCAGTCCATCGACGCCCCGAGCAGCCTCAGCTGGTTGATGATGGTCGCGCCGACCGACTCATACCACGCATCCACACGCGCGGCAAAACCCTCGCGACCTAGCGCCTCCTTGGTCGTGCCCTCTCGGTCGAGCTGCTTCTCGATCACGTTCTGCGTCGCGATCGCGGCGTGGTCGTAACCAGGAAGGAAGAGCACCTCGAAACCATTCATTCGCTTGTAGCGCGCGATGAGGTCATAAACGGCGGTCTGCAGGGCGTGGCCCATATGCAGCTCGCCCGTGATGTTGGGCGGCGGAAAACACATGGCGAACTTGGGTTTGTCGCTCGATGCGTCGGCGACGAAAAGACGTTCCTCTTCCCAGCGCGCGTACCAGCCGGCCTCGATGGCCTGCGGATCGAAGGCTTTCTGCATCTCGTTCGGGTTCATGTTCATGGGGGCGTGTTTGATCGCTTGGTGGGTATCAAGGTCGCCGGCGCGAAGGTCGCTTTTAGCGCGACTGAGCCGGCGAGGGTACGGATACAGACCCCACGAAATCAGAGGCTGCGCCGCGATTTCGCGGGGACCCCTTTGAGCGCTGGTTGGGGCTCATGTTGCCTGGAATCTTAGCGGTTTGACCATGTCGATTCTGGCCGTTGCCATTCGTCGTAGGGATATCACCGCAATTCATGAGGAGAAATCAGATGCCCAAATACATCTTTCTTCAGTACGTCGACGAATCCCAGGTACCGCCGCCGGGCTCACCTGAAATGCAGGGCGTGATTGACGCTTTCGCGAGGTATTTGGAAGAGCTCCAGGCGGCAGGCGCGATGCACGACGGCGATCCATGCCAGCCTTCGTCAGCCGCTTTCAGCATCACCGTCCGCGACGGTCACGCGAAGACCACCGACGGTCCCATGTATGCCAAGTCGCCGTGGCTGAATGGCTACTTCGTCCTCAACTGTAAAGACCGGGCCGAGGCGGCCGCCTGGGCAGCCAAGAATCCCGCCGCGCACGCAGGCACGGTCGAGGTTCACCCGATCCTGAAGCTGTAATCGCCCGGGGATACGGCCATTCCGACTGAATTGGTCGTATCCCAGGCCACGGATACAGCCAAGACGGTCGAGTTGGTCGTATTCCGCCCGGGTTAGGCCGACTCTCCGACCAGTCTGGCCGGACTCTCGCCTTCCTCGCCCAGCTCGAACTCCGGCTCCAGGGCCTCGCGGATCGAGCGCTCGGAGATCAGGCAGCGCTTGATGTCCGGGCGGGACGGGATCTCGAACATCGAGTTGAGCAGAGCCTCTTCGATGATCGACTTCAAAGCGCGCGCACCAGTGCCTCGAAGTAAAGCCAGCTCCGCTATGGCATCAAGCGAACCTTTCTGGAACACGAGCTCGACGTTGTCCAGCGAGAAGAACTTCTGGTACTGCTTGACCAGCGCGTTCTTGGGCTCGGTGAGGATGCGC
>DASRWV010000061.1:0-27964 GCA_035687505.1 Nitrosotalea sp.
CGCCTCGGGGCGGAAGCCGAGCATGCCCTTGGCGGCTTCGACGTGGTGCGGGAGCTTGACCTCGAACCCGGACGCCTTGGCGCTCCCGTTCTGCATCGTGACCGGCACGAAGTTCATCGTCGGCGTGCCGATGAAGCCCGCAACGAAGAGGTTGGCCGGGTGGTCGTAGATGTCGTCCGGCGTTCCCACCTGCTGCAGGATGCCGGCGTTCATGATCGCGATCCGGTCTCCCATCGTCATTGCCTCGACCTGGTCGTGGGTGACGTAGATGAAGGTCGTCTCGAGGTCGTGGTGGAGCTTCTGGAGCTCGATCCGGGTCTGCCCGCGGAGCTTCGCGTCGAGGTTCGAGAGCGGCTCGTCGAGAAGGAAGACCTGGGGGTCGCGGACGATCGCCCGACCGAGCGCGACGCGCTGGCGCTGGCCGCCGGAGAGGGCGCGCGGCTTGCGCTTCAGGAAGTTGTCCAGGCCCAGGATGCGCGAGGCGTTCTTGACGCGCTTGTCGATCTCGGGCTTCTTCATGTGCGCCATCTGCAGCGGGAAGGCCATGTTGTCGTACACGCTCATGTGCGGGTAGAGGGCGTAGGACTGGAAGACCATCGCGATGTCGCGGTCCTTGGCGGCCACGTTGTTGACGACGCGGTCGCCGATCCTGATCTCACCCTCGCTGATCGCCTCGAGCCCGGCGAGCATGCGCAGCGCCGTCGACTTGCCGCAACCCGATGGACCGACCAGGACCATGAACTCCTTGTCCTTGATCTCGACGTTGAAGTCCTTGACCACCGTCAGGTCCGCCGTGTACCGCTTCACAACATGGTCGTAGGTGACTGATGCCATCTCTTATCTCTTGCCTACCTCTCGCCCTTCACGGTGCGACCTGAACTTTGAGCCCGGTTCCGGCCAGGAACGTGTCGATCGCGCTGGAGTACTCGTCGAGCTTGAACCGATTGGTGATCATGGCCTCGCTGTCGATGACGCCCTTCGCGAGCAATGTGAGCGCTCGCTCAAAGCTGTGGAGGACTGCCATCGAGCCGATGATCTTGATCTCGTCGTTGTAGACCTTGAAGGGCGAGAAGGTGGCGGTCGCGTCGGCATTCGCCACGCCAAACATCAGGAACGTTCCACCTCGAGCGACCCTTCGCAGTCCATCTTCGATGGCGGGCACCACGCCGGTTGCATCTATGACCACGTCCCATCCCTGCGGCCTGTCGAGCTCGTCGGCCGAGACGGCAATTCGGTCCGCGGCCAATCTCTTCGCCAGTGCGTGGCGCTTGGGATTTCGCTCGACCATGTCGAGCTGGCTGGCGCCGGAATCCTTCGCAAGCTGGGCCAGCAGGAGACCCATGGTGCCGGCCCCATAGATGAGGTAGTTGTCCGCCACCTTGAGATCGACCTGGTCGAGTCCATGGACGGCGCAGGACAGAGGCTCGACGAGGGCTCCCCAGTGGCGGGGCATATCGGAGGGCAAACGAAATGCGTTCGCCGACGGGACAACGACGAATTCGGCAGAGGCTCCGTTGGCCGAGCCGACACCAATCGCGTTCCAGTTCTCGCAGAGGTTGAAGCGGCCGGCCCGACACTGCCGGCATCTGCCGCAAAACAGCGAGGGATCGACCGCGACAAAGTCACCTACCTTCACGTTGCCTACATCATTGGCGACCGCCACCACCTCGCCGCAGAACTCGTGGCCGGGGACAATGGGGTAGCGCGTCGGGGCGAACTCGCCGTGGAGGACGTGGATGTCCGTGCCGCAAATGCCGCAGGCCTCGACCTTGATGACCGCCTCGCCGGCGCCTGGCGTCGGATCCTCGATCCGGCTCACCGCCATGCTGTTCGGCTTTTCGATCACAACGGCTTTCACTTGACAGCACCCATCGTAAGACCGCGAATCAGCTGCTTCTGTGCGATCCAGCCCGCCAGCAGAACGGGGAGGCTGGCGAGCGTAGCGGCAGCTGCAAGCTTTGCGTAGAAGAGGCCGCGGCCGCTGATGAAGCCGACCAGGAAGATCGGCGCCGTGGCCGCGGCTGAAGAGGTGAAGTTGACAGCGTAGAAGAACTCGTTCCAGCTGAAGATCAGGCAGATCAGGGAAGTAGCAGCGATTCCAGGTGCGATCAGCGGCACCACGATGCGCAGGATCTCAGTTCGAAATGACGCGCCGTCTACACGAGCGGCCTCGAACAAATCGTGAGGGATCTCGAGCAGGAACGAGCGCAGGAGCCAGACAGCGAGCGGCAGGTTGATCGTGGTGTAGATGAGAACCAGGGCAATGATGTTGTCAAGGAGGTGCAGGTCGCGAGCGAGAAGATACAGCGGCACCAGGCTGGCGGCGAAGGGCAGGAATCGAGTCGAGATGAAGAAGAAGAGCACGTCTTGCGTCCGCTTGACCGGCCTGATGGCCAGGGCGTAAGCGGCCGGCACCCCGAGTACCAAGACCAAGAACGTGGAGCCGATGCTGGCGATTGCCGAGTTGATGAAAAACGGCGGGAAGTCGCCTGACAGGACCTCCTGGAATTCCGCCAAGGTGGGTACGAAAAGGATGGTCGGCGGGGAGCTGGCAGCCTGCGGCTCCGTCTTGAAAGCTTCCAGCCACATCCATAGGACGGGAAAGAAGAAGACGAACACCACCAACCAACCAACCACCGACCACACGACCTTCGAAGTCGGGAACCCGCCACGGGCCATGACCTTGGCGCTCATCGCCTGGCCTCCACCTGAAAGATGGAGAAAAGGGTGCGCAGCCCAAGAGTCGCGACGATGGTGGTCATGATGACGGCGACCACTCCAATCGCTGACGCCTGTCCGATGTTGAAACCTTGAAAGGCAACGAAATAGAGCAAGAAAGGAATGTTGGTCGTGTCTTGCCCAGGACCGCCGTAGGTCAGCATGTAAATCGAGTCAAAGGTCTGCACAACGAAGAGCGAGCCAAGGAGTGCTCCCAATTCCACGAACGGCCGGACCAGGGGCAGGGTGATGCGACGAAAAGCCTGAAAGGGGGTCGCGCCGTCCACGCGCGCTGCCTCCAGGACCTCGGGGTTCTGGGACTGCAGGCCGGCGAGGATGATCAGCATCATGAACGGCGTCCAACGCCAGACCTCCACGGCCACGACCGTTGCCATCGGAAACCTGTTGACCCAGTCCACTCGGCCAAGACCAAATGGGGTCAACAGATTAGGCAAGAGACCGAACAACGGGTTGAGCAGCGTGTCCTTCCAGATCAGGGCGCCGGCCGTAGGCATGATGAGAAATGGCGCGATCATCAGCGTTCGCATCAGACCCTTTCCTAACACCTCGGAGTTCAGCAGCGTGGCGACCGCCATGCCGAGGACGACCGAGATGGCAATGACAGAGAACGTCAGAACGACGGTGTTCAGCACCGCGGTCCGGATGCCCTCGTCGGTCAGGAGCCTCGCATAGTTGTCGAGCCCGGAGAAACGAAAACTGCCCTCTTTGAGCAGGTTCCACGAAAAAAAGCTGTAGTAGACCGTCAGCGCGAACGGGATCTGGGTCACGAGGACGACGTAGACAAAAGCTGGAAGGAGAGGCAGTCGCCGCAGCCAGGCTTCCCGCCTGGAAATGGAGGCGGCGGTTCCCCGCGCGCCTCCACTCCCGACGACCGAACGGAGGAGAGAGCTGCCGGTATTCACTTGGGACGATCTCGATTCGAGATCAATGTCTTATTTCTGATAGATCTTGCCGACCGCTGCTGCTAGAGCCTGCGCTTTTTGCAGTGCTTGATCGACTGTTTGACTGCCGGCGATCACCTTGGCGAATTCCTGAGAGACCTGGTCTCCGAGCTGTTGGAATTCGTCAATGTCGACGTACTGGACGCCGATGTAGGGAACCGGGTCGACGGTGGGGTGGTTTACATCCGCGTGCGCGATTGAATCAAGCGTGACTTGCGCGAAACCGGCCGAGGCTGCCTTGTACTCGGGAATCGCATAGGTCGAGGTGCGAGTTCCCGGCGCCACGCGCGCCCATCCCAATTTGGTCCCAACCAGCTTCATGTATTCCTTGGAGGTGGCCCAGGACATGAAGGTCCAAGCCGCGTCCTTCTTGCTGCTGCTGGAAGGCATGCCGAGCGACCACGCCCACAACCAACCCGACCAGTCCTTGACCTTGGTGGGAGCGTAGGCGTAGCCCGAGTTCTTCGCAGCGTCCCCGGTGAAGAAGCTCGCCGCCACTGTGGCGTCGTACCACATCGCGACCTTGCCGGCGTTGTAGGCGTTGAGGCATTCGGTGAATCCGGCGTTTCCGGCTGCAGGCTCGCCTGCGTCCTTGAGCAGGCTCGTATAGAAGGTCACCGCGGACTTCCACTGCGGCGAGTTCAGCTGGGCATTCCAGCTCGGGTCGAACCAGCGTCCGCCGAATGTGTTGACGACCGTCGTCAATGGAGCGAGCTGCTCGCCCCAGCCGGGGAGGCCGCGCAAGCAGATTCCGCTAATGGCCGGAGTGTTGACTGCCCGGGCCACCGCGGCCACCTGGTCCCAGGTCGGGTGGTCGGGCATCGTCTGCCCTTTGGCCGCGAGAAGGTCCTTGCGGTACATGAGCATCGAGGACTCGCCGTAGAAGGGCACCGCGTAGAGATTGTTGTTGTAGCTGAGGGCCGACTTGATTCCAGGGATCAGGTCATTGGCGTCATACGCTGAATCCTTCGCGATGTACGGGGCCAGATTCTCAATCCATCCCTTCTTGGCCCACAGGGGCACCTCATAAGTGCCGATCGTGAACAGGTCATAACGGCCGCTCTTCGCCGCCACGTCCTGGGTCACCTGCTGCCGAACCTGGTCCTCCGGCAGGGTCACGATGTTGACCTTGATGTTCGGGTGCGCGCTCTGGAAGTCGGGAACGAGCTTCTTGAGGTCGGTCATCGCGTCGTTCTGGACCGACGCGACAGTGAGGGTCGTCGTCGCCCCGCCACTGTTCGCTCCGGCACAGGCCGTGCCCACCACAGCGATGAGCAATCCGAGGACGCCTGCGATGACGTGCCTGGGGGTCGCGCGGCCTCGGTTGGGTGATCGAATGTCTCCGTTGGTCATCAGCACACTCCCCTCTGATAGCTGGGCCGAGCGTAGGCCCCATGGACTCTGACAACGTTGTCAGAAGACAACGCCGTCAGGTATATCACAGATCGGTTTAGACTGCAACAGGAGAATTTTGAGCTTGTCTTCGGCTGAAGGCGGATCTGGCGTAAGGCGACCTACGTTGTCAGAAGCACCTCCAGCGAACCAAGGACGGCCCACGATGAGGGAGGTCGCTGCGCTGGCGGGGGTCAGCATCAAGACGGTTTCCCGGGTCGTCAATGGCGAACCCAACGTGCGGCCCGGCCTGGTCGACCGGGTCATGGCCGCGGTCGAGCGTCTCAACTACCAACACAACTTCACGGCGAGCAGCCTTCGTCGATCCGACGGGAGGAGCGCAACCATTGGGGTGGTCCTGGAGGATCTCGCCAACCCCTTCTCTGCCGCGCTACATAGATCGATCGAGGATGTTGCCGTGGCACGTGGAGTCCTGGTTCTGGCAGGCAGCTCCGACGAGGACGAGGACCGTGAGCACCGGCTCGTTTCGGCTTTCGCTTCCAGGCGGGTTGACGGCCTCATCATCCAGCCTTCGAGCCGCGATCACAGCTACTTGCTCCACGAGCGCAGGGCGGGCACCGCGATCGTGTTTGTGGACCGACCGCCGGCTTTCCTCGACGCCGATACGGTCCTGACAGACAACGCTGCCGGGGTCCGGCGCGGCATCCGCCACCTGGTCATGCAGGGCCACCGTCGCATCGGGTACCTCGGCGACCTGCACACCATCGTTACTGCCGCGGAGCGGCATCGAGGCTATCTCGAAGAGCTTGCCGAACAAGGGATCGAGGTCGATGAGCGACTGGTGCGACTCGACTTGCGAGGTATCGAAAAGGCCGAGGCGGCCACCATGGAGCTGTTGGCCAACCCGCAGCCGCCGACAGCAATCTTTGCGGGGCAGAACTTGATCACGATCGGCACATTCCGTGTGCTCCGTCGCCTGGAACTTCACAGACGCGTTGCTTTGATCGGCTTCGACGACATCCTGCTGGCCGATCTCCTGGAACCTGGAATCACCGTCATCGCCCAGGATCCGGCGGGCATCGGACGGACTGCAGCGGAGGTTCTCTTCCGCCGACTCGACGGTGATCGGTCGCCATCGGAGCACCACGTGGTGCTGACGCGCATGATCACCCGTGGCTCTGGCGAGATCGCCCCGTGATCGTTGTCTGTGGGGAAGCCTTGATGGACACTATCGATGCCGGCGACGGCACGCGCCGTGCGATGCCGGGTGGCGGACCGTTCAACACCGCACGGGCCCTGGCCCGCCTCGAAGTTCCCACCGCATTTCTCGGGCGCCTTTCCGAAGACGTCTTCGGACTCCAGCTCAAGGACTTGCTCGTCGCCGACGGAGTCAATCTCGAGCTCGCCAGTTTCGGTCCCGAATCGACCACGATCGCCGTGGTCGAACTGGACGGCCAGGGCCTCGCCCAATACAAGTTCTTCGTCGAGGGAACTTCTGCGCCAAATCTCACCATGGATATGGTTCCGAGAGAGTTCGCCCCTGAGGTGAACGCCCTTCATGTCGGAACGTTGGGACTTGTACTTGAACCAATAGCGTCGACGCTCTTTGAACTGGTCGCTCGCGAGCGCGGCAAGCGCCTGGTGATGCTTGACCCCAACGTCCGGGTTGGGCTGGCCGACGATGATGACTACCGCGAGCGCCTCCTCTCGGTCGTTGCGCAGAGCACGATCGTCAAAGCCAGCCAGGACGACCTGGCTTGGCTTTGCCCAGGGCTCGATTACGAACAGGCAGCGGATCAGATTCTTGGCCAAGGCGTGAAGCTGGTCGTCGTCACGCTCGGCGCCCGCGGTGCGTACGGCGCCCACGAGGGCTATCGGATAAGCGTCAGCGCGCCGCCCGTCGAGATCGTCGACACCATCGGAGCAGGCGATGCGTTCGGAGCCGCGCTACTCGCATGGCTGCACGATCACGACGCCATCCGGCCAGACCTGAGGCTCGACGAAGAGCAGCTGAAGGCCGCCCTCGACTACGCGTGCCTGGCGGCCGCTTTGACCTGCGCACGCGCCGGCGCCGATCCACCACGGAAGTCGGAGATGATGGTTCCGAACAACTGACGTGGTAATCGGCCTCGACATCGGAACATCCGGCGCCCGAGCGGTAGCCCTGAACGAATCGGGGGAGGTCGTCGCGGAGGCGGCTCACGAGTATCCCCTCCTCAGTCCGCGGCCGGGATGGACGGAACAGAACCCGGAAGACTGGTGGCTGGCGTCACGCAAAGTGCTGTCCGAGGTCGCCGCCAGCACCAAGGGAAATGTCGACGGCATAGGACTGACCGGCCAGATGCACGGGTCTGTGTTCCTGGACGCCAACGACCAGGTCATCCGCCCCGCGCTGCTCTGGAACGACCAGCGCACAGCGGCGCAGTGCATCGAGATCACGGATCGAGTTGGGCGGGAAAGGCTCCTTGCCATCGCGGGCAACCCAGCCCTCACTGGATTCCAGGCACCCAAATTGTTGTGGCTAAGGGAGGCTGAGCCCGCGAACTACAAACGGATCGCCCACGTGCTCCTGCCAAAGGACTTCATACGTCTGCGTCTTGCGGGCGAATACGCGACTGACGCATCAGATGCCTCGGGCACGTTGCTGCTCGATCTCAGGCAGCGCAGCTGGTCGGCGGAGATTCTCGACGCGCTCGAGCTGCCTGGCAAATGGTTCCCAACGGTGTACGAGGGCCCCGACGAGACAGGACGCCTCCGGGCCGATGTTGCGGCCGACCTCGGCCTCCCAGCTGGAATTCCGATCGCCGCGGGTGGGGGCGACAACGCCGCTGCGGCTGTGGGCTCGGGCATCGTTGAGGCCGGACTCGCCAGCTCGTCAATCGGAACGAGCGGGGTGATCTTCACCCACACCCCGCAGTTCACGCCCGACCCGTCCGGTCGCCTTCACGCTTTCTGTCATGCGGTGCCGGGCGCATACCACCTCATGGGCGTCACTCTGTCAGCGGGCGGGTCCCTCCAGTGGTGGCGGCACGTGCTGGGAGACCATGAGTACGACGCTCTGATCGAGCTGGCCGAATCTGCTCCCATCGGATCGGAGGGATTGGTCTTCCTTCCTTATCTCAGCGGGGAGCGCACTCCCCACATGGACGCTTCAGCTCGCGGCGCATTCTTTGGCCTGACAACACGGCACGGCCTGAACCACTTGACGCGGGCGGTGATGGAAGGTGTCACCTACAGCCTTGCGGACTGCTTGCAGGTGATGATCGAGCTCGGTGTCGAGGTACGCCAGGTGCGCGCGCTCGGAGGCGGCGCACGCAGCCACCTTTGGCGGCAAATTCAGGCTGACGTGTTTGGACTACCCGTGCACCGGACCTCAGTGGATGAAGGTCCCGCCTATGGCGCAGCGCTGCTTGCTGGTGTGACGGCCGGCCACTTCAAGAGCGTCAGCGACGCCGTTTCGGTGGTCCGACTTCGACCCGAGGTTGCAGAACCGAATCCTGAAAGCGCTCAGCTCTACAGCCGCTATCTACGGATCTATCGAGATCTCTATCCAGCAACGGCTGAGGCGATGGCGCGGCTGTCCGATCTAGCGGCCGAGCCGAGCTGAACGTCGTGGCGGCCCAGTCGGGGCGCCGAGGCGGATTGGCCCGCAAACGCAAGATCTGACCGAGTTTGCGGATAGAGCAGATGGTGATGATCGAACGATTCGGCATGCATGCACGCAGGGAGCGATGGTTTCGCGGCGCCGCCGTTGTAGTTGCTGTCGGAGGCAGGGTCGTCAACCCAGCTGGGAGCCGTACGTCCATAACAGTTGTGATCGCTGAGTGACACACAAGAGCCAGAGCGGGCAGATCTGGGTGATCTTTGCGGTCGGTCTGGTGGCACTCATCGGCATGGCGGGGATCGTCATCGACGGCGGCCGGGCCTATGCGGATCAGCGGTCGCTCGAGGCCGCCGCTGAAGCGGGCGCACATGCCGGAGCTTTCCTGATGTCGCAGAAATGGAACGGAGAGGCCGGCAACTATGGTTCCTTGACGGATGCCGAGGTGCGGGCGACCGCCCAGGCGTTCGCCCAGTACAACGGATGGAGCTCCGCCAACGGCGACACCTTTTTCCTGGACTATGTGAAGCCCGACCGGACCACCCACGTGGCGTCTCTGGACAACACTGTCCGGGGCGTGTTGGTCCAGCTGGGCAAACCCCAGACGGCCACCTTTACGAGGGTGCTTGGCTTTCAGCTCTTCTCGGTCTTCGCACGCGCCAGTGCAATGTTCGGGGCCGCGCTTGTCGCCGGCGCCGTGCCACTCGCGATAGATGACACCTGCATTGCCGCCTACAACGTGAATGTCGGCGCCCAGCCGGCCAACGGCGGGGCCGGATTCGGAACTTGCAACCTCGGGAGCATCGTGCCGCCGGGCTGCGTATACAACGACATCGTTTGTTACAAGAACGCGATGGCTAAAGGCATGAATCCGCCAAGCCAGCTGGGACCTGCATATCCGGTCAATACGTTCGACTACACCACTCTGGCTCCGGAGACCGCAGCCGCTCTGCAGGCCCGCATCGACCAGCGACCAGGTGAGACGTGTACCACCTTCAAGGCGCCCAGCCCGCGCGTGGTCTGGATGCCGGTCGTGCCGGGCGGATTCGGCGGCGGGACTCTCACCTTCGTCCGCTACCGCGCCTTTTTCTTGACCTCGATCAGTCCCCCGTTGGGCTTCACCGGCTGTTTCGTCCACGCCACGATCAGCGGTGGCGACTTCGACCCCAACGCTGTTGGCACGGCCTATGGGGGCCTGATGGTGATGAAGCTCATTCGCTCGACCGGAGCGGTGGTGCCAGTCTCGATCACCGTGACAAGCATCACCAATCCAGTCGTTCGAGGCGTGTTGAACGGGGCCAAGCTCGTCGTCCACACCAACCAACCGGGCGCGACATGCACCGTGCTCGTCTTCGACCTCCCGCCGGTGCCCGCAAAGCCGAGCACCGCTGGTGGGCTGGGGCCGCAGATCACCGATGCGGCCGGGGACACAACGTGGACCTGGACTGTGGAACCAACGGCCATCGTTGGTCCTGCGCAAGTCCAGGTGTCCTGCACCTACCGAGGCCTACTGGGCTACGCGTTCACCAGCACCGTGATTGTCTAGTCCCGCTCGGCGCATCGTCAGGAGCGCGGCACCAGTTTGATAGTCGTGGATCGCGCCTCAGGAGTGAGCACGCTATTGAGGATGCTTCCGGCGTATCGGCGGTATTTGGCGCGATAGACAGCATCGACTTCGTCGTCGATCTCGTGGTCGGCGTCGACAAATTTGATGTCTTGCTGAGCGTCACCGGCCCGTATCCGACCCTCGTGCCTCTCCTGGGCACCACGGAACCAGTGACCGCTGCGCCCCCTGACCGATCGGACGTATAGGTCGTCGACGTGACGGACCACCCACACCGTCACGGGCTTTCGCAGCTTGCCGTCGGGCCGGACTGACGCGATCTCCACTTCTTCAGCTGCTCCGATCTTGTCGAGCTGGTCGCTGGTCCACTGCGTCATCGGCCGGTTGCCTCAATAGAGCGCGGTCCGTTGAAGACGGCTGCGCGCACGGCTATGCGCCCTCCGTCGACGGTGCCGCCGCATACTCGGCGTCGCTGACATGGTCGCCCCACGTCGCATTGGTCCCTTCGTTGTCGACGTCGAGCATCGCGATGTGCGTCATGAAGCGCGTCGGCGCAGCACCATGCCAGTGGTCCTCGCCCGGCTCGAAGAACACACGGTCGCCCGGGCGGATTACCTCGATCGGACCACCGCGACATTGGGCGAGGCCGACGCCTTCGGAGACGAAAATGGTCTGGCCGTTTGGGTGCGTGTGCCAGGCAGTGCGGGCGCCGGGTGTGAAGTGGACGCTGCTCGCGCTCAAGCGCGACGGACCGACCGGCGTCGCAACCGCGTCCACGTAAACGGCCCCAGTGAACCACTCGCTCGGCCCTGCCATGGTCTTGATACTGTTCCGAGTGATCTGCATGTCGATACCCCCATCTCTTTCAACTTGTGTCGGCCGCCGACCACCCGCAAGCTGGAGGCTCCTCAGCAGCCGATCAACCGACCTGGATCGGTCGGCATGCCACCGACTTCGAGTTGAAAGTGAAGATGTGCGCCGATCGATAAACCCGTGCTGCCGACGTAGCCGACCTTCTCGCCCTGCTGAACTTCCTGCCCAACAGCAACCGTCACCTGCTGCATGTGGGCGTAGATCTCGACCAGGCCGAATCTGTCGGTGACCTCAACCCGGATCCCGTAGTAGTCCGCGGGACCTGCTGCGGTCACTCTTCCGCCGGCAGCCGCGACGATCGGCGTGTTGTAACCGGCCAGTAAATCGAGCCCTGTGTGGAAATGCAGATAACCGCCGAAAGACGGTTCGATCGCGAATGACGTCGGTCCAAACCGCTGGATGATCTGAGCGCCGGGAATTGGACACAGGAATTGACCCGGGTTGACCGGGTCGGCCGGCACACCTGTCTTCAGGTTTGGGCCTTGGGCGGGATCGACGGGAATCACAAGCACCAAGCCGGGGGTGAACTGCGGGCCGCGAATTCCATTGAAGCCAAGCACAGTGCTGACTTCCACGCCATAGGCGGCTGCGAGGTCCTCAGGCGAGTCCCCCTTTCTGACAACGACTACGACGCCAGGCACCGGAGGCAGCTTGATAGGCCGTCCCACCACGAGCGGTAGGCGCAGGCCCGGATTCGACCAGACGACGTCCCTCCACGGGAGGTTGAACTGCTGGCCGATGCTTTCCAGTGTGTCTCCCTGCGTGACGATGTGAACGATTGGAGCGCGGCTTACGAGAGGCTTCGTCGGTATGGGAAGCGGTTGGATGATGACGCTGTCGCGGCCCAGCGAAATGTTGCCGACCGAACCTTCCGCGGCGGCGGTCGCGGTGACTGCCGCCGCGTGGAACGAAAAGAAGTTTCGGTCGATAACGGTGTAGCTGGATACCGCTAGCGCTATCGCGAGCACCACGGCATGCGACAAATAGCGATTGATGCGCAATGTCTACCCCCAGATTCCTTCGCGCGTGCCCCGGACGCGGAAGACCGGGGTCACCCTAACAAACTTGTTGCAATAGTGTCAACGCTCGCTACCGCCAAATCTGGCGGGGATGGGTTGGAATCGAACTCACCCGGGACGCTTCAACAGCGCCCCGCAAACGGTTTTGAGGGCCGCGAAGCTGGGTCCGTAAGGGTCCATCAACGTCCGCGAGAGCTCGACAGATCGATCGCAGATTCCATCAGCGTCCATCATCGTCCTCAGTTGTTCGGTATGTTGGCTGTCAGGGAAGCTCGCCAAACCTGGGGACGGTTAATCCCGAGGTTCAGAATTTCGACTGCCTGCGCGACCATCACGATTTGCAAGTTCGGCTGATGGGCGACAAAGAGGCCTTCGGCTGATTCTTGACAACTCCCGCGCATGAGGGGGTTAAGCGCGACGGGGCAGGAGGTACACGGCGGTGGGCAAAGTCGCGCAAAGCGTTGCGAAAAACGGCCGTCTCGATAACCATTGTCCCACTGCCGAGGTGGGCTTGCCACAAGCCCTCGCCACCGTGCGAGACTGCGCTTTCGACAGCCCAGTCTGCGTGTGAGAAGAAGGAGGTGCGGCCTCGCCAAACGACCGCCGTCCCCTACCCGACTACTACTTCGTACTCGGCGTCCCGCCTGACGCCACGGAGACAGAGATGCACGCCGCCTGGCGGCGGCAGCTCAAGTACTGGCATCCTGACCGCGGCAACCATCCGGACGCGCTCGAGCACGCGAAGTTGATCAACCTGGCGCACGAAGTTCTGACCGACGGCACCAAGCGCGCGGCATACGACCGACAGCGGGCAGCAGTTGGCTGGCGCCCGTCCGCGTCCGCCCCGTCATATAGCCGCCCGGTCCAATGGACGACGGTAAGCCGCGAGGGCCCGCCGCGCGCGCCAAAGGGATTCGACCGGCATGGTTTCGTCGCACGCTTGGAGGAGATGATGAACCGCGGCCGGCTGATGATTGAGAAGCGCAAGGACCTCGCGTCGGCGTCGAAATGGGAGGCGCAGACTCAGGCCTTGCTGCGAGATGAGCTCGGCGACCATGCGTACACAAGGAGCTTCGAAGTGGCCCTGAGCCAGCCCCGCCCCGGAGGCCTGGTGGCGGCGTATGGGGTGCTGTGGGCCGCGTATGAGGATGCGCTGAAGGGCGATCTGAAGCCGGTGGTGAAGGAAAGGCGCCCGTCCTGATCTGAGCACCCTACCTTGGCGCCGGGGCCCTGTAGCTCAGCCCTTTTACCCGGGGCACGATCTGCGAGCGCCATCGGGACCTGCCGGAGTTCTTGGCGGGCCCCTTCTGGTATGACGCCCAAACTGACTCGCGCGTCGCAGGTCACTTGGTTTTTTTGCTGGGGTTGCGACGAAATGGTCTGCCCGCGCGTCTTAATTAGTGCAATGAAAAGCCGAATTCGCTTCTTGCTCGTCTATTCGTTGATTCCTGTGGCCGTCGCCTGCAGCAGCACTGCGAAGCCGGTCGAAAGCACACCGACGGCTCCGCCGAGCACCGCTGCATCCAACCCAGGCATCACAGAGGCGGAGGTGCTCGCGGTGGCTGCGCAGGTCTACCCGAAGCAGAACGGCTCCTATGGCGTCTGCGGCGTAGACGGAAACCCGGAGTCGTGCCCCTACAGCGACCGCCTTAAGGCGCGGCTAAAGGAGACCAAGCAGAATCTCTTGCGCAGCGCCCAGAACCCTACATTGACGTATGCCGCGTCAGCCGAGCTGCTGGATCCCAACACAGCGATCGCGCACGTGGTGCTCTTTGGGGGCAGGATGAACTTCGACCTGTGGATTACACGGCAGGCCGACCGGCTCGTGGTAGATGACCAGATCTGCTCGGGCCGAAAGGAAACCAGCATCTACGCAACCCCAGTCGTAGCTTGCTCGTCTTAAATCGCGCGGCCGTTCTTGGGAAACGTTCTGGTTCAGCCATTCAGCGCGTATTCGATGGCGTGTTCACGAGTCATTGCATGGCCCTCCGCCCAGCAGGCTGCAGAACGCCTTTGGCCCAATTCCCGACGACTCGTGTCGAGCCACCGTTCAACCATTGCCCTCGTTAGCCGGAGGGTAACGGCGCCAGCTGACGCAGCGAGCGACGCGGACGCGCCGGCAAGGCGCAGGGCTCGAACCGGATGCGACTGTGCCGACGCCAGCGCCCCCAAGTAGATGAGCATCGAAGCGGCTGGGATGGAGAGGTCGAGATCCCGAGCGATGGCCAGGGCTCGTTCCAGATATGACCGAGCTGCGGCGAAGTCCCCACTCTCTATGGCGTTCAGGCCTAGATAACCGAGATTCCAGGTCATTGTCCGAAGCTCACCAAACTCCTCGTAATGCGAAAGGCTCTGCTCCAGGAACGTCCGCGCCGCGGCATGATTTCCTTTCTTCATGGCCAAGCGCCCGAGGTGCCTGAAGATGTGCGCAATCAACGTCGCGTCATCTACTTCTTTTGCAATTGCAAGGGAGCGGTCGAAACACTCCTGCGCCGTTTCCAAATCCCCCTGCCAATCTGCCAATTCCCCGACCCACCGCAGGGCCTGGCCAATTCCGTGGCGGTCATCCAGGTCGCGGTAAATCTCAAGGCCCTCACTCCAGCGCGATGAGGCGCTAGATAAATCGTCGCGCCAGAAAGAGATCTGTCCGCCCATTCCTAGGGCCTGCGCCCTGAGTTCATCGCGAACTGGGTAACCGGCAAGCGCTCTCTTGAGCCAACCTTCGCCTTCCTGAATCAGGCCGTGGCCGTACCAGAAGTCAGTCAGCGCCTTGCTCATCCGCACGTTTGCGCGCGGCTCATGGCCGCTGCTCCACTCGAGCGCCGACCGCAGGTTGCCGAGGTCGTGAGCGAGCAGCTGGTGCCAGGCTCGCTGCTCGGGGCCTTGAAGATGAGGAACCGCCTCTTCGGCAATCGAGACGAAATACTCACAGTGGCGGCCCTTGATACGCTCCGATTCATCGCTCTCTACCAGTCGTTCGCTTCCGTACTGATTCAAGGTGTCGAGCAGTCGAAAGCGGATCCGTCCCAACGCCCCGTCGGCTGCGATCACGAGCGACCTATCTACCAGGCCGCCCAGCAATCCAGTGATCGACTCTAATTCCAGGTCATCGCCGGAGCAGGCGTGTTCAACTGCCTCGAGGCTGAAGGTGCCCGTAAACACGGACAACCGCCGGAAGAGCTTTCGCTCGGGGTCGCTCAAAAGGTCGTAGCTCCAGTCGATGGCAGACTGCAGGGTCCGATGCCGCGCTGGTCCGGCGCGATTGCCGCCAGTCAGGAGCCCGAATCGATCTTGCAGTCGATTCAAGATCTGGTCCGGGGTCATCAAACCGGTGCGCGCGGCGGCGAGCTCGATCGCCAGCGGGATCCCATCCAGTCGGCGACAGAGCTGCGCAATTGCGGGAGCGCTCTCCGCAGTCATCTCAAAGTCCGGCGCCGCCAGCCTCGCACGATCGAGAAAGAGGCCGACCGCCTCGCACTGCGCAAGTTCATGCAAATCGATTCGAGCAACCTGCTCAGGGACCGCCAGCGGTGTCACTCGCCACACCGTCTCGCCACTTATGCGCAAAGCCTCCCGGCTCGTGGCAAGAAACGTGATCGCGGGACAGGACCGCAGAATGGCATCCACAAGAGCGGCGCAATCTTCGATTACGTGCTCGCAGTTATCGACCAGCAATAAGAGCCGCCGACCGCGTAGATGCTCTACCACTGTCTGAGCCATTGGTTGACGGGGCAGCTCATGAACCCCCAGCGCCGAGCCAAAAACCCTTGGGACGAGACGGCCCTCATTGATGGGAGTCAGATCCACTAGCCACGCGCCATCTACATAGGCATCTCGCGTCCGGGTTGCCACTTCGAGGGCCAAGCGAGTCTTGCCCGCGCCGCCGACCGCGGTCAGGGTCACCAGGCGCTTCGTCGCGAGCAGCCGCTCGATCTCAGCCAGCTCCTTCCCGCGACCCACAAATGTCGTCAGCTGGAGGGGGAGGTTGTGCCGGGGCCGTTCAGAGGAGACTGCCTGCGAACCGACTGCCTGGTCGTGCGCCACCCAGGCAGCCACCTGCGCGCGAGAGTTGAAGCCCAGCTTGTTGAAGATCTGTTTCAGGTGCCATTCCGCCGTGCGACGGGTGATGAACAGCTTTTCCGCTATCTCACGATCGGTCAGCCCCTCCCTCACAAGGTGGGCCACCTGCAACTCGCGGGGCGTGAGTCCCAGCTCGAGCTTCCTGTTCATGCTCCAAACCCGAGGCCAGTCTAGACGCCCAACAACCAGTAGCTGACCCCGTAGCTCTCCGGGTGAACCCGCCTCCGAACGGGCCTACGGTGCCGAGCGACGCAGGCCAAATTACAACCAGGACGAAACACATGGAACTCCGACAGAACATGCGCCACGCAGCGACTCGGCCGATGGCACTCGTCGTCGCGGTACCGATTGCACTGATGCTGGCACTCATCGGCTGGTATATGCGCCCGATCAGCACAGTCAACCACTCCACCGGTGTCCGGGCGCCGATCGTGACCAGCGTTGAGTCCCCTCGAAGTGGCGGCCCGGGCGGCCAGATTGGAGATGCGCCCCAGCCGGATCAGACGACTCGAGTTGGCGGACCGGGCGGACAGTTCGGAGACGCTCTGTAAAACGCTTGACAGCCTACCCAGGGCAGTCTGTGACAAGCCAGGACACTGTGTGGCACGCACGCGTCAGACCGCCGATTAACCGGAGACGCGTCCTGACATCTCTTGACACTTCCTGCCAAGCACGGTCAATCACCTCCTAATCCCCTGCTTCAGTCTCTGCCGAGCCGCCTGCGAGAACTGCACGATGCCCGACTCCCGTCCAGCTAGGAGCGTTGGGGTGCGCTGATGTTCGCTGCTGTGGCTGTCATCTTGGCTGTGATTGCGGCCAAACTGGCGGGGATGGATGGGAATCGAACCCACCCAGGACGCCTCAGCAGCGCCCCGCAAACGGTTTTGAAGACCGCGGGGCTGACGCGTGCGTCCGCGGTCGGCTGCGTACTTGCCTGTCGCCTTGGCTGTCGAGTCGGCAAGCACCTGAAGTGCGCCGCGCCACGTGAAACGGCAAACTGGCGCCGTGCGGCAACGGATCAAGTTCTGCGCGACGCCTGCCGGTCGGGTGGCTTACTCGGTCATGGGCAGCGGACCGATCCTGCTGTGCGACACGGGCTGGGTCAGTCACCTCGAGAAGATGCTCGAGATCGAGTCCTTCCGTGCGTTTTTCGCTCCTCTCGCGGACCGATTCACCATAGTGCGCTACGACAAGGCCGGGTGCGGTTTGTCAGACCGCACCGGGGTCGACCTGAGATTCGAGGGCCAGGTGACGGCCATGGTGGCGGTTGCAGACACGCTCGGTGCCGCGAAATTTCATCTGTTTGGCGCCTCTCAGGGCGGCCAGGTCACGGTCGCGGTCGCTGCCCGGCAGCCTCAGCGCATCGGCAAGATGGTCCTGTATGGAACCTGCGCGCGCGGCACTGACCTGGCGCCGCCGGAAGTACGCGAGTCCCTGTTGTCGCTCGTCCGTGCCCATTGGGGGCTCGGCTCCCAAACTCTCACGAACATCTTCGTGCCCGACGCCTCGGCCGAGGACAGCAAGGACCTGCTGATGCTGCGTTCCTCCGCGACCGCAGACGTTGCGGCCGAGATGCTCGCCGAGTATTACCGGACCGACGTGTCGTCATCGCTTGGCGAGGTGACGGCGCCCACACTGGTTCTGCACCGCGACGGTGATCGCGCGACGCGATTCGATCTGGGCCGTGAGGTGGCGAGCCTGATCCCGAACGGCACGTTCGCCCCTCTGCGTGGAACGGCTCACCTGTTCTGGAAGGGCGATACCAAAGCAATCGCCGACTCCATGCTCGATTTCCTGGCCACGCAGGACGCCGGGGAGGCGGCGCTCACCCCTCGTGAGCTCGAGGTCGCGTCCCTTGTCGCGGAGGGGCTCACGAACCAGGAGATCGCGCAGCGGCTCCACGTCGCGCACCGCACCGCGGAGACGCACGTCGAGAATATCCGCCAGAAGCTCGGCTTTCGATCCCGCGCCCAGATCGCGACCTGGGTGACCGCACGCAGGAGCTCCTCCCTACGTAGTTAGCCCGATGCCTGCACCGTGACGCGCGATCAGGCGCCCCAGCGACCGCCATTCCTCCGTGATCTGACCGATTGCCGGTCGCGAATCCCAGCCTCATCTTGGTATCAGGTCAATGCAATCAATGGCACGACATGACATGGCGGTCAACCCACGTGTTGCAAATCAGACGGTGGCGGCGGATCGGCTCGAGGTGGGCCGCCGGCTGATCGCGCTCGCCGGTGGTGCACCTGAGGGGTGCATGATCGCCGCTCCTCACGCGCGCATCACGCCATCGGACAGCGCAATGCTGGCCGGGCTGTTCGAGCGGCTGTCGCCCGACAGCCTCTACCGGCGCTTCTTCACGCCCGCAGTGAAGCTCCATCAATTCCTGTCGGCGATTCTCAGTTCAGACCGCTACGAGCGTGAGGCGATCGCCGCGTTGGAGCACGGCGAGATCATCGGCGTCGCACAGTATTCGCGCGAGCCAGGCTCGCGAAAGGCGGACATGGCGATCGTTGTCGCCGACGCCTGGCAACGGCGTGGTGTGGGTACCCGGCTCGTTGCAGCCCTGGCCGACGTGGCCGCCGCCAACGGCATCGACGCGTTCGGCTTCAGCATCCAGCTCGACAACGACCGTGCCCTAAAGCTCCTTGGGCGGCTGTCGCCAGGATTGAGACTCATGCCGGTCGGCGGTGGCGTGGGCGAGGGATCAATTTCTCTGGACCAGCTCCGCTAGAGGTGGCCTCGCCGCTAGGCGGCCACGACCTGCGCTCAGCCGCGCCCTAACACTCCAGCCTGATGCGCCAGTGCGGGCGGGCATTCGCAGCTGTGGCCGTCATCTCGCCGAAAGCTGGCGGGGATGGATGGGAATCGAACCCACCCAGGACGCCTCAACAGCGCCCCGCAAACGGTTTTGAAGACCGCGGGAGGCACCAGCCCCCATACATCCCCAGCCCGCGGAAGAGCGGGGCTAGATTAGCGCTTCGAGCTTGGCCTTCAGGTCGCCTTTCATGTTCGGGCGGTAGCCGACAGTTCGCTCCGCGGGCTTGCCGTCCTTGAAGATGATCACGGTCGGGATGGACATGATCCCAAGCGACATCGGAGTCGAAGGATTCTCGTCGATGTCCATCTTCATGACCTTCACCTTGTCGCCGAGCTCGCCGGAGATCTGCTCGACGATGGGCGCGATCATGCGACACGGACCGCACCACGTCGCCCAGAAATCCACCAGCACCGGAATCTCGGACTTCAGGACCACACTTTCGAAATCGCTGTCGGTAACCGCTTGGGTAGTTGACATCTAGGACGTTTTCTCCGTCTTGGAATCTGGTTTGGACTGCGGCTTGGTGTCCGACTTCGACTCCGATTTCGACTCGGAACTCGACTCCGATTTGGGTTCTGGCTTACTTTCCGAGCTTCCCTCCTTGCTCGGTGCGACGCCGTTGCTCGACGACTTGCCGGAGTCCTTGCCGGACCCCTTGTAGTCGGTCGTATAGAAGCCGCTGCCCTTGAAGCTTATTCCTACCGGATACAGGACCTTGGACAGCTTGCCCTGACATTTCGGGCAGGTCTTCAGTGGCTCGTCAGACATCTTCTGCGAGATCTCGAACTGGTGGCCGCAGCTGCCACATCGGTATCCGTAAGTTGGCATCTCTTTTGGGTTCCTAACTATAAATCGAGGTTTTGATCGAGCCGGAAATACACCATTCCCGAAGGGGGTTTGGGGTGGAAATAGGTACTCTTCTGAGGAAGAGTCTTCCCTTCCTGAGCCACCTTCAAAACCAGGCGCAGGTCGGGCGCATCCAGGAAGAAGGCGGCCGAGCCAACCCCCTCGTCGACCCAGCGGACGGCTTCCGCCGCGTCGCGCGTATACAGAAGGAAGCCTTCCGGGTCCCTCTTGCCCAGGATGTTGTCGATCACCTGACCGTGTAACTCCACCAGGGCCATCTCCCCTTCCAACGGCAGGACCTGGAAACGGTGGTCCCGGTAGGTCCCGGCCGCAACCCGGCCGCGAATCGCGGCCAGCGTCTCCTCGAGCGTCGCCTTGTCCTCTCCGCCGGTCACGGTCACGCCGGCCGTGAGCACCCGGTGGGTCGGCAGCACCTCCAGGCCGGGGTCGTCGAGGTCGGTCAGCAGCGCGAGCGTGAAGCGTGAAGCCGCGTCCTGGTCGCCGCCCCTTTCCTGGGCGTACGCCAGCGAGGTCTCGTAGCGATGGTGGCCGTCGGCGATGAGGACCGGGAGCGCCTCCAGCGAGCTGTGAATCGCGGCATGCAGGGCTCGGTCGGTGATCGTCCACAGGCGGTGCTCGGTCCCTTCGGGTCCGCGAAACGAGACCGCCGGCCTGCGCTGGCTGACGACGTCGATAATGTTTGGCAGCCCGCTGGCGCGTCCTTCGTAGAGGAACCAGAGCGGCTCGAGGCTTACGTTGGTGGCACGTAGCAATGCCAGCCGGTCTTCTTTCGGTCCTCGGTGGGTGCGCTCATGCGGCAAGACGACGCCATCTTCGTAAGGCTGGAGCCGCAGGGCGGCGATCAGGTCCCGCCGCCGCTTGCCGTCGAACCGAACTTCGTGGACGTACATCGAGGGGGGATCGGCCCTGAGGACGCCCTCGCTCAGCCATTCATCAAAGGTGCGGGAGGCGCGGTCGTAGTCCCGGCCCGGACGCGTCAGCCGGACGGCGTTGTAGGGCGAGAGCGCCTCATAGCGCGCCACCTCCGCGTCGGGGATGACGTCATAAGGCGGGGCCACCAGCGTGCTCGGCTCGCCGGCTTGCGCAAGGTAGTACCGAATCCCGGGCAGGGCGCGAACGTCAGCGATCGGACTCGGATCCTTACCCCACGAACTCTGAGGCTTCGCCTTGAGTTCGCGGGGACCCCGAGGACCCGAGCTCGACATAGCGGAGGTCCGCCATTCCGCCCACCTCGCGCAGCTTGGCCAGCACGTCTGGCGCCACGCGGTCGTCCACTGCCAGGATCATCATCGCGTTGCCTCGCGGCGCGTCGCGCCCGACCTGCATGCTCGCGATGTTGACGTCGTGCTCGCCGAGGATCGTGCCAAAACGTCCGACCACGCCCGGCCGGTCCTCGTGGCGGCTGACCAGGAAGCGACCTTCGGGCACGAGGTCAACCCGAAACGAGTCGATGCGAACCGCGCGTAGCTCTCCCATCAACACGGTGCCGGCCAGCTCGTGCCCGCCGATGCGCATGGTCACCAGGCTGGCGTAGCTGCCGCGGCCCGGGCTTCTCCGTTCGACCAGCTTCACGCCACGACTCGAAGCGATCAAGCGCGCGTTGACCGAGTTGATACGGTCCTCGGTAAACGGCTGCAGCACACCTTTAATGGCGGACGCGACGAGGAGGTTCATGTCGTGCTCCGCCAGCTCACCTTCGAAGTCCAGCTCGATCGAGCTGACGCGGCCACCGAAGAGCTGCACGTGCAAGGCAGCCAGCCGCTCGGTGAGGCTGACGAACGGCCGCAGGTAAGCGAGCTCTTCGGGCGGCAGCGCGGGTGCGTTGACCGCGAATCGCGGGAGGTCGCCGGCAAGCACTGCCGCCACCTCCTCCGCCACATCGAAGGCCACCGACACCTGAGCCTCGAGCGTCGACGCTCCGATGTGCGGAGTCGCGACGAAGTTGTGGAGCGTCAGCAGCGGGTTGTCGCCAGGGGGCTCGGTCTCGAACACGTCCGAGGCGGCCGCCGCCAGCCGGCCTGCCTTGAGCGCATCGAACAGGGCCTTTTCGTCGACGATGCCTCCTCGCGCTGCGTTGATCAGGCGAGCTGTCGTCTTCATGAGCGCCAGCTCGGGGCCGCCGATCAAATTGCGGTTCGCGTCGACGAGCGGCACGTGCACGGTGACGAAGTCGGATCGCTCGAGCAGCTCCTTCAACGTCAAGAGCTCGACATTGAACAGCTCAGCGCGCTCGACCGAGACGACGGGGTCGTACGCGATGACCTCCATCTCGAGCCCATGAGCGCGCTTGGCCACCTCGGAGCCAACGTTGCCCAGGCCGATCACGCCAAGCGTCTTGCCGCGGATCTCGGTCCCGATGAACTTCGAGCGAGTCCACTCCCCGCGCTTGACCGAAGCGTCCGCCTGCGGCACCCAGCGGGCGAGCGAGACGAGCAGCGCGATGGTGTGCTCGGCGGCGGCGATGATGTTGCCGCGGGGGGCGTTGACCACGATGATGCCCTTGCGCGTCGCCGCGTCGACGTCGATGTTGTCCACACCGACGCCGGCACGCCCGACGACGCGGAGCATCCGCCCCGCTTCGAGCACCGATGCCGTGACTCGTGTCTCGCTCCGGACGATCAGCGCGTCGAACTCGGGTATGCGCTTGATCAGCTCCGCCTCAGGCAGCTTGCTGACCACCGTCACCTCGCCCGCCCGCCGCAGCCGTTCCAGGCCGTCCTCGGCCAGCGGGTCGGCGACCAGGATTCGGGGCACTAGCGGGCGGTGGCGGCTACGCCCTGCAATGAAGCGGTTACTGCGGCCACCGCTCGCCCGTTCGCCGGTGCGATGTCCAGCTCCTCTAGTGCCAGTTCCAGTGCCCAGAGCACCTGGACGACATCACCCTCGGCGACAGCTCCCAAGTGGCCGACGCGGACCATCTTTCCGGTCATCTTGGCCTGGCCGCCGGCGATCACGACCCCGTATTTGGTGTTCAGCAGCTTGCGGAAGGCTGCGACGTCGAGGCCGGCAGGCGGCACCGCCGAGGTCACGGTGTTGGAGCGGAATCCAGCTCGCGCGAAGAGCTGAAAACCAAGCGCTTCGAGCCCTGACTGCGTCGCCCGAGCGAGTCTGGCGTGGCGGTCGTAGACCTGGTCCAGGCCCTCTTCCTCGAGCATCCGCACGCCTTCCTGCAGTGCGAAGGCCACGCCGACGGCCGGCGTGAAGGGGGTCATCCCCTTGTCCGCCCAGGTCTTGGCCTCTTTCCAGTCGAAGTAGAAGCGGGGCGAACGAGCCTTGGCCTGCTGCGCCCATGCGCGTTCGCTCACGCTGACCAGTGCGATTCCGGGCGGCGCCATCCAACCCTTCTGCGAGCCGCTGACCGCGACGTCGATGCCCCATGCGTCTGTCTCGATCGCGATCGAGCTGATCGAGCTCACACCGTCCACGACCACAATCCTTCCCGCGTCGCGCGCCACGCGCGTCAGCTGCCGGAGTGGGTTGGTGAGCCCGGTCGAGGTTTCGTTGTGGGTCAGAAGGACGACGCCCGCCTTTGGGTGCTGCTCGAGCACGCGGGCGAGGTCGTCGGGATCGGAGGGCTGCCCCCACTCGGATTCGAGGCGCACCACATCCGCCCCGTATGCCGCCGCCAGCGCCGCGAATCGCTCGCCGAAGTTGCCACAGAGAGCAACGACGACCTCGTCGCCTGGCGAGATGAGATTGGCGACCGCCGACTCGAGGCCCCCGGTCCCTGAACAAGTAAGAAGGAGGAGGTCGTTCGACGTCTTGAAGATGCGCTTCGCCCCTGCCGTGATCTCCGAGAGGACCTCGGCGAACTCCGGCCCGCGGTGATCGATCATCGGCCGGCTCATGCTGCGCACGACGCGCTCGGGAAGAGGCGTCGGGCCGGGGATGCGAAGCTGCGTCTGGAACGTCATGTCTTAGTGCTGCTCAGTCGTGTAAGGAAGGAGAGCGATCGCACGCGCGCGCTCCAGCGCTGTCGTGAGCGGTCGCTGGTGCCGGGCGCAAGTGCCGGTGACACGGCGCGGGAGGATCTTGCCGCGGTCGCTGACGAATCGCCGCAAGCGCGAGATCTCCTTGTAGTCGATGTAGTGGATCTTCTCGACGCAGAAGCTGCAGACCTTGCGGTGCTGGCGCTTCGGCCCCCTGCCTCCGCCGCCGCTGCTGCTGCTGTTTTCACGTGGTGGACGGTTGACTGCCATCAATGACTCCTAGAAAGGTATTTCGTCCGGGTCGACGTCCCGCGGTGCGTCGTCCGGAGCAGGGTGGTCTTCATGCGCCGCCGGGGTTCGAGCCGGCGCGCCGGCGCCGGCACCTGCGCCGGCTCCGCGAGGCTCGAGAAACTGCACGTCGTTGGCGATGATCTCGGTCACCCGTCGCTTCTGGCCGTCCTGGCCTTCCCACGACCGGGTCTGGATCCGGCCTTCGACGTAGACGAGCGCTCCCTTGCGCGTGTACTGCGCCACCGTCTCGGCGAGGTTTCTCTTGCCGATCGGGTAGGCGACGATGTTGTGGTAGTCGGTGAACTCCTTCTTCTCGCCATCAGCGCCTGAGGACCACCGGTTGGTCGCAATGCTGAAGTTGGTCACCGCCGTTCCGCTTGGTGTGTAGCGCATCTCCGGGTCCTTGGTGAGCCGGCCGATGAGCATCGCCTTGTTCAAGTTCGACATTAGGACTCCTCCCGATTCGCACTAACCACCGGTTCCGACACGGACTCCGATTCCACCGCAATGGGCTCGAGCACGACCTCCGCCGGCGGCGGGACGACGGTCGCAGGAGCAGCTTTCTCGGGCTTGCGCACGATGAGATGCCTCAGCACTTCTTCGGTGATCTTCAGCGCCGCTTCGAGCTCCGGGACCCGATTGGGGTCGAACTGAAAGTCCTGAAGGACGTAAGAGCCCTCCTTCTGGTGCTTGACCTCGTAGGCGAGCTTGCGCTTGCCCCATAGATTGGTGCGCTCGACGGAACCACCCGATCTTTCGATCAGCGTGTTGACTCGCTTCACCGCGTCCTGGACCTTCTCGTCGTCCAGGTCCGCGCGGACGATGTAGAGAACTTCGTATTCCCGCAAAGGGGACCTCCTTCCTATGGGTTCAGGCCCCGATCGGATCGGGGCGGGGAGCCCCGGCCGAGGCCAGAAAGGTTAGGTCGGTATTCTACCGTGGTTATGGCGCGCAAAGCCCAGAGGAACAACGCGACCCGCACGGGCTTCGGAAAGGGCGGCAAAAATTCAAACAAGAGGACCGCGGTCAAGAAGACCCGGGAGTTTCCTTTGCTGCCCGTTGCGGTGGCGGGCATCCTGGTGGCTTTTGCGATCGTAATCATCATCGTCATCGTCGCAACCAACAAACCAACACCGCCGCCGCCGTCGGCCGGGGGTGTCCCGTGCGACCAGCTCGAACACTCGAAGGTGCACTATCACTCCGCGATCCAGATCGTCTACCAGGGCGCCGTGCATCCAATCCCGGGCAACATCGGCATCGTCACCGACTCGGCGGGAAACCCGACCTGCTACTACTGGCTACACGTGCACACCTCCAACCCCAACGTGATCCACATCGAGGCGCCCGCCTCGCAAAAGTTCACCCTGGGGCAGTTTTTCGACGTTTGGACGGCATGGAACAGCACCATGGGGCAGCCGCAGGCTGAGCTTCTGGATTCGAGCCACGTGTCCAGCATCGCGCTCACTGCCGACCAGAAGCTTGTCGTCTACATCGACCTGCAAGACGGCAAGGGACCGCAGCTCTACACGGGGGACCCCAAGGCCATCGAGCTGAAGAACCACGAGGTCATCACCCTCGAGATCACGCCGCCCGAGGTGACCCCGCCGCCCGCCTTTACGTTTGCCGGGGGCCTTTAGCGGAGCTCACCTCGAGCAGGACCCGCGCCGCCCGGTAGTGCTCGAGCGCGTCGTGGCTGTTGGCCGCGCGCTGGGCCTGGTCGGCGAGCCGGAGATGCGCTTTGACCGCGTCTGCGCCGAAGGCGAACCGCGCGCCCTTTTCGAGCGTCCCAAGGCGCTTCAGCCGGTGGTTGTCGCGATGTCCCTCGAGGATCACCCGCTCGCGTGCGAGGATCTCGCGCGACCCGGCTTCGCGCCCAAGCATCGAAATGGCTTCCGCCTGGCACAGCCGCGCGTCGCTGCCCAAGGGCCACTCGGTTGAATCGACCGCCGAACCCAGCGCCGCCAAGGCCCGGCGCGCGTCTCCCCGCGCAAGCAGCACGCGGGCTTTTTCGACCGCCAGCTCCCGCTCCACGCCGGGCAGGCGACCCTCCAGCAGATAGTCCACCTCCGTGCCCAGCCTGCCGGCGATGACCCTGAGCACTCGGGTCGACGGCTGGCTGCGCCCGAGCTCGACCTGGTTCAGGAACGCGCGGCTGAAGTCAGCGCCGCTGACCCTGGCAAGGCTGAACCCGCGCTCCTGGCGCACACGGCGGATTCGCTGTCCGAGCGTTTCGTTCCGGGGCACTGTAAAGCCCTACTTTACAGATAGTCGCGCGGATCCAGACTTCGCGTGAGGGTGGTGAAGTTCTTGAATCCGTCTTTCGTGATCATGCCTGTGTCCTCGACGCGCACTCCGCCCAGGCCCATCAGGTAGAGACCAGGCTCGACCGTGACGACGTCGCCTTCGAGCAACGTGTTCTCGTCGGGCCCGCGCAGCAGGGGATCTTCGTGGATCTCGAGGCCGACGCCGTGGCCCGTGGAGTGGGTCATCTTGGCGACGCCATTCGCGCCCTCGAACCCCTTGGTCGTCGTCCCGTAGCCGCGATCCACCAGGACGTGGCAAACGCTCTGGTGAACGTCACGGCCGGCTGCCCCGGCGCGAATCGACTCGATACCGGCGTCGAGGGCCTGTAGTGCTGCCGCATGCATTCGTCTGATCTCGTCCGGAATGTCGCCCACCACGACGGTTCGCGTGAGGTCGCCGTGATAGTGAGTTGTCCTGTTGGAGGGAAAGATGTCGATGATCACCGGAGCGCCGGCCCGAATCGGGCCCTCACCGCGGAAGTGCGGCATCGCACACTCGGGGGAGCCGGCGATGATCATGTCCGGGCAGGTGAAGCCCTTCTCGCCGAGGAGAAGCGACGCGCGAGCATAGAGGCGCTCCGAAGTGAGCGGACTTTCATCGAGCCACAGGATCCCGTCTCGGATGTCCGCCTGGGCTAGCTGGCTCACCACCTCGACCACCGCGGCTTCCGCGGCGCGCTGCGAAGCTTCGATGAACTGAGCCTCCTCCGCAGACTTGTGACGCCGTTCGGCCCGGAACAGCTCACGGTCGACTTCGACGTCGATTCCCGCCGCCCGCAGCTCCTCGAGATAGCCTGCTTGCAGCCGGGGAGAAACTCGCGCCGACTCCGCGGACCGCTCCCGCAGCAGCTTGGCCGCCAGGCGCGCAAACGACACGAATGGACCGTGGTCTACGTACCCCGCCTCATCGAAGCCAATAATTCGGCTCGCTTTGCTCTGCACGCGAGCGCGATCGATCTCGAGCGGGCTGGTGACGAGGACGTCGTCGTCCTCGCCAAAGCGGATGTAGAGGGCGGATTCGACAGCGAAGCCCGACGCATACATGAAGTCGGCGTCGCCCTCGCCGCCGGCGATGAGAACGATCGGCTTCATCTGGTGGACCTGGCGTGTCGTTCGATCGCCGTCGCGAACAGGGAGGCGAGCGCGGCCGGCGCCAGCGAGTCGACCTCTTCGGTGACCTGGGCGGCTAGGCGCTTGGGGAGCTGCGTGCGCAAGAGCTCCAGGTGCTGCTCGTATAGGCGGCCGAGGGAACGGTGCCCAGTGCGGCCCTCGAGGTTCAGCTTCTCCTGCATCTCATAACCTCCGGTGTACGCAACCTCGTAACCGAGCTCGCGGAGCTGGACCAGGTCTCGCCGCATGGTGCGCTCGGAGACGCCGGCGCGTTCGGCCAGCTCGAGCGGGTTGAGGCCAGGTTCGGCGATGACGACCGAAAGGATGCGCAGGAGACGGGCGAGCCGGCCGGCTCGATTCACGCCGCCGAAGCGGTGTTAGCCGATTTCTTCCCAGGAAGTGGCATTGCCCTCGAACGGGTCTGCCTCGGTCTCCTCCTGGGTTCCCACCTTCTGGTGGAACCTGCTGGCGAT
>DASRWV010000062.1:0-19988 GCA_035687505.1 Nitrosotalea sp.
AAGGGAATCTCTGCTAGCCGGCCCTGGCGAATCGGACGTGTACGACTGACGGCGAGCTGACCAGCTCTACACACCGGTAGCCAACCGGTCCGCCGTCAAGGTGGTCGAAGAGGCGCTCCCCGCTGCCGAGCAGTACCGGCACGATCGCAAGGTGCATCTCGTCGATCAGTCCCGCCCGCAGGTACTGCTGAATCGTCGCCGCACCGCCGCCAAGCCTGACGTCGCCGCCATTGGCCGCGTCGAACGCTCGCTCGAGCGCTGCTTCGATGCCGTCCGTCACGAAGTTGAACGTCGTCCCGCCTTCCATCGCGATCGGTTCATGCGGATGATGGGTGAGCACGAACACCGGATGGTGATACGGCGGGTTGGGGCCCCACCATCCCGACCACTGCTCCTTGGTCCAGGGTCCACGGATCGGGCCGAACATGTTGCGGCCCATGATCGTGGCGCCGATGCCGGCGTCGCCCGCCGCGATGAACTGATCATCGAGACCTTCATCTCCGCCTTCGCCGCCTTCCATCTGCTGCCAGTAGCGAGTCTTGAACACCCACTCGTGTAGCTCGAGTCCACGCTGACCCAGTGGATTGTCGAGGTCCTGGTTCGGTCCGGCCGCGTACCCATCGAGGGAGATCGCGAGGTTGTGGACACGAAGCTTCGGCATGTGGGTGAAACTATTGTCAGTGACCCGGCCATCGATGTTCGAGTTCGCCGGTGGGGAGGAGGCCTTCCTCGCCCTGGCCGCCGCGCACCACGAACGCTGCCTGCAGGACCCGGAGCTCAATCATCCCTTCTCCGATGGCGCAGACCCAAATCACCTCGAGCACCTGGCCGCGTACTGGGCTGAGGTTTTTGGTGGGCCGCCGCGCTACTCGGAATCGCTGGGCGGCCACTCGGGGATGCTCGAAATTCACGCGCGCCACGGCTCGGGGGATGACTACGGGCCTCGCTTCGTTGCCTGCTTCATGCAAGCCGCCGACGACGTCGGCCTACCGGACGACCCGGACTTTCGGGCCCAGCTCCGCGCCTACATGGAGCGGGCGACCACCGAGGTGGTTGCGTACGCGCCCGCCGACGCGAAAGTGGAACCGGGTTTGCCAGTGCCTCGCTGGAGCTGGAACGGCCCGGAGTAGATCTACCGGCTGAGCGCGGCGAAGAGGTCCACGACGTTGCCGTCGGGGTCGTGGATCTGGGCGTAGCGCTGGCCCCAGAAAGCGTCCCAGGGTTCCTTGTACGGCTTGGCGCCCGCTTTGACCAGCTCCGCGAACTTCTGGTCGACGGCGCCCGGGGAATCGAAGAGAAACGCGACCGCCATGCGATGGCCGCCTGACGGCGCGGTCCAGTCTGGGTCGAAAGAGCGGATCGTGTCTTCGGTATCCAGGGCGAATCGGATGCCGCCGTCCAGCGTCGCCTCCACGTGGCCGTGGCCCTCGGGATCGTGAGGCTCCGGGAATTTCACTCCAAGGCGTCGATAGAAGGCGATCGACTTCTCCATGTCCGAGACGATCACTCCAACGACGTCGAGGCGGGGCGCTGCCACGCCTTCCATCGTAAGGTCGCCGACACTTTTCCAGCGCCGGGGTCGTTAATGCTTCATGGCCCGGATCAAGATGGTCGACGAGGCGGACGCCGAAGGGCCTCTCGCCGAGGAATACTCCAAGGCCAAAGCGGCGAGCCCGTTCGGCATCGTCGCTCAGATCATCAAGACCATGAGCCTGCGGCCGGATTTCCTGGCCGCCATCCAGGCCGCCTCGCGCATGCACTTCACCGACGGGGCGCTCACCCGAGCCCAGCACGAGATGGTCGCGTCGTACGTGTCCGCTCTCAACCGCTGCAGGTATTGACTCAGCGCACACACATGGTTCCTGCAGTTGCAGGGCAAAGAGTTCGAGGGGACGGCGGCGGCGCTCCGCAACGGTGAACTCGACGCTGCGGGCCTTTCGCAGCCTGAGCGCTTGCTGCTGGAATTTGTCGGGACGATCAGCCAGGCGGCCTATCGCGTCACGGATGAGCAGGTGCAGAGCCTGCGCGATGTGGGGTGGACCGACGAGCAGATCGCCGAGGCGGCGTATGTGGCGGCGTTGTTCAGCCTGTTCGTCCGCCTTGCAGACACGTTCGGCATCGAACCGCCGGCGATCTACGAGCCGGACGGGATTCCTGGGGCAGCTCTCCGCTAAGGGGCGGGCGCCAGTCCCTGCAGGGTGTAGTCGGTGGCGATAGTCGAATAGGGGGTGCATGTGTCCCCGGACTTTGGGGAGCATCCGGGGGCGAAGACCCCGAGTCCCCAGGTCTTCAGATACTGCGTTGTTTTCTGTGACACGACGTTGCCGGAAGCGTCCCGAGTCGTAAGAGTGCTCGTGCCGCGAAGCGTGACCCCGACCAATCGCGACGCCTGGCTGCTGAACTTGGGCAGCCAGAGGGTGATGCTGATCTGGTCGAAGGTGTAGGTCTTCTGGATGATCACGCCGGCCGCAATGTCCTCATTGATCACGTCGACGAACTCCTTGAGGCCATCTTCCGAAGCGCCGAGCTCCGCGAGCTTCAGGTCATGCGAGCGGCGCGCCTCGGACTCGATGATGAGGTCGAGCACCATGTCACGCGCCATCTTGGCGGCGTATTGCGATGTGATGCCCGGGCTGAACGAGGTCACGTTGGGTGCAATGCTCGGCGTCGGTATCGGCGGCAGGACCCACACGCGCGCTGACCCCGAAACCGGGGCCAGATTTCCGATGGGCGGCAGAGATGCAGAAGCGTCCTTCGTAATCCAGCCCGCGGTGGCCGGCCCTCGTCCCACCTTGAGTGACAGCGCCGGCGTCGAGCCGTCCGCGAGCCCGGCGGCGGGCTGCGGTCCGTGAGTCGACAGGTCGGAAGCGATGGGAACGCATCCCACGCAGAGCATCGCGACGGCGAAACCGACCGGCAGCCGGCGGCCCAGATGGAAAAAGCCGGCCGCGGATCTCATGCCTTCTTCCAGTGGCTCCAGGAAGCTGACGAGCGCAAATCGCAATGCGCAGGCGACCACCAGGCTACCCAGGATCGCCGTCTTGGTCCAGAACTCGAGCGAGGTCGGGCCCAGCAGCAGCACCGCCAGCAACGCGACCAGCACCCCGAAGACGACTCGCGCCACCTGGCCCTCCGGCACAGTCTTGGGGTCGGGCATCATGAAGAAGGCGAAGATCAAAATTTCCGGCGACGTGACCAGGATCTGCCAGAGATAACTTCCGCACATGGGTGTCACGTGCCAGCTGGCGACCATGCAGTGGTCCGGCACCGGAGCAAGCGCGAGGGCGACCAAGATCGCGAAGGCAGTCATGAAGCCCAGCACGAGCCCGAGCAGACGCAGCTCCCAGGCGATCAAAAGTCCGCCGACGATGAGGATCGCGTAGGTCAGCATCATCCACCGGCCCAGCGGCACCCACCACAGGTCCAAAGGCTCGGTGCGTTGTGGCCCGAGAACGACGAAAGCCAGCACCAGCGCCACGTTGGACGGGTTGAAGATGTGCCGGCCGCGCCAACGGATCAGGTATTTGGTCGCCATCCCCAAGGCGACCACGCCGACAAAGATCCAGATCCCTCGAGTGCTCCACCACTGGCCATGGAGGGTGCCGGGGACTCGGAGGATGAAGGCTGTGCTGTTTCCCGTCAGCAAGCCGCTGGCCGGCCACATGATCGCCTTGTCCTTGAAAAAGGCGACTACGAATTCGATGAGGGCGCCGGCCGCAAGGCATGCGAGGATCTGCGCTATCGAGAGCCGGAAGCCGAGGACGGTCTGGCCCAGCACCTGTAGGGTCAGCAGCACCACCGCGACGTGGAGCCTCGCGTCTCGGAGGCTGGGCAGGATGACGGGATACTCCCTGCCGCGAATGCGCACGGTCGGCCTTGCCGGCCGGGCCGGCGTGGCGCCCAGATCGCGCAGGATGGCGGACCGTCGCGCTGCTTCGGTCATATGTTGGTAACGGCCCGAGTATGGCCGCCGTTACAAAAGCAAAGTATGTCCGCCGGCCTCCGCCTTGCGTCGTGTCTGGTGGGACTCGCGCTGTTCAGCGCCTGTGACTCTTCTTTCGGCATCGGGTCGCCGACGACGCGTGCCCTGGAAGCCGGCGCCGCGGACACGCTGAGTGCGGCAAAGAGCTTTGAGATCATCGGCTCCTACACCGAATCCAACGCCCAATGGTCGATCGACCTGCAGGTGACCCGACCGATAACCCAGCATGCGGTGGTCAGCTCGGCTGACGTGAAGCTGGAGGCGATCGCCGTCGGCGGCGACGCCTACTTTCGCGGGAAGGAGTTCCTCTCGCAGCACATGGGCCAGGACACGCTTTCCCGGAACCTGGTCAAGGCTGCGGGAAATTCATGGTGGAAGGGCTCGTCCAACACTCTGCCTCAGCTGTCCGACTTCACCGACGGCGCCACCTTTAGGGAGACATTCCTCGGTACCGCTGTGACGCAGCGCACCGATCATCTGCTGGTCGACGGGCTGGACGCGATCGAGCTGTCCGGCGCCCGAGCGGACGTCTTCATCGTGGCCAGTCCGCCCTACCGGGTGCTTCGCATTCACCTCAAGAGTGGCGTGGTCATCGATGGCATCAGCGACGGCGACCTTCATTTCAAGAACTTCGACCAGGACTTCCGCACCGTCGCGCCGACCGACGTGATCGACTTCTCGAACCTCTCCTCGCTTCCACCGATTTACAGCGTGGTGTCTGTCGACACGTCCGGATGCGGCGCGCCGTGCGCGGTCTCGGCCCTGCTGAAGAACCTGGGCGGGATGACAGGCGCCCAGGCGCCTTCAAGCGCCACGTTCACCATTATCGACGCGGCCACGCGACAGGTCCTCGGCACCTGCAAGGTGCTGGTGCAGCCCGATGTCGGGTACAACTCCACGACCAGTGTCGGGTGTGCGATGCCGGGACTCAACAGCCAGCAGGTCAACGCAGCTACGGTTACCGCCACGGTTGAGAATCCCGGTCGAGCGTGATTGAAGGGGGCGGGAGTAGGCGGACGCGCCTACTGGACGCCGCTTTCGCCGTGGCCCTGTTCGCCCTGGGTCTCGCTTTTCGCGCGACATTCATCCGGCAGGGCTTCAACCCGACCGACGAAGGCTGGTTGCTGAGCGCGGGGCAGCGCATCGTCTCCGGCCAGGTCCTCTATCGGGACTTCGACATCTCGCTGCCCCCATTCAGCCCGTACAAGGTGGCCGCGCTGCTCACCTTGTTCGGCGACGGGTACACGGTGCTGGCGGCGCGCTGGGCCTTCGTGGTGGAGGCGACCCTCGGGTCGGTGCTGGCTTACATGATCATCCGGCGCTTCGCGGGTCCGGGCACTGCTTTCTTGGTCACCATTCCGACGGTCTTCTTCTCGGTCCTTTTCTACTACTTCGACAACTACACGTACGACGGCGAGATCCTCTTGCTCGGAGCGGTGGCGCTGCTGGTGCACTCCCGTCCCGGCGCTCGAACGCCACTTGCCCTGGCCGGAATCCTGGCCGGACTCGCCATCCTGGCGAAGCCGACCTTTCTCCTCTTTATCGCCGTAGTGCTGCTGCTGCGACCCGTCACGTGGGTGTTGACGGCGGCGCCTCCATCTCCTCTCGAGGCCGTCGTGTCTGGGGGATGGCGATGGTTTCTCGCCGGCTGCGCGCTCGGCCTGGCCCCCGCGTTTGTCTACTTCGGCCTGGCCGGCGCGGAGCCGCGGTTTCTGTACGACGCAGTGCTCCTGCCCGCGCAGGCGCATCCGGTGGCGCTGGACTACTTGATCTGGCAGGACATGCCGCGTCTCTTCAACGTGCTCCACGACGCCGTTTTCGCCGGAATGCTGCTGCTGATCTTCCGGGCTGCCGCACAAAGCGGCACGGCGGTCCGCGTCGCCGGCCTCTGTCTGGCAGTCGCGCTGCCTGTCCTGCTGGTGATCCTGGTCCTTCGCGTCAGACCCAGCGCCATGCTCCTGCTGACGCTGGGCCTCCTGCTGGTGCTCGGGCTCGCCGCCGCCGTAGCCGCTCGGTGGCGGCGTTATCTGCCGGCCAGCCTTGCCCTTCTCGGGTTGGCTCTTCAGTACATGGCTCAGCTCGGCTTCAGCGGCGTCGGTCTTTCGTACCTTGGCGCCTATCTAAGCGTGCCTGTTGCGGGCCTCTTCCTGGTCAAGCTGGGGCCCGGGCGAAATCCGCTGACCGTAAGGGAGCGGGCGTTGGTCCTGGCACCGGCCGTTCTGCTGTCGGCTTTTCTAGTCTGGCTCTCGGTGGACGTGGTCAGCCGGTCGGTTTATCGAGACGCTCCCCGTGCGCAGCTGACCGCATCCTTCGCCACTCCAAAGCTGGCGGGGGTGTTGGGCACGCCGGCCCAGGTCCAGCAGATCGATGAGGTCGTCGCGATCGTCGACCGCTATTCGAATCCCGGCGATCCCATCTTTGTGATGCCGGACTTCCCGATCCTTTACTACCTGACCGGGCGGACCAACCCGACGCGGCAAGATTGGTACTTCCCCTGGACCATCACCGAGTCGGACAGCCGGCAGGCAGTGCTGGACCTGGAGCGGCATCCTCCGTGCCTGGCGCTCATCCAGGTCTACGACGCGGCTGAAATCGATGCTGCACGGCGCGCACCGATCGACTATCAGGCGGTCTCGGTCTGGAAGCCCATCTACGACTACCTGGCTGCGAACTACACCTTGGTGGGTGAGCGCGCAGGGCTCCTGGTGTACGTCCCTCGTAACTAGCCGGACACCGGCAGGGCGTGATTTCCCTTGAACTCCTGAGGCCGGAGCGATAGGGTTGAGTTCACCGCCTAGGTTGCGGTTCGGCCGGAGGGGGGTGGGGGGCCTGTCCCGCTGCCTCAAACATGGAGGGTAGGCCATGGATGCTGGCAAGACGCCGCCGGGGGCTCCGCCGCCCAATGACCAGGTGCATTGGGAAGGCCTCGAGGAGACCCCCGAATTCAAAGAGCTGGTCCGGGCGCGCTGGCGCTTCGTGGCTCCCGCGACAGTCTTCTTCCTCGCTTACTACTTCGCGCTCCCGCTGAGCAACGGCCTTTTCCCGAACGTGATGCGGACAGAGATCATCGGCCACATCAACCTGGCCTACTTCTTCGCCCTCTCGCAGTTCATCGTCGCCTGGGTCCTGGCCTATTTCTACATCCGCCAGGCCACCCGGGTGTTCGACCCGCTGGCCGAGAAGGTTCGCCAGCGCGCGGGTAGGGGGCGGTAACGATGAGCATCACATTCGTCCTCTTCCTGATCATCGTCGCGATCACGCTCGGGATCACCCTGTGGGCGGCGACTCGGACTCGGACCACCCTGCAGTTCTGGGCCGCCGGCCGCACGATCAAAGGCTGGCAGAACGGGCTCGCCATCGCCGGCGACTACATGAGCGCGGCGTCGTTCCTGGGCATCGCCGGGTTGATCGCGTTCAACGGTTACGACGGATTCATGTACTCGGTCGGCTGGCTCGTCGCCTACCTGACGGTGCTCTTCCTGATCGCCGAGCCGATGCGCAACACCGGCAAGTACACGATGGCCGACGTGCTCGCCTTCCGCATGTCGCCGGTGCCGGTGCGTTCCGCTGCCGCAATCTCCACCATCGCCGTCAGCGCGAGCTACATGATGGCCCAGATGATCGGGGCCGGAAGCCTGATCAAAGTCTTGCTCCCGGACCTGGACAAGACGCTGAGCCCGTACTTCCAGTGGTCGATATTCGGCACCAAGCTCGATCCCTCGATCACCCTGGTCGGCGTGCTGATGATGGTCTACGTGATCCTCGGCGGCATGGTGGCGACCACGTGGGTCCAGATCGTCAAGGCAGTGCTCCTGATGGCGGGCGCGATCCTGCTCAGCTTCCTGGTGCTGCTGTATTTCAACTTCAACATCCTCGCGTTCTTCGACAAGATCTATGCGGTCAAGGACACAGCGACGAAGCTGCCCTTCACGAGCCCCGGCATCCTTTATGTGTACGGGAAGACAACGGTCTGGGGCATCGACAAAGCCCTGCTGGAGAACGTTTCGCTGGGCATGGCCTTGATCCTCGGCACCGCCGGCCTGCCTCACATCCTGATGCGCTTCTTCACAGTGACGAATGCCAAGGCCGCGCGCACCTCTGTCGCGTGGGCGATGGGGCTGATCGGCTCCTTCTACATCATGACCACGTTCCTCGGCTTCGGAGCCGCGGCGCTGATCGGCAAGGCCAACATCTGCGCCAGGGTCGTCGAGGGCTTCAAGTGCGCCCCCGGGCTCAAGCCGAACAACAACCTTTCGATGCCACGGCTCGCCGACTTCCTCGGCACTCACTTCTTCGGCACCGCGGGCGGCGAATTCTTGCTCGCCTTCATCACAGCCGTCGCCTTCGCGACGATCCTGGCCGTGGTCGCCGGCCTGACGCTGGCCGCGGCCAGCGCCTTCTCGCACGACTTCTACGTCAACGTGATCCGGACCCAGATCTTCAAGGGCCAAGTGAGCGAGCGTGAGCAGGTGACCGTCGCGCGCATCACCTCGGCGCTTGTGGGTCTTCTCTCGATCTGGCTCGCCGCCAAAACCGGGGCCACCGCCAACGTGGCGGCCCTGGTCGCCGGCGTCGCCTTCGTCATCGCTTCGTCGGCGAACCTGCCGGCGATCCTGTTCACCCTCTTCTGGAAGCGGTTCAACACCTGGGGCGCCGTCGCCTGTCTGGTCGGCGGCACCGTAGTCACCATCTGGCTGGTGGCTGTCGGGCCGGGCTGGACCCTTCCGGCCGTCGCGCATCCCGCGTTCCCGCTCCAGAACGTGGGCATCGTCGCCATCCCCGTCGGCTTCATCCTGGCGATCGTGGGTACCTACATCGGCGATCTGGCCAAGGCCGACCGCCTGGCTGAGGTGAAGTTCCACGAGATCGACGTCCGCGCTCAAACCGGGGTTGGGGCGGAAGTCAGCCCGGTACCGGCCTGAGCAGCAAATTCGCAACAAGGGGGCGGCTGCGGCCGCCCCCTTAACTATTTTCCGTGAGCAATAACGAGCTTGTTTCGCTCGGGTCCCTGGGCGTCGCGAGCCTTCTGGCCACGGCGTTCCTCATCAACTCCTGGCGCAAGCGCAAGACGCGGCCGCCTCTCTACGCCGCGATAGTGGTAGTTCTCGTCGCCGCCGGCGCCATCGTCGTCGCGCTGCTTGGCGTGCCCTATCGGCAGGTGACGGGAACGGCGTTCATCGTGGAGATGCTGGTGGTGCTGGTTTCAGCCCGGACTGACCGCCGGCCCCGCTAGGCGGCATCGAGATCTCGTCGAGGCGGGCGCCGGCGTCAACCAACTCGAGAGCCTGATTGACCAAGGTGACGAAATTTCCCTTGCCGCCGCGGCGCAGCCATTCGCGCATCGCCTCCATTGCGGCCGCGACCATGACTATCACGACGACGCGTGTTTCGAAGTCGTCCGCCGCCCGTCCCGATCGCTCGGAAACGAGCGTGCTCATCAAGACCTGGGCTTTCTCGACCTCTTCCCACAGGCGCGCGCGCAGCGACGGCACCTCGAACCAGAGCCGTCCACGGGCGAGGATGATTGCACGGTCGCGCTCGAAGATGTCGCTCATCGCCTTTAGCACGCGGCGGAAGGAGACGCTCAAAGGTTCATCCACGGGTCGGTTCGAAAACAGTGAGGCGAGGACCGGGTCGTACGCGTCGTAGAGGACGACGTCCTCTTTGCTCGGAAAGTAATTGAAGAAAGTGCTGGGTGAGATCTCGACCGCAGCCGCGATCTGCTCGATCGTCGTTTGGTCGTAGCCCTGCTTTCCGATCAGGCGCATCGCCTCGCGCTGGATCGATTCGCGCGTCTTCTGTTTCTTGCGTTCGCGCAGCCCTCGCGCGATGGGTGTGATCGTGCTTGGCATTACGCCGCAGCAACCTCTGCGATGGGCTCGAGTCGGGCCGCTCTGGCCGGAAGGAACAGCGCCATCAAAACGGCACCCACTACCAACAACCCGGCGGTCGCCATCAACACGTCGCTCATGCCTTGAGAGTAAGCGGTCTCTGCCGAGAGAAGGAGCTGCCGGCCCAACGGTGGCGGGAGGTGGCGAGCGACTGCGGCCGCCACGGCAACGCTCGTCTCAGCTGCGGAACGCGCGGCGGCCGTCAGTCCGCCCAGCTGGCCGCTCAAATGCGCCTGGTAGGAGCTGTTCAGAATGCTGCCCATGACCGCGACGCCAAGCGACGCGCCGACATTCTGGATCGCGCGTGTGAGGGCGCTGCCCGCACCCGTCTCTCCCGCGGGCAGGGCCCCAAGGATTGCGTCGAGTGCGGGGATCATCGTGAACGCGATCGAGAGGCCGATCACGGCGAGTGCGATCGCGACCAATCCGAACCCGGTCTCCACTCCCGCTCGAGAGAGAATCAGCATCCCCGTGGCGATGCCGAGCATCCCGATCGACACCATGACCTTCGCACCGAGGCGCTTGGAGAGCCAGTCGCTGGTAATCGCGCCCGCCATCATGGCGCCGATCAGCGGCAGCAACCTGATGCCGGTGCCCTGCGCGTCGTTGCCCTGCACGACCTGGAGGTAGGGGGAGAGGACGAAGAGGACACCGGTCATCGCGAAGCCGACGATGGTGAATGCGACAGTCGAGAGGGCGAACCGCCGGTTGCGGAACAAGTTGAGGTCGACGAGCGGCACCCTCGCGCGGAACTGCCACGCGATGAAGGCGGCAATCAGCACAGCGCCAGCCACGAGGGGTCCCACGACCTGGAAATCGGTCCACCCGCGCACGGGCTCCTCGATGATCGCGTACACGATTCCCGTCACTCCGCCCATCTCGAGCAGCGCGCCGATCCAGTCGAGTCGCTTCGGGTTTGGATCCTTGCTCTCGGGGATGAAGAACCATGCGCCCACGACCGCGATCACGACCACAGGAGCGTTGATCAGGAAGATGGAGCCCCAGTCGTAGTGGGTGAGCAGCCAGCCGGCGACCAGCGGTCCGAGAGGCAGGCCGATGAAGGCGCCGGCACCTGAGAATCCAATTGCTCTTTGGCGCTCGTCCTCCGCAAACATGGAGGGGAGGATGGAAGTGACCAGGGGCATCACGATGGCCCCGCTGGCGCCCATGATCACGCGCATGAGGATCAGGCCGTTGGCCGAGGTCATCTGGCTCGCGATCACCGATGAGATGCCGAATGTGACAAGGCCAATCATCAGCAGCCGCTTGCGGCCGAAACGGTCGCCCAGCACGCCGGCTGGCAGCATGAAGCCGGCCAGCGAGAGCGTGTAGGCGGCTGACATCCATTGCAGCTGGTCGGTGGTGGCGCCGAGCTTCGCCGACAGAGTCGGCAGAGCGGTGATGAGAATTGTTACGTCCAGTCCGAGGACCAGCCCGCTCACCGTCAGGGCGGCCAGCCCCAGCCAGCGCCCCTTGAGTCTATTTGTCGCCATGATCCACCTCCAACGCTTTAGTCAAGTCACATGATAATTGGAGTTCCTCCAATAATCAAGCAGCTACAACTCATTCAGGCACACTACCTTACTTAGATGGCGATCCTGATCTCCGACGTCGGCCCGCGGGACGGCCTACAGAACGAGGAACGGACGCTGGAGCCCGCCATTCGCGCCGAGCTTTGCGACCGCCTGGCGGCCGCCGGGCTGACGCGGATCGAGGCGGCCAGCTTCGTCAACCCGAAGCTCGTGCCTCAGATGGCGGGTGCCGAGGAGGTGATGGCGGCGCTCCATCGGCAGGCAGGTACCTCGTACGCGGGCCTCGTCCTCAACGAGAAGGGTTATGAGCGGGCGGTGGCGGCGGGCGTGGACGCGGTGCACTACGCCTTTTCGGCCACTGATGAGTTCGGACGCCGGAACCAGAACGCAACGACCGAGGAGGGGCTGAAGACAGCGCTGGCGCTGGTGGCTCGGGCGCGCAGCGAGAAGATTCCGATCACGGTGACCCTGAGCGTCGCCTTCGGGTGTCCGTTCGAAGGACCGGTGCCGCCCGAGCGTGTGCTCAACATCGTCGAGCACCTGATGGCGGTGCCGCCGGACGAAATTTGTCTTGCCGACACGATCGGCGTGGCAGTGCCGTCGCAGGTTAAAGAGCTCGTCGGCGGGGCAATGCGGCTTGGGGCGACCGTGGGCGCTCACTTCCACAACACCCGCAACACGGGCTACGCGAATGCGGTCGCCGCTTTGGAGGAAGGCGCCGTTTCTTTGGACGCGTCGGTGGGAGGGGCGGGCGGGTGCCCATTCGCGCCGAAGGCCACCGGCAATATCGCGACCGAGGACCTGGTCTATCTGCTGCGTGGCCTGGGCGTCGTCACGGGAATCGACCTCGACCGGCTGATCGAGACCTCGCAGTGGCTGGCGGGTCAGCTGGGGAAGGAGCTGCCGGGCATGTTGGCGCGCGCGGGTGACTATCCGAACAAACGCTGACCGTAAGCGCGCAACATTTGCGCATGCCCAAGAAGCCCGCAAAGAAGGCCGCAAGTCCGCACCGCGTCGCCGTGATTCAGCACCCTCCGGTCACGCTGCACCGGCAGAAGACTCTGGAGCGGGGAGTGGGGTTGCTCGAAGAGGCTGTGCGTGGTGGCGCGCGGTTGGTGTCGTTTCCCGAGACCTGGCTGCCCGGCTATCCCGAGTGGATATGGCGCTTGCGCCCGGGCGAGGACTACGCGCTCACCGGCGAGATCCATGGCCTCCTGATCGAGAACGCGGTGGATTTGAAGGCGGGCGACCTCAAGCCGATCCAGGCGGCGGCGCGCAAATTGAAGGCGACGGTGTCGATCGGCATCCACGAACGCGACGGAGAGTACAGCCGCGGAACCCTCTACAACACGGTGGTCCTGATCGGACCGGACGGCGAGGTGCTCAACCGCCATCGCAAGCTGATGCCGACCAACCCGGAGCGGATGGTGTGGGGGACGGGGGACGCGAGCGGGCTGCGCGTGTCTGAGACTCCGATGGGCCGGGTGGGCGGCCTGATCTGCTGGGAGAACTACATGCCGCTGGCTCGGTTCGCCGTTTTTGCTCAAGGTTGCGAGATCTACGTCGCGCCGACGTGGGCCGCGGGGAGCACGTGGGTCTCGACGATGAGGCACATCGCCGCCGAGGGCCGGTGCTGGGTGTTGGGGAACGGGACCGCGATGCGCGGCAAGGACATTCCGAAAGACTTTCCGAAGCGCGCGCAGCTCTTTCCCGACCTGGACGCTTGGTACAACCCGGGCGATTCGGTGATCGTCGATCCGCGCGGGACGGTGGTGGCGGGTCCGCTGCACGAGGAGCACGGCATCCTGTTTGCCGAATGTGATCCGTTGGTCGCGTCGGCCGCAAAACGAACGCTGGACGTGGCGGGACATTACGGGCGGCCGGATATCTTCAAGCTCGAGGTCAATCGCGAGGTGCTCGCGCCGATCGACTTCGGATAGCTGCAACGAGTCGGCGGCGGCACCCTTAACAACCTGGATTGACTATCAAACAGATGTTCGTATGCTGGGCTCGTGGCCGAATTGGCGAGCGACGCAGCGGAAAGCGAGGAGCTGATCCGGCTTTGCCGTGAGAGGGATCTACTTGACTTGCAGATCGCCGCGGTTGCGGCGCGGTTCGCCGAGGGCGACGCCTGGGATTTGGACGGGTCGAACAGTGCGATCGACTGGATGCGATTCAACTGTCACATGACGAGCAACACGGCGGCTGACCTGATCGCGGTCGGCAAGAACCTGTGGCGAATGGCCGAGAGCGTGCAGAAGGTCGCGCAGGGTGAGATCGGGTACGCCCACACCAAAGCCATGGCGCGGACGGCGAATGCACTCGGCACGAAGTTTCACGAAGCGCCACTTCTGGAGAAGGCGTGCGAGAACTCGCCCGGCAAGTTCTACTACATCTGCCAGCACTATCGGCACGCCGCCGACCGTGAAGGTTATGAGGCCGAGCAGGCAGGGCTGGTCGAGAACCGCAGGCTGTTGATCACCAAATGCGACGACGGCACAGTCCTGCTCAGTGGACAGTTCGACCCCGAAGGCGGTGCGGCCTTGATCACGGCTTATGAGCCGCTGGCTCGCAAGTCGGGCGCCGATGACTATCGGAGCCGGGAAAAGCGGATGGGGGATGCCGCAGTCGACGTCGCCATACATGCCCTGGACTCGGGCCTCATCCCGCAGCAGGGATCGCAGCGGACGCACCTGAACGTCACCACCTCACTCGAGACGCTGCTCGGCCTGCCCGGAGCGCCGGCGGCTGAACTCGAGCACGCGGCGGTCCCGATCTCCTCCAAGACAGTCGAGCGGCTGGCGTGCGATGCCTCGGTCACCCGCATCCTGCTCGACTCCGAGTCGGTGGTCATCGACGTCGGGCGGGCCAAGCGGACGATCTCAGGACCGGCGCGCAAGGCCATCAATGCCCGCGACAGAGGCTGCACCTGGCCGGGTTGCGAGCGGCCGGCGAGCTGGACCTCGGCACACCACCTGAAGCACTGGCTTCATGGCGGAGACAATCAACCGCCCAACCTGACCCTTCTCTGTTACCGGCATCACTGGATGGCGCATGAGGGCAGCTGGCAGATCGTTCGTGGCGACGACGGCCGGATGCTGACCGTCCCGCCGATGGTGACCTTCGGTCCTCCCGCGCGCGGACCGGACTAGCTCGGGCCTATCTCGGGACCGGCTTCACTCCGTACAGAGCCCCGTACTTCTCTCGTACGTAGGCGATCCAGGGCGCCGGCGTAAGGGGCTTTCCTGTCGCGCGCTCGAGCAGCTCATTGGGCGTGAACTTGCGCCCGTGCACGTGCACGTTCTTGCGCAACCATCGGAGCAGGGCCACAAACTCGCCCCGTTCGATCTGCGCGTCAAGGTCCGGAATCGCCGCCCGGATCTTTTCCATCAGCTGCGCGCCGATCAGGTTGCCGATCGTGTAGCCAGGGAATATGCCAAAGCTCACATACGACCAGTGGACGTCCTGGAGGACGCCCTCGCGGTCGTTCGGGACGTTGATGCCGAGGTATGACTTCATGCGTGTGTTCCATGCCTCCGGCAGATCTCTGACTTTCAGCTTGTCCTCGAGCAGCTCGTTCTCGAGCTCGAACCGCAACATGATGTGCAGGTTGTAGGTGACCTCGTCGGCCTCGACGCGGATCAAAGATGGATACGACTTGTTGACGGCCTTGAAGAATGCTTCGTCATCGATATCGCGCAGCGGCTCCGGAAACGCACTGCGAAGGCTCGGGAAAAAATGCTTCCAGAAGCCACGGCTGCGGCCGACGAGGTTCTCCCAGAGCCGCGACTGCGACTCATGCACGCCAGGCGAGGCACCACCCCAAAGGGCGGTGTGATCGATGTCATCGCCGTGGCCCTGGCTGTACATGGCGTGCCCGGCCTCGTGGATCGAGCCGAATAGGCATTCGTTGAAGAAGTCGCGCGACACGCGCGTGGTGATGCGGGCGTCGCCAGGTCCGAAGGTGGTCGAGAAGGGGTGGGTCGAGATGTCCTGGCGTCCGCGTTCGAGGTCGTACCCAAGCTTGGTCACGACGTCGAGCGCGTACTTGACCTGCGCGGCGGGCTCGAAACCGCGATAGAGCACTCGGACGTCGACGGCATCGGCGTTTCGCGCGACATCGGCGACCAGCGGCACTATCGCCTTTTTCAGCTCGGCGAATATCGTCTCGAGCTCGTCGGTCGTCATGCCTGGCTCGTAGCGATCGATCAGGGCGTCGTACGGACGGTCCTTGTAGCCGAGCGCATCGGCGATCCGGCGGTTGAGCTCGACATTCTTTTCCAGGGCGGGTGCGAAGAGCTTGAAGTCAGCCTCGCGGCGCGCCTTCTGCCACACGGGTTGCCCAGTGGAGCCCGCGCGCGCGATCTCCGAGATGAGCTCGGGGGACAGCTTGCGATCGTTGTCGTAGTCGCGCCGGGTGACCCGGACCACGCTTGCCTCGAGCGAATCGAATGGCAGCGCGGCGGTTTCTTCCTCCAGCTCGCTGAGGAGGCGGCCGACCTCGTCGGCGGTGGAGCGAATGTGCGCCAGGCGAGACAGGGTGGAGAGCTGTTCGGACCGCGCGGTCACGCCACCGGGCGGCATGTAGGTCTCCTGGTCCCAGGATAGGACGGCGGTGGCCCGGTTCAAGTCCGTGACCTCCGCCAGGATCGTCTTCAGCTGATCAAGCTTCTCGCTCATACTTCCCCGGCCGTCTTCATTGACTTCTTTGGGTATTCTCGCGAATGGCGTTGTCGCCCCGCTAGCTCAGTGGATAGAGCATCTGCCTTCTAAGCAGAGGGTCGGGGGTTCGAATCCCTCGCGGGGCACCATCTCGCCGTATAAGTAAGGACATGAGCGACAAAGAAAACTCACAGGCGGGCAAGTCGATTGCGATGCCGTCGGACATGAGGGCGTTCAACGCGCAAGTGATCGCCGATTTCCGTGCCAACCATGGAAAGTTCACAGGTCCCATGGCGGGTCGCGGCGTGTTGATCCTCACGACGACAGGCGCGCGGACCGGAAAGGAGAGATCTACGGTGCTGGGTTACGGTCGCGACGGCGATCGATTGATCGTGATCGCCTCGGACAACGGCGCGCCGGCCGCACCGGCCTGGTATCGCAACCTTCTCGCCCGTCCGATCGCCACCGTCGAGCTCGGGCCGGAACCGTTCAAGGTCAGAGCCCGGACCGCCAGGCCCGAGGAGCGAGACGAGCTCGCGAAAGCGGTGCCTTACCTCGCGCAGCAGCAGGCTTTGACCAAGCGCGAGATCCCGATCGTGGTCCTCGAACGAATCTAGCTTCTAGCCGATGGTTCGCTTCCCCGCGTAGTAGTCGCGCCAGATCAGCCGGTGGATGGGCACCCAGCGCGGGATGTCGCGCAAGACCGGGATCAAGGGCACGAGCGCCAGCGCGGCGGTGAGGAGCGTCATCAGGATGATGATCCCGAGGTCGGCGTTGGATGAGTTGAAGCCCAGAAACCCGGTCTGGCTGGTGAACGGCGGCAGCTGGTACCACATCGTGTACAGCCACAGCCAGGTCTGACCCGGGTAGCTCCCTGTCTCGTTCATCATTCCCCACTGGCTGCCTGTGAGGTTGGCCTGCTGAGCCAGGCCGGAAAGGTAGGTGCCGTCGCCCATGAAGAGCAGCGCCTGCGTGTAGTCCGTCTGATAGAACCGACCATTCACCGCAAGAAGGCCGTCAAGACCACCGGACTGGGCCACTCCGAGCAAGTCCGACATCATGAGCGGCAACGGTCCGTACTCGCCGGCGGCGACCGAAACTTTGCCGTCCGTCACGGTGGCTTTGGGCAGGGCCTTCGCATAGCTGTCCAGCCACGTGGTCTGCTGGTCGGCTTTGGCGCTCTCCCACGTGTTGATCGCGGCACCGAGCTCGGTGTTGCTGTAGCTCGCGCGCTGAAGCGGCTGGATCACGAAAGTATTGGCTGAATCGATCGGAATCCGTGTGCCGAACCACTGCTGCGGGGCGATCGGCCCCCACTTCTGTCCAGGGCCGCTGGTGTTGTAGGGATTTCCGTAGCCGGCGCTGGTGGTCGTGCCGGCAAGCTCGTCGGTGGCGGTGGTGACAAAATCCGCCGGGTCCGCTACCGCCCAGGCCGCGATCGTGACCGGCGGCACGTTCGGCGACGAGAAAACGAGCGTCGCCAGGAGGGTCAGAACGCCGACGCCGGCGATCGCTAGGACGACTTCCTTGACCAGGTCGTATGGCACCGTCCGCACTCCGCGGTAGTACTCGTCCTGTGACTGACCAATCGATTTCATGCCTGCACACTCCCTTCGGCGTCGATGGGCTTCACGACGCCGCGCATGCGCACCATGACGACATGAACAACGACGAGGAAAGTGACGCCGACGGGCAGCAGCATGATGTGGAGTCCATACATCTGACCGAAATTGAGGACATTGAAGAAAGCGCCTATTCCCGCACCGTTCATTGCGTCCTTGGCGTTGATGGCAATGTACTGTGCGTCGAAGTTCTGCTGCGACAGGTAGCCGGTGAATGCGGTCAGGATGCTGACGCCAAAGATGACGACGCCGATCATCCAGGTGGCGGCGCGGCCGTGGCGCCAGCCGGCCATGAAGTACTGGCCCCAAAGGTGCAGGACCATGAAGATGAAGAAGAGCTGCACCGACCAGAAATGGAGGCTGTTGAAGAAGCGGCCCAGACTCGAGGCGTGCCACCACTGCGGGCCCATGAACGAAAGGACCACTCCGCTCACCAGCACCCAGCCAAGGGCGGCGATGGTGATGACGCCGAACACGTAGACCCAGGAGCCGACGTAGTAAGGCTGGCGGTCGGGCAGGAGGTGATCCATGGGTAGGCCGCGGTCAATCGCCTGGCGAACCCGGAGGGTCCAGCTTGCCGGCTTCGCGGCGACTGGAGGAACCATCACCGGCTTATCGGCGTCCATCCTCGCCCCCCTTACCGTGCGGGAAGGGGACGATCAGCGCCATCGCAAACAGCACGATCATGCCCGCGATGACCAGTAGGTTGGGCATCGAGATGAGGATGAAACCCCAGTGAAAATAGCTGGCCGGTGAATCCATTGCTTGCCTCCCTCTCAGCGTTGGCTGTGGCGCAATTCTGAATTCCCGTATGAGTCCCGGCATAGGGCCGGAAGTCCCGCGTCGACCGGGACCTATGGGGTGCGGGTGTTTACGGCCGGGGAATCGACGACAGGACTCGGCGCACCTCGCGCGCGACCTCTATATCTTCGTGCGCTTTGACCACCAGGGTCGCCACTGAAGCCGAGGGAGCGCTGATGTCGGCGTCGGTCGTTGCTTCCGCGTTCAGTTCGGGGTCGATCTCCAGACCGAGGAACCGCAGTCCCGATACCGTCGCGGCCCGCACCGCTGGGGCGTTTTCGCCCACGCCTCCCGTGAAGACCAGCACGTCCAGGCCGCCCATCGCCGCCGCCATCGCCGCGACGCAGCCGCGCAACCGGTGGATGTAAACGTCCAGCGCGAGTTTCGCCCGATCGTTGGCGGCTGAAACTCCGCGCAGCACCTCTCTCATGTCCGAGGTGCCGGCCAGCGCCTGGAGGCCCGAGCGCTGGTCGAGCGCCTCGCTCATGTCGCTCGCGCTCATTTCCAGATGCTTCTGCAGCCAGAGCACCAGGCCCGGGTCGACGCTGCCGGAGCGCGTTCCCATGACGAGGCCTTCGAGAGGCGTGAATCCCATCGTCGTGTCCATGGACCGCCCGCCCCACACCGCCGCCACCGAGGCGCCCGAACCCAGGTGGCAGGCGACGACTTTCAGCCCCGTGCCGGGGCTGTCCAGCATCTCCGCTGCTCTTCGCGCCGAATAGGCATGGGAGAAACCGTGAAAGCCATACCGCCGGATGCCGTGCTCCTGCCTCCATTCCTGCGGGATGGCGTAGGTCGAGGCAGACGCCGGCATCCTGGAGTGGAACGCGGTGTCGAAGCAGGCGACAGAGGGAACTCGGGGAAGGAGCAGGCGCACCGCGGCGATTCCGGCGAGGGCCGCCGGCATGTGCAGCGGGGCGAGGTCCGTGATGCTCAGCAGGTAGGAGATCACTTCGGCGTCGATGCGGACCGAGGCCGAATAGCGAGGGCCGCTGTGCACGACTCTGTGGCCGACCGCTTCAACCCCTTCCATCGCGCGCACCGCCGCCCCGAGCTGGGCGTCGTCGAAATGGCCGCCTGGCGCGTCGAAGTCTTGCTCGGCGACTACCGTGTCGTCGGGGTCGACGAGGCTTACCTTCAGCGAGCTCGAGCCGGCGTTGAGGCAGAGAACTCTCAATTGTTCTTGCTCAAGAAGGCCACACCCAATCGCGGATGTCAGGAGAGTCCTTTCCGTGATCACGGGTGTACTGCCGGTGCTTGATGCGCTCGTCGACCATGAGCTGGCGGATGTGCGCGGCCTTCGTACCGAGGCCAGGTACCCGGTCGATCACGTCCATGACGAGGTGAAACCGGTCGAGATCGTTGAGCATCACCATGTCGAATGGCGTCGTGGTCGTGCCCTCTTCCTTATATCCGCGGACGTGGAAATTCTCGTGGTTGGTCCGGCGATAGGTCAGCCGGTGGCCCAGCCACGGGTAGCCGTGATACGCAAAGATCA
>DASRWV010000063.1:0-63344 GCA_035687505.1 Nitrosotalea sp.
CACCGCCGCGCTCGTATGTCTCCAACATTCGTACGTATATACCTCGGTCCTGTTCGTCCAACTCATCAGGGGTGACGTTTGTTCGCACCCGCTCGAAGGCGACCGGCCGGACCGCAAGCAGCTGCAGCAGATATCTGCCTACCGTGAGTTTCTTCCCCACCAGGCGGGCGGCCAAACCGCCTTTTCCGTTAGTTCCTGATTCCCCGCCCCTCACCCTGGCCCTCTCCCCTGAAGGGGAGAGGGAAGTTGCTTGGGGGGTCAGCAGGTGGGGTTGAACTCCGATCCAGCCCGCGGCCCGCTCCCGATAGTTCTCGCGGACAGCAGGATCGGGGATCTTTTCGAGCACCTCGCGGGCCTTGCTGGCGGCCAGTTCCAGGTGATTTGGGTTGCCCGTGTTGAGGCCGGTCAGGGCGTCCTTGATCCAGAACTCCCAGCCCGAGGGGGCGGCGGCGGCGAGCTCCTCCCAGCGCTGAGGCGCCTCGGCGCCCGCGGCTCGCAGGAACTCGTCAGGGTCCTTGGCCGGCGGGATGATGGTGGCCACCCTGGTGCGCATCTGGTGGGCTGACGCCAGCTCGACGGCTTTGAATGCGGCCGCCCGTCCCGCTTTGTCTGCGTCGAAGACTAAAAGCACCTCGTCGGTGAAGCGCTTGAGCAGTCGCACCTGGTCGTCGGTCAGGGCGGTGCCCGAGCTGGCGACGGCGTTCTGGACGCCGAACTGGTGCGCCGTGATGACGTCGAACTGGCCCTCCATCAGCACGGCGTGCCCGCGTTTTGCAATCTCGTCGCGGGCGAGGTCCAGGCCGAAGATCACTCTTCCTTTTATATAGGCGTCGGTTTCGCGGGAGTTGATGTACTTGCGCTGCTCGTCGGCTCGGACCGTCCTGGCGGTGAAGGCGAGGGGCTGGCCGCGCTCGTCCCGGATGGGGATGACGAGACGCTCGGCGAAAAAGTCGCTGCCGTCGCGGCCCATCAATCCGGCAGCCTGGGCGTCCTGGAGCGATTTCTTCTTTGCCCTGACGTACTCGGCAAAGCCTCTTCCCGGGGGGGCGAAGCCGAGCTGGAAGCGTCGGGCGGTCTCCTCGGTGACCTTGCGGGACTCGAGGAGCTTGCGGCCCGGTTCGCCCGCGGGGTTGGACCACAGCACGTACTCGTAGTACTGGGCGGCGAGCTTGAGCATCTCGAGGACGCGGCGGCGGGAGTCGGAGCGTTCCTTCTGCTCGGGGCTGAGCTTCTTCAGCTCGACGCCTGCGCGCTCGGCCAGGAGCTGGAGGGCGCCACGCTTGTCGGTCTTCTCGATCAGCTCGATGAAGGTGAAGACGTCGCCGTGGCGCTCGCACCCGAAGCAGTACCAGGTCTGCATCTGGGGGTTGACCTTGAAGCTGGGGCTGTCCTCCTGGTGAAAAGGACAGAGGCCCCAGAGCTCCTTGTTGCGCTTGGTGAGGCGGAGGTGCTCGCCTACGACCTTGACCAGGTCGAGCTTCGCCTTGACCTCGGCGAAGGCGTCGTCGGTTGGGAGCTGGGGCATCTTCTGTCTTATTGTCCGACGGCCAGAGGAGTTAAACGGCGGGTCTGGTTAAGAAGGGACGCGCGATGCCCCGCATGCACTGCGGAATGCGGGTTATTCGCAGGCGCCAAGCCCTCGAATCCCGCATCGCGGGCAGATGCGGGTTTCGGGATGCATTCCCACTGACAATTGCCCGGTGGACTGGGAGGAGATGACTCCGAGCGATGAGATCGAGGCCGCGGATTGGATTGGCCCGCGGCTGCATCCTTTCGCCCAGGACGTCGGGTCGGTCGTTCCGAGCGGGTTCGAGGCTTATGCGCGCATCTTTCATCCGGCCTGGAGGTTGGCGGGTGCCCATCAAGTCGAGATGCGGTGGTCGGACGTGGCGGCGTGGACCGGTCGGGTAGTGCACCCCGAGATGCAGTTCCACTCGATCGCGGCACCACTACCCGGCGGCGAAACCCGCGTGCGGGGGTTTAGCGCGGAACCCTGGCTGGGCGCTCTTTCCGAGGGCCAGGCGAGAGCATTGGTCGAGCTGCTCGCCAGGCACACATCAACTCCGGATGCGTGCTGGTTCGGCGTGTGGGAGGGATACGGGACATTCAAGACACGGCCGAAATCGAAGCGAGTGAGCCTGCCGGGCCGCAACTACTTCTTGTTCAGGGGTCCCCTCTCCCTCGCACCTGGACATCTGGACGGGCCGAATCTGTGGTGGCCCGACGATCGCAGCTGGTGTGTCGCATCAGAGATCGACTTTCCGTACACATATGTCGGAGGGTCGAAAAAGCTAATCGACGAGATCCTCGCGGACCCTAATCTCGAGGCGCTGCCAGCGGCTCTGGACGATGGGATAACCGCGTTCAGCGACACGGTCAACCAGTCAGGCTTTGTCGGATTCGAGGAGTAGCTCCTTGGAAGCCGGTGCGGGCGTGGCGCGCCGCTGGTCGATGATCACCGAGATGCACAGGATCAGAGTCGGCAGAGCGATCAGGGCCGGCGGCACGGTGGGCAGCGGAAAGAGGATCAGGAAAAAGAGAGCAAGCGGACCGAACGACACAGCCTCGACCGCGACGAAGATCAGGTCGAACAGGACACTTAGCGCCGAAAGAGCCGCCGTGCTGTAGACGGCGAACGGGAGTCCGCGCCAGACGAGCGCGGCCACGACGAGCGCCCCCCCGAGGGCGAATACCTGGTCGAAGGCAAGCTGATCGTCGGGCACCCGCCACCCAGACCCCATAAGGCCGAAGGTCGTGTCCCCGAAGGTAGACGCCATGACGGAGTAGGTACCGATCGGGGTGGTCGCGCCGAAGAGCAGGGCTTGCATGAAGATGAACAGGGCGATGATCTTCCGGCGCTTCGATCCGACCACGCTGCGAGCATATGCCTGAGGCCCCTCTAACATCCTCATGTGACCCGGGCCGTCGAGGAGTTGAACCGGCGGATGCTGCGCGCTCGGGACGCGATCGACCGCGCCTACGGCCACCCGCTGGACATTCCGAACCTGGCCGAGGTGGCGAGCGTGTCCGAGGCCCACTTCATCCGAACCTTCAAGGCCACCTTCGGCGAGACCCCGCACCGCTACCTTCAGCGCCGGCGGGTCGAGCGGGCCATGTTCATGTTGCGCGAGACCGAGAAGAGGGTGACCGACATCTGTCTCGACTCCGGCTTCACCAGCCTGGGCACATTCAGCCGGACCTTTCACGACATCGTCGGCATGTCGCCGACCGACTACCGATCGCGCGGAGAGGTCATCGCCCTTCCGACCTGCTTCGTCATGCAGTGGACAAGACCCAGCAGTTTTGGAGAAGCCAAGCGATCGGTCCGAACCTAGGATCGATCTAGTCGAAACCCACCAATCACCAAGGAGAAAACCCGCGATGTACACCCGGATCAACCTGTCCAGCATCTTCGTTCTCGACCTCGACAAGGCCATCGACTTCTACGTCAACACGCTCGGCATGGAGCTGACCAACGACATGGATCTCGGGTTCATGCGCTGGGTCACCGTTGGAGTGGCGGGTCAGCCCGGACGCGACGTCCTTCTGGAGCTGCCGGGACCGCCCGGGATGGACGAGAAGTCGGGGGAGCAGGTCCGCGACCTTGTGACCAAAGGCGCGACCGGGTTCGCACTCGGCCTGGTCACCGACAACGCCGCCAAGACTTACGAGACGTTGAAGGCTCGTGGCGTCGAGTTCACGTCCGAGCTGCAGACGCACTTCTACGGCACCGACTTCGGGCTGCGCGACCCGTTCGGCAACAACATGCGCATCACGGAGCTGGCGACCAGCGACAACGGTCTGCCCAAGACCGCCGAAGGCATAAAGCGGTGAGATTTCGGACCAAGGTCCTGCAGTCCGGTAAGACCACGACGGGGATCGAAGTTCCGGCGAAGGTGGTGGCCGCTCTCAGCTCGAGCAAGCGGCCACTCGTCCGGGCCACTATCATGGGCTACACCTACCGCTCCGCCGTGGCGGTGATGGGCGGCGCGTACATGCTGGGTGTCAGCGAGGAGGTCCGTAAAGCTGCCGGCGTGGCCGGCGGAGACGTGATCGACGTCGACCTCGAGCTGGACACCGAGCCGAGAGAGGTGCCGCTGCCGGCCGACTTCGCGGCCGCGCTGGCTCGCGACGCCAAGGCCAAGTCATTCTTCGAAGGGTTGTCCTACAGCAAGAAGAAGGTCCTGGTGACGCCGATCGACGTCAAGAACCCGGAGGTCCGGAAGGAGCGCATCGCCAAGACAGTCGCTCAGCTGCGGGAGGGGAAGCCCTAGCTAGCGGCGGCTTTCGGCTTTGGCCAGGTCGGCGCGCAATCGTTCCCCCATCGCGAGAAGGACCTTCACCAGCAAGCCATCGCTTGACTTGATGGTGTCGCGGAACTGCGAGTGGCTCATGACGAGCAATTTCGAGTCCTTTTTGGTCTTTACTGTCGCGGTGGCAGGACCCCGATCCAGCATGCTGATCTCGCCGAAGAAGTCCCCTTCCTTTAATGTTCGCCGCGGTTCGCCGTTGATCTCGACCACCGCCTCGCCGTCGAGAATCACGTAGAACGACTCGCCCGGCTTCCCCTGAGTAGTCAGCTTTGTGCCGGCCTTCACATCGACCTCGTCAGCGTTGCTGGCGACGTGCTCCAGCTCGCTCTTCGAGAGTTTTGCGAAGAGTGGGACCCGGCCGAGTGCCTTCACTTTGGAATGGGCCATGAGATGCAGCATATTCTGCTGGTCATGGTCTGCTCTGTGTGCGGCCGCCCGCTCCCTAGCGGCGCCCGATTCTGCCCGAACTGTGGAGCCGCGGTGGGTTCGCTCGTCGGCACCGAGGAGCGGAAAATGGTCACCGTCCTCTTTGCCGACATCGTCGACTCGACCGGCCTCGGCACCCGGCTGGACCCCGAGCGGTCGCGCGAGATCCTGGGCCAGTTCTTCAGCGCGACCTCCGAAGAGCTGCTCGCGCTCCGCGGCAGGCCTGAAAAGTTCATCGGCGACGCCGTGCTGGCGGTCTTCGGGCTGCCGGCCGTACACGAGGACGACGCGCTGCGTGCCGTCCGCGCCGGCCTGGCGATTCGTTCCCGGACGCGCCGGATTGGGGAGGATGCAGGGCTCGAAGAACCGCTCGAGGTCCGGATCGGGATCGAATCGGGTGAGGCGGCGATGGGCCGGAATCCGAGCGGCCAGGTGCTGGTGACCGGGCCGGTTGTGAACGTGGCGCAGAGGCTTCAGGCGGCAGCGCAGCCCGGCGAAATCCTCGCCGGCAGCACCACCCACGCCCTGACCGCCGACAAGGTGTCTTACGGACGGCGGCGCCACGTACGCGCCAAAGGCTTCGACTCCGCGCTCGACGCCTTCCCGGTTGAAGGGCTCACTATGCGCTCGGCACGGCGCACGATCCCGTTCGTCGGGCGCACTAACGAGCAGGTCATCCTCGAGCAGAGCCTCGGTCTGGCGAGCTCGGCGGGCAGCCCGGTCCTCGTGACTGTCGTCGGCGGCGCCGGCGTCGGCAAATCGCGCCTGGCCGACGAGTTCGCAGCGGGCGTAGGCGCCCTGGTGACCGTTCTGCGCGGGCAGCCTCGCTCGTACACCGACACCGGCGCGTTCTCCCCTGCCGCGGCCATCATTGGAGACCTGGCGGGAATCAATGCGGGCGACCCGCTGGAGAAAGTCCGCCAGCAGCTGCGCGAGCTGGTGGACCGATGGAGCGATCCTGCCGATGCAGATCGGACCGCCCAGCGCCTTGCTCTGCTGTTCGGAATGGCCGAGCAACGTGACGAGGCCGCCTTCGTCAACGACGTGCAGGCCGGCTTTGTCGCCATCGTGGACAGAATGGCTCGCGATCACCCTGTGATCCTTGTGTTCGAGGATGCGCACGGTCTGCAGCCCCCCATGCTCGACCTCATCGAGCGGGTGGCGGCGCCAGGGCGGAGTGGACCTCGCCGCGCGTTGATCCTGGCGCTGGCACGAAACGAGCTGCTCGAGCTGAGGCCAAGCTGGGGGTCGACCGTTGGGAACGCCGTATTGCTCAGGCTGAATCCGCTTTCACGAGAGGAGTCCATCCATCTCGTCCGCCATGCCGGGAGCGGTCATATCGGGGACCAGCAGGCTGTGGAGATCGCCGAGCGCGCGGGTGGGAACCCGTTCTTCATCATCGAGACGACCGGCATGCTCTTGCCGCACAGCGACGGGACACCTGGCGGGGCACGCAAGCAAATTCCCCCGACCGTGCAAGCGGTCATCAGCGCGCGTCTCGACGCCCTGCCCGCGAGATTGCGGGAGCTGGCGCGGCGGGCATCCGTCTACATGTACGACTTCGACCTTGGCGAGCTCGCGGTCGTCGATGCGGCCGGCAATATCGCCGAGCTCCAACAGCTGGAGGACGCCGAGGTCATCGTGCGCGACACGCTCAAATCCGGCGCGTCGATCTGGCGGATGCGCCATGCCACGCTCAAGGAAGTCGCGTACGCGAGCCTTCCGAAACGCGAGCGGGTCCGCCTTCACACACTGGTTGCCGAATATCTGCTGGGCAACGGCCACCAGTGGCATGCCGCCGACCACTACGAGCTCGCCGCCCTGGCTTCGCTCGACCTCGACCCGAACGACCGCGCCGCCCCGGAGCGGGCGGCCGATGCGCTGCTGGTCGCCGGAGATCGCGCACGCAGGCGGATGGAGATCCGCTCGGCGATCGATCGATATGATCGCGCGCTCATCATGGCGGGCCCGGAAAGCCGATGGGGTGTTCGGGAGGCGCGGGCACTGGCGGGGCTGGGCGAGGCGCGCTACTGGCTCGCCGACTATCGCCTGGCGACCGAAGCTCTGACTCGTGCAGTCACGCTTGCCGAGGCTCATGACGACGCGTTCGCCCTGGCGCTCGCGCTGCGGTTTCTGGGCGACATCGCGATCAACTACGAGGCGGATGTCGACAAAGCGGAGAGGCTGCTCGATCGTTCGCTCAAGGCTGCGGAGAAAGTGGGCGATTCATGGGCGATAGTGCGGACTCTGCTGTTTGCCGGCTGGGTGCCGTGGACCCGCAACCAATTCGACAAGGCGGAGGAGGTCTGGCGACGAGCGCTCGACATGGTCGACCCGAAAGACCATTGGGCTCGGGTGCGAGCGCTGACCGCTCTTTCGATCAACCACAGCGAGATGAACGACCACGAAACGGCGTTGAAGCTGATCGATGAAGCGAGCGCGCTGGCCGCGGAGACTGGTGATCAGTTCAGCGTCGCCAACACGTCAGTGCAGAGGGGTCGCGTGCTGCATGAGCTGGGCCGCTATGAAGAAGCGCTGCCGTGGTTCGATCGGGGCATCGCGATCTTTGCCGACCTCGGGGCTCGCTGGGAGCTGGCTGACGCTCGGGCTGCGCGCGGGATCGCGAAGCGCGAGATGGGCCAGTTGGACGAGGCGGAGGGAGACCTGCGGTTCGCGATCCGGATCGCCGAGGAGCTTGGCGACCGGCAGCTGCCGGGGTGGACGTGGCGGGCGCTCGCCAAAGTGGCGGAGCTGCGGGGCGACGGGGCTGAGGCCGAGGAGCACTGGCGGCGGTCGAGAGAGGCGGAGTCTCGCGGCCCGCACTAGTTCGACGGTAAGGCCGGCTTAAGCCCCTCTACCTAGCCCTCTCCCCGAAGGGGAGAGGAATTGTGGCGAAGGGCCTCATCCGCGAGCGCGCCAGCGTTGGCGACCAGATACGCGGCGCAGCCGCCAATCGCCAGGCCAAGGCCGGAACCGACCGCAACAGTCCGCCCGCTGCCGGCGAAACCCACGATTGAAATCAGGGCGACGGCGGTCCCAAGCACGCCCAGGACGTAGTAAGGGCGAACGCTAAATAGCCAGCCAAGAGGCAGGAAGTGAAGGCTGACCACAAGGCCGATCAGGGGCCAGAGCAGGTCGAGACGGTTGGTCTTCCAACAGATGAAGCCCACCAATCCAAAGCCCACCGTTTCCGTCGTGTTGACGATGTTGAAGCCGGCGCCAATCCTGCGAATTGAGCTGCCTTTTGGCGCGTTGCGAAGACTTGCTCGGGAGAAACCGGGGGCCTGACGGCGGAGACGATAACTACTGCGGATGAGGAGGCCGCTGAGCAGCAGGATGGGCGCAGCGGCAATAAATAGGACGCTTGGGCCCAAGGTCCACGCCGACAGGCCTATCCAGAAGGCTGCCGCAATCGAAAGCACGATCACGCCATTCGACAGGCCCCAGATGAATTGCTCTCGCGTCACCAACTCCTCTGCACCGTACTGCCAGCTTAAGCCCCTCTCCTAACCCTCTCCCCGATGGGGAGAGGGAAAATCCTCCGCGGCTCGGATCAGGTCTCGAAGCGATTCTTCCGGTCCGCGTCTGAGCTCACGTCCTAGCAGAAGTCCGACCAACCGGCCCCGCCACCCGGGCGGGAGGTGGAAGTCTCAATTGAAACGGACGAGGGTTCCGCCCCCTTTGGTTTCAGCGAGCGTCACGCGCTCGTGGTTGACGACGCCGAATGGCACGTGAACCCGAAGGTCGATCCAGCGTGACTGGGGGTCCACGCCGACGATCTCGATCCAGACTGGCCAGCGGCGGCCTAGCGCGCGAGCCGAGAGGTGAATGATCTGGTCGGGCTTGACCGGTCCGGGCGGATCGGCGGAAACGAACTCAGCGCCCTGCCACTCACCGAAGCGCTCGAAGGCCGTGAGTACACTCCACACCTTTTCCGGCGGGGCGGAAGTGACCGCCGCGGGACAGACGTTGACGACCACCTCTCCAGTATCTCTACAGTGACAACCGAACGATGCTCGATCGAACCAAGGTCCCGTCTGATTTGTGGGTGCAGCGGCTGTGGGTCCCGGACGGCTCAGCTCCTGGCCGGACCGCGGTTGCCCTCGTCACCGACAAGAAGCGCCTGTTGATCGGCGGGGGAATCATGGTCCTTGGCTTCGCGGTGGTCATCGCGACAAGGGCGCTCCAGGCCCCATGGACGGTGGCGCTGACTGCGCTGTTTCTCGAGCTGGTCGGCGGCCTTTACGCCGCCGGCGGGCAGCGATCCGGGTTCTACGAGGTGGCGCCGGACGGCAGCCTCGGCGACTACCTCGGCAGGAAAAGGCCGGACCTCAATTCGATGCGAGGCATGAAGGTCCAGTAGCCGACGGATAATCGGTTGGGCCGTGACCACGCCGAATAACCTGCCCGCCCAGCTCAGCTCCTTCGTCGGGCGCGAGCGCCAGCTGGCGGAGCTGCGCCGGCTGCTTCGCAAATCACGCCTGATCACGCTGACCGGGCCTGGAGGGGCCGGCAAGACGCGGCTCGCGCTTCGCCTGGCGGGTGAAGTTCTGGATCGCCACCCGGATGGAGTCTGGCTCGTCGACCTCGGGAAACTGAACGACCCTCGGCTGCTCGAGCAGACGGTCGCGCTGGCCTGCGGCGCGCGCGAAGAAGGGCGTCGGCCGATGCTCGAAGTGCTCGTCGAGCACCTTCGCGCGCACAGGAGCCTTTTGATTCTGGACGGGTGTGAGCACCTGGTCGATCCATGCGCCGCGCTGGTGGGCAGCCTGCTGGGGTCGTGTCCAAACCTGACTCTTGTCGTCACGAGCCGCGAGCCGCTCGGCGTGCCGGGTGAGGTGATCTGGCGCACCCCCTCGTTGAGTCTTCCCGGGCCAGAGGACGGCGCCCATCCGGAGCTGGTCCTCGAGAGCGAAGCTGTGCGGCTTTACGTCGACCGCGCGAGGCTCAGCCAGCCGGACTTCGACCTTGCCGCGACGGGGTCGGCGGCTGCCGTGGCCCAGATCTGCACGCGCCTGGAGGGCATGCCTCTGGCGATCGAGCTGGCCGCGAGCCTCACAAGGGTGATGACCGCGCAGGAGATCCTCGAGCGGCTGCGCGACCGCTTCCGTCTTCTGACCGGAGGGAGCCGCAGCGCGCTGCCGCGTCATCAGACGCTGCGCCAGACCGTCGATTGGAGCTTCGGCCTGCTGAGTGCGGCCGAGAAGGCGCTGCTCGCTCGCCTCAGTATTTTCACCGGCGGATTCGACCTTCCCGCGGCGGAGGCGGTCGCTCAGGAAGAGCCACTCGACGCCGGTGGCGTGCTGCCTGTACTCTCGCGCCTGGTCGACAAATCACTTGTCACGGCCGAGCCGGTCGGCTCGAAACGGACGCGTTACCGGATGCCCGACACCATCCGCGAATACGCGCTCGAGAAGCTGCAGCACGGCGACGAGGCGGAAGCGCGCCGGCTCATGGCCGCCTATTACGTCGACTATTGCAATCGCGCCGCAATGCAGCTGCGGGGAAGCGATCCTCTGCTCTGGCTCGGGCGCCTCGACGAGGAACAGGCGAACATCCGGCTCGCGCTCGGGTGGACCTTGATCGAGCAGCCGGACAGCGCGCTCCGTCTCGCGGCGGCGATGGGCATCTACTGGCACATGCGGCGGCATTTCGCCGAGGCCGCCGAGTGGCTGGATCAAACCCTCGAGCTCCCGACCGCAAGCCTGGAGGCCCGAGCCGCCGCCCTGTGGATCCGTGCTCGCATCCGCTGGAGGCAGGGGGAGTACGCAGGCGCCAAGCGAAATGCTCAGGAGAGCGCCGACCTGTGCCGCAGCCTCGACATGCCTTTTGAGCTTTGCGGCGCGCTGACGGTGCTCGGACTCGTCGCGGCGGCGGTGGGCGACTACGTTTCCGCCGAGGGCTACCACGAGGAAGCCCTCGAGCTGGCACGAGGTCTGAACGACCGCGAGGCGGTCGCTCGAAGCTTGAACAACCTTGGCTTGATCGCTTCCGCTCGCGGCGACCATCAGCGCGGCAGGACATTGCTCGAGGAGGCGGTCGGCGAGCATCGCCTGGCAGGCACGCTTGTCAGCACGGCCGGCATCCTGGACAGCCTTGCCCGGATAAATCTCCTGCTCGGAGACAACAATGCCGCTCGAAGCCGCTACGTCGAGGCCCTCGAGGCCGCGATGCGATTCGGCGACACGCTCTATCTCGCCGAGTGCCTGGAGGGCATTGCACTGCTGGCGCTCACCGAGGATGACGCCGGCCGCACGCTGACGCTGATGGGTGCCGCAAGCGTGATCCGGAAGGGAGTCGCCGTCCTGGCCATGCCGGATTGGAAGGCCCATATCGACCAGGGGCTCGCGACCGCCCGCGCCAGACTGGAGCCCGCACGCGCCGACGCCGCCTGGAAGCAAGGAGCCTCCATGAGCGTCCAGGAAGCCATCACCTACGCCAGCGGCGCCACGCCCTTACCCACTCGTGTCGACGGCAATCCGCTGACCGATCGTGAGACACAGGTCGCCGCGCTGATCGCCGAAGGGATGACCAACTTCGAGATCGCCCAACGACTCCACATCGCCGCCCGCACAGCGGATGCGCACGTGGAACACATCCGCAACAAGCTCGGACTCCGGTCGCGTTCGCAGATCGCTGTATGGGCTCACGAGCGCCTAGGCAGGACGTAGGTACCGACTAGGGCACAACTCGGTATTACTGCCGATGGCAGAAGCGCCGCCCCTGCCTAACCTGGGCTCACCGTGATCCACATGAGCCCCCGGCAAGAGGAGATTCTCAATCTCATCGCGGACGGATTCACCGACAAGGAGATCGCGCTCCGGCTCGGTTTGCGGCAGCGCACCGTGAGGACGCACCTCGAACGCCTCTATGCCCGACACGGCCTTCACAATCGCGCGGGCGCGCTCACGATCTGGCTCCGCTCCCGTGTCTAGGTCGAGCAGGCGAACGCGTGTCGGTAAAAATGCCGTCGGTGAAAGTGCCGTCTTGCAGCGACAACCGGGCACGCCTAGCGTCCGCTTGCGGACCGCTTCGTTATCCCCGGTAGTAATTGGAAGGAGGCGTTTCATATGACAGGTTCTCTGAGTCGTTATGCCTCGACGCGTCTGGGGGGTAAGGCGCTGGCCGGGTTCAGCGCACTACTCGGACTGCTGACGGTGGTCAATGCTCCAGCTGTGGCGCACTTGTGCTACCACTTCGGTCTCACCCTGGGCGAAGCCGTTTGGGTCGCGACCATGGTTGGTGGCGCCTTCTGGGTCATCACCGCGTTCTTCCCTCAGCTGGCCCCGGTAATAGTCACGATCAGAGTGATCATGTTCTGGTCCGGCACCGGCGCGGTTATCGGTTGGTAGCAAGCACACAAAGGATGAATCGCATGAACAATCTAAACGGCACCATGGTCGACCGCCGGTTTCGCAGCCTCATGTTCGGAGGAGCGGCGCTTAGCGCGTTTCTGTTGCTTGTCAACCTGCGCGATGTTGTGGCTTTGATAGTCGCGCACTTTCCCATCCCGTGGTCGGCGGCGTTTCTCATCATCAGCCTGATTCTCAACGGATCCTGGTTGCTTTACCTGTGGTTCCCCTACATCGCCCCCGCCACAGTGACCATCCAGATGCTGATCTTCATCATGGGCGCGTCTGCCGCGGCAGCCTGGTAACCAATCAAGCGACTTGCGACTGATCGTGGAAGGACGCGTGCGCGGAACGGAGCCCATTTGTTGCGGGTTTCGTTTCGCGCCCCATTTTGGGTCCAACCGATGAACGCCACCGTGTCGGTGCCGATCCTGCTCTGGCGTGGCGAGCTTCGCGCTCAAGGCTTGCTCCTCCGAAGGCGGCTCTTCACGCTCGCGCAGTCTCTGGTCTTTGTCGCGATCTACATCTCGGTTGTGGTCCGGGCGCGAGATGCGCTGACGCAGCCCGGTCCAGTACGCACGTTGAACGTCGCCGTGCTCACCCTCTCTCTCGTCACTTTGATGGCCGCCAACGTCACGTTGCTCGGGGAGCGGACGGGAACCCTTCCGTGGCAGCTGCAGCGATGGGCGGCGGCTCTGCCCCTGGGCATAGCGCAGGTCGCGCGCCTGATCGTTGGCTTCTCGCTCCTGCGAAGCGGTTTGGTCACGCTGACCATCCTCGCCGCTGCCGCGGTGGGAGCGCTCATGGCGGCACGTTCCCTGGCGAGTGTAGTAGTCATCGTTGTTTCGCTCGTCTTGCTGCCGCTGCTCCCGGTGGCGCTCGGCCTGCAGTGGGCTCGCCGCCGCGGAACCTCGGTATCGATTGCATTCTCGATCGTTCCTCTCGGCCTCCTGCTGACCGCCTCGTCCGTGCCGCTGCCCGCCACATCCGGTTGGATCGACACCGTCGTGGGGTGGGCGGCTCTACCGGGAATGATGCTGGCCGGCCGGACCGGCGTGGCCCAGGCCGCCATTTTCCTGGCGGCATGGACAGGGCTGGCTCTTGTGCTCATGCGACCGGCGGCCCTCTCTTTGAAGGACAACCTGGTCGCGCGCGGCTTCGGCTCATCGATCTGGCGGCTGAGCCGCCTCCCCGCAACCCCCGCCCCGAACCAGCTCGCCCTGGACATCGCCGTGCACCGAGTCAGCCTCACGGACCTGCTCGAAATCCTGTTGCTCGGTGCTGTGAGCTGCTCGGTGGTGGCTTTGCAAACTTTTCCGGGGAGTTCCTCGATCGAGCGTGGGGTTGCTCTCGCCGCGGCATTCTCAGCAGCCGCAGCCACGGCGACCATTGCCGGTTACATCCACATGAGCGGAGCGGTGAAGACCGATCCGCCCACCGAAGCGTGGATACGAACGCTGCCTTTGCCGGCCCGAGCCCTGTCCGTGGCGAGGCATGCGGTGTGCACCGCCGGCGCGCTGCTGGCGATCTTGCCCGTCATGGTCCTGGTGATCGTTGAATCCGGCGGGCCAGGCAACCCGGGAGCCTACGTGCTGGCCGCCTGGACGGGAATGTCGTTCTGGGCACTCACCGGATGGTTTGCGTCAGTCATGGCGACCCCGGGACTCTTGAAGAAGCGACTTGGCGGCTACGCCGTCTTGGCGGGATACAGCATCCGTACGCTCCTCGGCGCCGCCGTTCTCGTCTTGTCGCACCAGCCAATCCTTGTCCTGATCCTCTTCGCTGCCGACTTCGGAGTCGGCCTCGCCGGCCAGTGGCGCGGGCCTACAGTGGCATCACCTGAGTGGGGCCGGTGATGGTGGCAGGTGTACGACCTGCACCCCAGTGGGCGCACCGGCTTGGCTTGGCGGGATGGTGCGCCGCGGCCCTGACCTTTTATCTGAACGGCGCGTTGCTGGGCGGAGTCGGGGCTTTGATGGTGCCGGGCTTTCCGCTCAACCCAACCAACTCGATCGGGTCGGTGGCCGGCATCTTCGAGCACAACCTGGCGGTGCTCGCATTGATCTCGGCCGGCACGGTGACCCTCGGATTGACCACCGCTGGCTTGTTGTTTCTGAACGGGACGTTTCTCGGTTTTATAGCCGTCGAGCTCCTCCAGGGACACCAGGCGCTGATGCTTGTGACCGCGATCGGTCCGCAGCTTCCCTTCGAGCTGGGTGCCTATCTCATCAGTGCCGGGGCAGCCCTACGCCTTGGCTGGAGCCTGTGGTGGCCTCTGCTCTCGCGACGGGGGCGCGGGCCCGTCCGCTGGAAAGCCTGGTTGGTGACCCAGGGAGCCGCGGTGATCTTGTTGTTTGCCGCTGCAGTGGTCGAAGTGGCGTTTTCACACATCTAGGGGGGACCGGCATCGATGCAAACTATGACCCTGAATTCGAGAGTGGACAGCCGAACTGTGGGAGAACGCATCGCCTCGCCCGAAGTCGAGGTGCACGGACTGTGGGCGGGATACGCTGCCGGCGACGTCCTGCAGGATTTCGAGCTTGTCGTGGACCGCGGGGAGAGTGTTCGACTGGTCGGCCGCAACGGGTCCGGCAAGAGCACGCTGGCCAACTGCATCGCAGGCAATCACACGCCGCGCGCTGGAAGCATCATGGTCCAGGGAATTTCACTCCAGGACTTCCCGGTCCAGGCCAAGCGCCTGATCGGGATGAGCACAGGCACATGTCCTTTCCCCTATCTGACGGGACGTGAGCACCTGGCTGTCGTACGCCGCGTGTACGGGCTCGGAGCCGAAAGGATCGACGCATTGCTACAGCGATTCGCGGCGTGGGAGAGTGTCCGGTCGCTCGACCTGGAGGTGCGACGGTATTCGCACGGCATGAGGCAGCAGCTGAGCCTGCTCCTTGCGATCGTCCATGAGCCAGCGCTCCTGATCCTGGACGAGGCCATCGATGGGCTGGACAAGGAGAGTCAGGCCGACTGGTCTGAGTATCTTGACGAGCGGGCGGCGGCCGGTGGCACACTGCTGTTCGTAGCCCACAAAGATGGAGTCGCCAGCGGATTTCCGGCTGGTCGCTCTGTAACCGTGAAGAAGGGTGTTTAGGATGGCATCGACAATGGTTGGCTCAGTGCTCGATCGAACCAAGATGCCACCCGATCTGTCCGCCCATCGGGTGTGGGTCTCCGAACTTGACTCCAACCGGCGCCCGATCGCTTATGTGACCGAAAGGCGAAGGAGGCGCATCGGCATAGCGGTCGCTGTGCTGGGATTCCTCGGGATTGTGGCGCTCGGTCTGGCTCACCTCGTCTACCTGGCGCCGGCGGCCCTTATCGTTTCCGCGATCGGCGGCACTTATGCCCTGGGCGGCCGATCCGGATTCTATGAGGTGGCGCAAGATGGAAGCCTCGGCAAGTTCATCGGGCACGGCAGACCGGACGACATCGGTTCGATGCGAGGGATGAGGGTCCGCCAATAGCTCGGGAGGGGAACATGTTCGGACGCAGGATCAACGCGGTCGTACTGTTCGTCGTCCTTACCCTCGGTGTGTTTGTGGTCGTGTTCTGGGCGACCTGGTCATCGCTGCAGCACCGCGCTTAAGCCGAGCGCGAAGAATTAAGGGCGGATGTTCTGGTTCATCCGGAAGACATTGTCCGGGTCGTATTTCCGTTTCAGCCCGACCAGGCGGTTGTATTTCTCGTTCCCGTAGATCGCTCGCACCGACTCAACGTCTGAGTCGACCGCGTCGTTGACGTATTCGCCGACGGTGGTGAAAGGCTTGGCGGCACGCATGGCGCCGCGGCTCCATGCCATGTGCGACTCATCGTGTGCGACGCCATCCCACTGAGCCTCCGCGCTGAACCACCAGCCCGCTTTGCGGCCCGTGAATGCCATCGCATCGTCTGAGACGCGGCCGACGGCTCCTCCCATCGCCCAGAAGGAGAGGCTGCAAGTGTCGGCGCCGGGAGAATCGATCGCCTGTGCGGCGCAGACGTCGATCAGGTCGTCGTTCAATGCCGGAACGAACCCGCTCTTCATGTAGAAGCGATGCCCCCACGCGTTCGCCTCGTCGCCCATCGATTGCACGGCGAGATAAGGCTTCTGAGCAAACGTATCGACCGACCAATCGAGCGCGGAACGCAACGGCTTGAGGTCACGCTCCGCGTCCGCCGCGGATCCCGAATGCATTCCACCAGCGATGATCACCGGCTTGTCCACCAGGCTTGGCGGGAAGATTGGGTCAGTCGCAGTCCTGAACAAGTAGACGTTCACGAAGACCTCGTCTGGGATGGTCGCCATGAACTCGCGCACCACGCGGCCTGCTTCATGCGCTCGGTCGATCGGAAGTGCAACCCATCCGTGGGTGACAGTCGCACCCTGCGGATGCAGCTGGTATTCGAATGAGGTGGCGACGCCGAAGTTGGCGCCGGCGCCACGCAGGCCCCAGAACAGGTCCACGTTCTCGTCCTTGCTGGCGTGCAGCTGCCGGCCGTCGGCGGTGACGAGGTCAACTGAGAGCAGGTTGTCGATCGTGAGGCCGAACTTGCGCTGGAGACGTCCCATGCCGCCGCCGAGGGTCAAGCCCGCTACGCCCGTGTGCCCGATCACGCCGACGGGGCACACGAGACCGACGGCCTGCGCCTGCTTGTCGAGCTGAGACAGGTGGGCGCCACCCTCGGCGGTCGCGGTGCGCCGACCGGGGTCGACGGTGACCCGGTTCATGCGCGAGAGGTCGATCACGATGCCGCCGTCACAGGTCGAGAAGCCCGCGACGCTGTGGCCTCCTCCCCGCACCGCGATGAGCAGGTCCTGGTCTCGCGCAAAGCGGATCGCGGCGACGACGTCTTCGACTCTCGTGCACTTTGCGACGAGCGCGGGGCGCCGGTCGGCCATCCCGTTCCAGACGACGCGGGCCTGGTCGTAGGCGGGATCGTCAGGCCCGATGAGCTGGCCCTGGAAGCGATCTCGGAACCCGGAGAGAGCGGAGGCCTTCAGCGTTGCCAACTCCTCGACCCCCTCCCGCCGGCTTCGCCGGCGACCTCCCCACAAGGTGGGGAGGTGAATTACCCCCTAGTCTCTGCTCGTTTCCCCGAGGGCGGCTTGGGCTGCCGCCAGGCGAGCCACCGGCACGCGGAACGGGCTGCACGAAACGTAGTTCAGGCCCAACTTGTGACACAGGTGGATCGACTCGGGGTCGCCGCCGTGCTCACCGCAGATCCCGATCTCCATCTTTGGCCGCGTCTTGCGGCCTTCGGTCACCGCGATCGCCATCAGCCGGCCCACGCCGTTCTCGTCGATGGTCTCGAATGGGTTGCGCGGCAGGATCTTCTGCTCCAGGTACCTGACGATGAAGTGCCGCTCGGCGTCGTCGCGTGAGTAGCCGAACGTCGTCTGGGTCAGGTCGTTGGTGCCGAAGGAGAAGAACTCCGCCTCGACGGCGATCTCGCCTGCGGTGAGCGCCGCGCGCGGGATCTCGATCATCGTGCCGAACTTGTAAGGCACGCGGACGCCCTTCTCCTTCTGGACCGCGTCGACCACCGGCTTCAGCTCCTGGTGCGCGCTGCGCACCTCGGCAAGCGTGCCGGCGAGCGGGATCATGATCTCGGGCCGCGCGTCGACCTTCTTCTTGCGCAGGTCGCAGGCCGCCTCCATGATCGCCCGGACCTGCATGCGCGTGATCTCGGGAAACAGAATCGAGAGCCGAACTCCGCGCAGACCGAGCATCGGGTTCGCCTCGTGCAGCTCCTCGACGCGGGCCATGACCTTCTCGAGCCTCTTCAGGCGTGCGGCATTCTTGCCCGTGACCTTGAGCTCGGTCGTCTCGCGGATCAGCTCCTCGATGCTCGGGAGGAACTCGTGGAGCGGCGGGTCGATGAGCCGGATGATCACTGGCAGCCCGGCCATCGCCTTGAAGATGCCTTCGAAGTCGCCGCGCTGGATCGGCAACAGAAGCGCGAGCTGCTTCTCTCGCTCTTCGGTCGTCGTGGCCATGATCATGGCCTGCACGATCGGCAATCTGTCCTGCTCCATGAACATGTGCTCCGTGCGGCACAGGCCCACTCCCTGCGCGCCGTTCTCGCGCGCCTTGATCGCGTCGCGCGGATAGTCGGCATTCGCCCAGACCTCGAGCCGGCGGAACTGGTCCGCCCAGCGCAGGATCGCGCTCGCGGCGCGGTGCTTGTTGAGCGACTGCGCCTCGATCGTCGGGACTATGCCGACATACACCTCGCCGGTGGTGCCGTCGATGGTGATCTCCTCGCCCTCTTTGATCGTCGTGCCGCCGGCCGAGAACATGCGCTTGTGCACGTCGACGCTGATCGAGCTGGCGCCGACGACGCAGGGCCGGCCCATGCCGCGCGCGACCAGGGCCGCGTGGCTCGCGGTGCCGCCCGTCTGCGTCAGGATGCCCTTCGCCTCGACCATGCCGTGCACGTCGTTGGGGTTGGTCTCGACCCGGACGAGGATCACCGCCTTGCCCTTCTTGCCCCACTCGACGGCGGTGTCCGCGTCGAACACGGCGCTGCCGGATGCGGCGCCGGGTGACGCAGGCACGCCCTTGGCGATCGGGTGCAGCTTGGCGTTGGGGTCGACGCGCGGGAACAGCAGCTGCTCGAGCTGGCGGGGTTCGATGCGGGCGACCGCTTCCTTCTTGGTGATCAGGCGCTCGCCGACCATGTCGACAGCGATGTTCACCGCCGCCTCGCCGGTGCGCTTGGCCGAGCGGGTCTGCAGCATCCAGAGCTTGCCGCGCTCGATCGTGAACTCGAGGTCCTGAACGTCCCGGTAGTGCTTTTCGAGCTTGCGGGCGTAGCCCTCGAACTCCGCGTAGACCTTGGGCATGAGGCGCTTTAGCGCCTTGATCGGCAGGGTGTCGCGCACGCCGGCGACCACGTCTTCGCCCTGCGCGTTGGAGAGGTAGTCGCCGTACAGCTCTCTGGCGCCGGTGATGGGGTTGCGGGTGAAAGCGACCCCGGTGCCCGAGGTCTTGCCCATGTTGCCGAACACCATCATCTGCACGTTCACGGCGGTGCCCAGGTCGTCCGGAATGCGCTCCATGCGCCGGTAGGTCTTCGCGCGGTCAGTGTTCCACGAGCGAAACACCGCCTCGATCGCCTCGCGCAGCTGGACCACCGGGTCGGACGGAAAGTCGTGCCCGGTCTCCTTCTTATATATGGCGAGGAACTGGGTGATGAGCTTGCGCAGGTCCTCCGCCTTGAGCTCGGGGTCGGTCTTGACGCCTGCCGCCTTCTTCGCCTGCCGCAGCGCGTGCTCGAATTTGTCGCCGTCGATCCCCTTCACGGTCTTGCCGAACATCTGGATGAAGCGGCGGCGCGAGTCGAGGGCGAAGCGCTCGTTCTTGGTGAGGGCGGCGAGACCCTTTGTCGTCTCCTCATTCAGCCCCAGGTTGAGGACGGTGTCCATCATTCCGGGCATCGAGAACTTGGCGCCCGAGCGGACGCTGACCAGCAGCGGGTCGTGCGCGTCGCCGAAGCGCTTGCCCGCCTTCCTCTCGAGGGTTTTGAGGTTGCGGAGCACCTGCTCCCACAGGCCTTCGGGGAACTTACGTCCGCGCGCGTAGTACTCGCGGCAGGCCTCGGTGGTGATGGTGAAGCCGGGCGGGACGGGCATGCCCGCGCGCGTCATTTCGGCAGCGCCGGCGCCCTTGCCGCCGAGAAGGTCCTTCATTTTGGCGGACCCCTCGCTGAACTGATAGACCCACTTGTGGGTCTTTGACGCAACCATCACCCGCCGAATAGTTTGAGGGAAGCCGGAGGGCCGCTGTCGCAGCTAGTCTTTTCCAGCGATGGAAGAGCAGGGAGTTGCCACCGAGGATCAGGTGATACTCGCCTGGCTGCAAGCCGAAATCGAGTCGGTCGCTTTCCAGCAATACATCGCCGGCGAGCCGCCCAACCCCGCCTATCTGGCGCAGGTGCTTAAGGCCGCCCGCAAGCCGAATCTCGGTGATGCCGAGCAGAACGAGCTGCGCCGGCACATCATCTCGAAGACGCATGGCTTCGGTCAGGGCACGCTGAGCTTCGAGGGGCTGGGGAACGACCTTCACTGGCGTAAGTTGCGGGCGTCGAGCCTGGAGCTCGGCGAGCTGCTGTACGCGAATCGGCATCCCGCCTGGACAGCCCTGGCGCCTGTGTCGCGGAAGGTCGCGGAGGGCGCCGCGAACGTCGGTCACCTTTTTACCGGCGACCTGACGAACATGCTTGTCCTGGCGCTCGCGCTGAAGATCAGCGAATCGAATCCGGTGCCGGTGCTGCCGGAGGTGATCTGCCTGCAGCGTTCGGATGGGCACCTGGTGATCCTGGAAGGACACACGCGCGCGACTGCGATCGCGCTGGAGGGCCACCGCTTCAAGAAAGGCGTGAGCATTTACGCCGGCGAAGGGCCAAGCGTTCCCAACTGGGTGTATCTGTGACGGAACCGAGGAAGATCGCCGGTTACGGCTGGATCCCGGATGGGCCCGACCAGCGCGACCACCTTTACGCGGCTCCGCCGCAGTTCCTCACCGACCTTCCGCCCAGCATCGACATGCGATCGAAGTGCCCGGCGGTCTACAACCAGGGCGCGCTGGGCAGCTGCACCGCGAACGCGATCGGTGCGGCGGTCGAGTTCGACCGCCTCAAGCAGGGCCTGCCGGACTTTGTGCCGTCGCGTCTATTCATCTACTACAACGAGCGCGTGATCGAGGGGACGGTCCGGTCGGACAGCGGCGCGATGCTGCGCGATGGCATCAAGTCGGTCGCGAGCCTGGGCGTGTGCCCAGAGCCTGAGTGGCCGTACGACATCGCGAAGTTCGCGGTGGCGCCGCCCGCCCAGGCGTATGAGGACGCCAAGCTCGACCGGGCGATCTCGTACCAGAGCCTGGTCCCGAACCTGAACCAGATGAAGGGCTGCCTCGCGTCAGGCTATCCGTTCATCTTCGGGTTCACCGTGTACGAGAGCTTCGAGAGTGAAGAGGTCGCGCGCACGGGGCGGGCGCCGATGCCGGGCGGGGCCGAGCGCGCGATCGGCGGGCATGCGGTGATGGCCGTGGGGTACGAGGAAAGCAATCAGTGGTTCTTGGTGCGCAACTCTTGGGGCGATGCGTGGGGTATGGCCGGCTACTTCACCATTCCCTACTCGTACCTGCTTCAGCCCGACCTGTCGCGGGACTTCTGGACGATCCGGTTGGTGGGCTAGTCCATCTTTCCGCGCCCCTCTCCCTGACCCTCTCCCCTGAAGGGGAGAGGGAAATTCTCAGTCGAGGGACGCCATCACGTGCTTGATCTGGGTGTATTCCTCCAGCGAGTAGATCGACATGTCCTTGCCGTACCCGCTCTGCTTGTAGCCTCCGTGCGGCATCTCGTTGACCAGCGGGATGTGCGTGTTGATCCACACGGTCCCGAACTGGAGGCGCCGAGCCATGCGTAGCGCGCGGCCGACGTCGCGAGTCCACACCGAGGCGGCGAGCCCGTAGTCGACCGAGTTGGCCCACTCGAGGGCCTGGTCCTCGTCGCTGAACCTCTGGATGGTGACCACCGGCCCGAACACCTCGCGGTTCACGATCTCGGCGTCAGGGCCCGGCGGCAGCACGATGGTCGGCTCGTACCACGAGCCGGCACGCTTGATGCGTGCTCCACCGGTCGCAATTTCGGAACCGGCTGCGCGGGCTCGATCGACGAAACCGGAGACCCTCTGGAGCTGCTCCTCCGAGACCAGCGGCCCCATGTCCGTGTCAGCGGCAGCCGGGTCGCCGACCTTCAAAGACTTGACCGCGGGGACGAGATCCTTCACGAGCCTGTCGTGAATCCGGGGGCCGGCGATGATGCGTGTGGCGGCAGTGCAGTCCTGGCCTGCATTGAAGAAGCCGCCGATCTTGATTCCTTCCACCACCGCGTGGAGGTCTGCGTCGTCGAAGACGATCACCGGCGCCTTGCCGCCGAGCTCAAGGTGCACACGTTTGAGCGTGGAAGCTGCTTCGCGCGCCACGATCTTGCCAGTTGCGACGTCGCCGGTCAGCGAGACCATCGCGACACCCGGGTGCCGGACGAGCGAGGCACCGACGGGCTCGCCGTCGCCGGTGACGACGTTGAAGACGCCTGGAGGAAAGATGCCTTCGGACAGCTCGGCGAGGCGCAGAGCAGTTAGCGGCGTCCACTCGGACGGTTTCAAAATGACGGTGTTGCCAGCCGCCAGGGCCGGGCCCACCTTCCACGCCGCCATCATCAGCGGGTAGTTCCAGGGCGCGATCGAGCCGACGACGCCCAGCGACTCCCGCCGCAGCATGCTGGTGAAGCCCTTCATGTATTCACCTGAGGCCCGTCCTTCCAGAAGGCGCGCCGCGCCGGCGAAGAACCGGAAGCAGTCGGCGGTGGGCGGGAGCTCCTCCGAGATGGTCGGCGCGAGAGGCTTGCCAACATTCTCGGACTCGATCCGCGCGAGCTCCTCGGCGTGCAGGATCACGACGTCGGCGAGCTTGAGCAGCATCTCGCTGCGCTCGCGGGGAGTGGTGTCGAACCAAACGCTGTCGTACGCGTCACGGGCGGCGGCGACCGCGCGGTTGACATCTTCCTCCGTTCCCTTCGGCACCTCGGCGATCACCTTGCCCGTTGCGGGGTTGACGATCTCCTGGTAATCGCGCCCGCTCCCGGGTACCCACTTGCCTCCGATGAACATCTCGCGCTTCAAAGCGGTGCTCATGCCTTACTCCGTGCGGGACCACCCGCAACCTCGGCGAGAGCCGAGCCCAACATGTCCAATCCTTCCATCAGCTGATCGTCCGGGATGTTCAAGGGCATCAGCGTGCGGATGACGTTGTGATGCGAACCGGCGCGGAGAACGATCAGGCCTTTCTCGCGCGCAACCGCGAGCACCTTTGCAGTCTCCGTGTCGGCGGGCTCTTTCGTGCCACGATCGCGTACGAGCTCCATCCCGGCCATCGCTCCGACGACGCGAACGTCGCCGACGATCTGATGCTCCGCGGCCCAGGTCTGCATGCGCTCTTCGAGAACGGAGCCGATGCGGGCGGCGCGGTCAGGGAGCTTCTCATCCCGCATCACATCCATGACCGCCACGCCTGCCGCACACGCGACCGGGTTGCCGCCGTAGGTCCCGCCCAGGCCGCCGGGGTCCGGGGCGTCCATCACCTCGGCGCGACCGACGACGCCGGAAAGCGGAAATCCCGCCGCCAGGCTTTTGGCCACGGTGACGAGGTCGGGCTGCGCTCCTGAGTGCTCGACGGCAAAGAACTTGCCCGTGCGCCCGAACCCGGTCTGTATCTCGTCGGCGATCAAAAGGATGCCGTGCTGCTCGGTCAGCTGGCGGAGCCGGCGCTGAAAGTCGAGCGGGGCCGGCACGAAGCCGCCTTCGCCGAGGACTGGCTCGATGATCACCGCCGCGACCCGCTTGGGCGAAACCTCCGACTCGAACAGGCTCTCGAGCGCCGCGATCGCCCGCTCCGTGTCCCAGCCCCGGTACTCGTAGGGAAATGGGGATTGATAGACCTCGGTCGCGTAGGGGCCGAAGTTTTGCTTGTACGGGCTCACCGTCCCGGTGAGGCTGAGCGCCAAAAGCGTCCGCCCGTGGAAGGCGCCGCGGAAGCTGATCACCGCCGGACGGCCCGTAAATGCGCGGGCGATTTTGACCGCGTTCTCGACCGCCTCTGCGCCGGTGCTGAAGAAGATCGCCTTCTTCGGCCCGTCTATCGGGGTCACTTCGCAAAGTCGCTCGGCCAGGCGCAGGTACGACTCGTACATGACCACCTGGAAGGATGTGTGCGTAACGCGCTCGAGCTGAGCGCGGACAGCGTCCATAACGTGTGGGTGACTATGTCCCACGTTCATCACGCCGATGCCGCCCGCGAAGTCGACGTACCGGCGCCCGTTGACATCCCAGATCTCCGATCCACGCGCCCGATCGGCGGTCAGCGGATGCGCCGAGGTGATGCCGCGGGGGATGTACTTGGCGCGAAGGTCGGCGAGCTCCGACTCGACGGACTGCTTCTCCACTCTCATTCGGCCATTCAACCAGATACCTCTAAAAAGTGAGGCCGGGTGACGCCACCCGGCCTCTTTGGGCTACCTAGGCGCGAGACGGGGCGGCCTGGATCGCCGGCGTGTCTGTTGCGTTGCGCTGGGCGACGAAGTAGTAGATCGCGCCCACGAGCAGGATCAGCCCCAGCGTGAACTCGAAGACCGGGATGTTGCCGATCGGTCCGCCGATCGTGATGTTGGGCAGCGCGCTCAGCGGCGGGTTCTGGCCGCCGATGCTGGCGTCTCGCGGCCACAGGAAGTTGATCTCCATCGCGACGCCCCAGACAAGGGCGAGCACGTTGACGATGGTGCCCCAGCTGCCGAGTTTGAAAGGAGTCGATTCTTTGGGCCAGCCGCGCAACCGAGCAATGAGGATGGCGATGTTGCCCAGGATGTATGAGAGGTAGATCATCCCGGTGGCACCGATGGCGATGGTGGCCGCGCCCGCGTAGTAGATGAGCGGAAGGCCCGCCAGCACGCCGATGACGATGCACGTGCCGATTGGCGTGTGCAACGACGGCTGCACGTTGTTGTAGTACTTCGCCAGGGGAAGCTTGCCGTCACGCGCCATGCCGAAGGCGAGGCGGATGGTCGAGGTCTGGATGGCGAGGCAGCACACGTAGATCGCCGCGAAGACGACCAGCAGGTATAGGTTGGCCGCCCAACCCGGGAAGTTCGATTCGATGATGGTCACGAGCGGGAACGGGATCTTGCCGGCACCGATGTCGGCGATGAACTTGCCCATGTCGCCCGGAACGGCGATCACAGTGGCGAACAGGAAGATCGCCCCGATGATGGCGGCGCCCACGATCGAAGCGATGACTGCACGCGGCGCCTCGCGTCGCGGGTTCTTGGTCTCTTCCGCGAGAGTGCTCGCCGTGTCAAAGCCGTAGATCACGAAGAGCGACATGAACATCGCCGCCAGAAAGACACCGGGCGCGTTGCTTGACCCGAGGTAGCTGGTGTCGAAGAGAACCGACGCCGACTGGCGGTGGTAGAAGAGCAAGAGGATCAGCGCGAACACGACCATGCCGAGAATCTCGAACACCACTCCGGTGTTGTTGACGAAGGCGACGATCCGCACGCCGAAGATGCTCAACAACGTGGTGCTCAACAGCACGAGCGCGGCAACGTTGCGCTGAGCATTCGAGTCGTTCGGTATGTTCAGGCCGAGGTTGTTCAGCAGAGGGATGAGGACGAGCGGGACGGTGGCCACGACCGCGGCGATCGTGAGGACACCGGCGAAGAGGTAGACCCACCCGGTGAACCAGGCGTAGGTCCGGTTGGAGAGGTACTTGGTCCACTGGTAGACCGATCCCGCGACCGGGAAATGAGAGCTGACCTCGGCGAAGTTGAGGCCCACGAGCAGCTGGCCGACGACGACGATGGGCCAGCTCCAGAAGAAGGCCGGCCCGGCGAGGCCGATACCCAGGATGAAGAGGGTGAAGATTCCGGTCGAAGGCGAAATATAGGAGAAGGCGACGGCGAAGCTGGAGTAGACCCCTAGGACACGTTTGAGCTCCTGCTTGTAACCGAACCTCGCGAGGTCCTGAGCATCGGCATGGGTCGGATCTGACACGCTCAACTGCAACCCCTCCCGCGGCTTTCGCCGCCCGAAACGTTTGTTACAGAAGTTGCGCCGAACCTATCACTTGGTGCCCTCTGCGTCAACGAGGGGGCGTTGGCGCGAGCGGAGAGCATCGGGGCAGTGACCTAGCTGTCTTTCTTCCTCGCCCCTCTCCCTGACCCTCTCCCCTGAACGGGGAGAGGGAAAGCTAGTAGCGGATGTACAGGAGGTTGCTCTTCGAGATCGAATAGGCGTTCTGGCCGCCGATCCGGAAAACCCAGATGCGGGTGTCGCTCTCCCTCAACAGGACATAGTTGGACGCGGTCCACTGTCCGTTCGACTGAGCGGTGGTGGGAAGGATCGGGGTGCCCGTGATGATGCGCAGAGTGGTGTCCTTGGCGCTCGCCTTCTGAGTCGCGTCCAGAGTCCCTGTCGCGATCGGGATCGAGACCAGCAGCAGCACCCCGACCGCGCCCATGAGCAGGCGCTGGCCTCTCGTTTTGCCGAAGCCCAGGCGGATCAAGAACACGAGGCCGCCGATGGCGATGGATGCCGCAAGCTGCGCGGCGACCGAACCCGGCGAGGCCCAGTGGTTGCCCAGCGCGACGGCCGTGAGAAAGAGCAGATAGGCGCCGACCGCGATCGCCCCTTGGTAAAGATGGCGACTCGGCGCCAGGGCGGCAAAGAAGACGACAGTCAGCGGTAGAAGGATGGACCGCAGGCCCTGGCCGAGGACCTCGGGCATGCTCAAACCGAGGCCTTCGACCGGTATGCGGAAATAGCCGAAATAGCTCGACAGGTAAGACCAGCCGGCGAAGATGTCGATGAGGACCAGCGCAGTGACGGCCGCGATGTATTCGCGCGCTCCCCACCGGAGCCCGGCGAGCAAATCAGGGAGGGGGCTCGCCGGGTCGGTTGAAGCGAAGGCCTCTGGAGTAGTAGAGGTGGAGGAGGCCCTGCTCCGGGGGGGAGTAGTTGTCGTCATCTAAGGCATCGTCCGAATGTCGTCGTCGATGTCGTGGGCTGTGGGGACGACGACGATGACGATCTGCCGGATCTCGATCAGGATCGTCTGGCACGTGGTGATCACGAGGCCCGAATGGCCGTCCTCGCCGAGCGCTGTGACCTGGATGTTGGCGATCCGGACGAGGTACGTCTGCGTGGTCGAGACGCTGACCACGCTGAGGTGCTCGAACTCGTCTTGCTCGGCCTTGATCTGCTTGAGGTAGGGCAGCGCGGCGTCGTGGATTCTTGTCTTGCCCCTATCGAGCGCGGCATTGGTCGTCGTGGGGTTGAGTTTCGAGAGCGACGAGAGCTGGCTGATCTGCGCGTCGCAGTTCGCCTCTTCATTGTTGATCTGGACGACGAGCGTGTCGCCCGCAGTCTTGATCTCGAGGACCAGGCGAGCGCGCTCTCCGTCGTCGCCGTGGCGAGTGAAGGATGCGACGGTACCGGGGGTGATGGTGATCGTGTCGCCGTGGATGGCGACGATGAGCGTCGGCACTGCTGCGATCACAACCACTGTCGTGATGACTACGGCGACGATCTTTTCCGTGAGGAAAGTGACGATAGTCGTAATCAAGCCAGGACCACCTCCTTTGGCCCTGTAAACGAAAGAGCCCCCCGCAAACTTGCGAGGGGCCCTCGGGAGGAGTGGTTACTGGTCGCCGGCCTCTCCGAGCTTGAAGGCGCGGCGGAGGTCATTGGCGGTGGCGTCGCGAGAGCCGAGCGGCGCCAGGTTCCAGCGGTGCTCGATCGTGGTGAGGATCGAGGTCGTGTCGTATACCGTGTGGTCGACGAAGTGCCGCTTGGCGAGCGGGGAGATGATGATCGTCGGCACGCGGGTGCCGGGACCCCACATGTCAGAGTGCTTGGGGCTGGTCGGCGGCGCGACGTGGTCCCAGAGGCCGCCGTTCTCGTCGTAGGTGATGACGATCGCGGTGTCCTTCCAGTTGGGACCGTTGCGGACGGCGTTGATCAGGTCGAGCACGTGCTGCTGACCGGTGACCAGGTCGGCGTAACCGGGGTGCTCGTTGTTGGCGCCGAGCGGCTTGACGAATGAGACTGCGGGCAGGGTGCCTGCCTGCGCGGCGGCGAAGAACTTCGTCTCGTCCTGCAGGTGAGTCCGTCCGGTGGTGCCAGGAGCGTACTTCGCGTAGTAGTTGAAGGCCTGGTGGTGGTACTGGAAGTTCGGCGCGGGGGTTGGTCCTGCCACCGTGGCGTCCCAGCCACCGGAGTACCAGTTCCAGCTGACGCCCTTCTCGCTGAGCTTGTCACCGATGTTGGCGTTGTCGAGCAGAGGCAGCTTCGGCCCGCCTCCGTATGGGGCGCTCGAGGGCTGGATCGTGTTGATCGCGTAATTGCCTTCGGCGAGGGTCGTGAGCTGTCCGTAGTTCTGCGGCATCCCGTACGCACCCAGCACCGTGTGCAAGTCGTTAGGGCCGCCGTCTTTGACCGCATTCTTGTAAATCGGGGTGCATGCGCAGATCAGCCACTGGTGGTTGAGGAACGAACCGCCGAAGGCTGCGTGGAAGAAGTTGTCCGCCAGGACGTAGTTCGCCGCTTCCTTGGCGACCGCGACCTGAGAAGTCGGGTAGTAGCTGATGGACAGCGCCCTGCCGTCGGATGCGGCTTTCGCATTGCTGACCGCCACGTACTTATCCATCTTGCCGCCATCGATCGCGACCTGCTCCTCATAGAACTTGTGCACGATGTCTGGGGTCTTCTTGTCCGCGGGGATGTACTGCGTGATGTCGAAAAGCTGGTTGGCGAGGCAGGCGGTCGTGAATGGCGGGGTGGGCTGCGGCAGGCATCCGGTGTACGGCTGGCCGGCCAGATTCACCTGTGTGGCGGTCTGGTCCTCGATGCCGTTGGCGTCTTCGAACTGACCGTAAAGGTTGTCGAAGCTGCGGTTCTCCTGGTAGATCACAACGAGGTGATTGATTCCGGCGAGCGCGCCCAACCGCTCATTGTTATTGCCGTCGCTGGCGCCGGCCTGGACCCCCGTGAGGATGGGTCCAGCCGCCATGACCGTGACCGAACCGAGCGCAAAAGCTATGAGGCGTCGTAACGATCGAGACATCTGCTTCCTCCAATGAACCCCGTTTGCAGAGATGCGGAATCCCGCGAGCAATAACCTATCCCAGCCCCGACCAAGGGGGGGTGAAGGGGGAGTTATGGGTTCGGGCATAGAATCCGATCCAATGAGTGGAACGGTGCAGAACGCGCTCGAAGCCGGGCGCGAGGCCATGCGACGCCACGATTGGGAGGAAGGGCGTCGCCTGCTGTCCCTCGCCGACGCCGAAGGGAGGCTCGACGCTGAGGGCCTGCGGCAGCTTGGCAAGGCGAAATACTGGTGCGCGGACCCGGCCGGGTGCCTCGACGCATTTGAGCGCTCGTACGCGTCATTTGTTGCGGCCGGCGATCGGCGAGGCGCGGCCAAAGTCGCACTCATGCTCCGGCGCGCCTCACTGAACCTGCGGCAAGACGGTGCCGCGGCACGTGGGTGGCTGCAGCGAGCAGAGCGCCTGCTCGAAGGTGACTCCGAATGCGTGGAGCTCGGATTCCTCTGGAGGGACCAGGGCCGGGCGGCGTTCAACGAGGGCAAGCCGGACGAAGGTGGCGAGCTGCTCCGCAAGGCGATTGATCTCGGCAATCGGCTCGGAAGCCCCAATCTCGTCGCGATGAGCCTCTCGTGGCTCGGCGTGAGCCTGGCCATCATGGGTCGGGGGCCGGAAGGGTTTCCATTTCTCGACGAGGCGTGTGCCGCGGCGGTCGGCGGCGAGCTGGGCCCATGGGCGACAGGCATCGTCTACTGCAACTCCATCGGTGCCTATCGCGAAGCCGGCGAGTTCGCCATGGGCGGCGAGTGGACGCAGACCGCTGGCAGGTGGTGCGAGCGGGAATCGATCACCGGGTGGCCCGGCGTCTGCCGTGTGCATCGAGCCGAATTCATGCGCTTGCGCGGCGCGTGGGTAGATGCTGAAACCGAGGCTCGGCGCGCCGGCTCAGAGATGGAGCACTGGCAACCCGGCATTGCTGCCGAGGCCTACTACGAGGTTGGCGAGATACGCCTCCGGCTCGGCGACCTGGATGGAGCCGACAGTGCGTTTCGGCATGCACACAAGCTGGGCCGCGACCCGCAGCCTGGAGCTGCGATCTTGCTCGCCAGGCAGGGCGACATGGCCGCGGCGCTCAAGTCACTCGAGACGTCAGTCGCCGCCCACGAGCTGGGACTCCTCGACGACATGCGATCGCTCGTGGCTGCGGCCGGAATCGCCGGCGACCTCGGCCAGCTTGATCGCGCAGAGCGGGCGGCCCAGCAAGTCGAGGCGCTGGCGGCCGGTCAGAGCGGGCCGGGTCTTCAGGTGTTGGGCTTGCAGGCCCGTGGCACTGTGCAGCTCGCCCGCGGCGATCCGGAGGCGCAGAAGACGCTCCGCCAATCGCTTCGGCTGTGGCAGAACATCGATGCGCCGTATGAGGCGGCGCTTGTCCGTGTCCTGCTGGCGCGGGCGCTTCGCCAGTCTGGTGACGAGGCCGGGGCGCGGCGCGAGGGCGAGGCTGCACTAGGAGTCTTCGAAAAGCTGGGCGCCGGACCCGACGCGACCCGCGCCAAGCTTTGGCTCGAAACGCCGGCAAAAATGGAATCGCCGGCGGCCTTGGCGCAGCGAACATTCTTTTTCAGCGATATCGTCGGATCGACTCAGCTGGTCGAAGCGATCGGGGACGAGGCGTGGAGCGGGCTCGTCGCGTGGCTCGACACCGCCATGCGTGACTGCTTCAAGCGTCACGGGGGCGAAGAAGTCGATCACGCCGGCGACGGGTTCTTCGTCGCTTTCGCGGATTCGGCGTCAGCCATCGACTGCGCGATCTCGATCCAGCGGCGGCTCGTCGAGCAGCGGCGGCTGCATGGCTTTGCGCCCCGCGTGAGGATCGGAGTGCACGCCACGAACGCGAGCCAGGCGGAAGGCCGGTATCGAGGTCGTGGCGTTCATGAGGCCTCGCGAATCGCCGCGCTGGCTGGGCCCGACGAGATAGTGGCGAGCAGGATCACGGTCCCGAGCGGGGTTTCATTCTCGGAGCCTCGTGAGGTGGCTGTCAAAGGCATCTCGAAGCCTCTCGAAGTAGTCAGGATCGACTGGAAGACCTGATTTCGGCGTCTACCTCATTTGTACGGTGACGGACCGATACCAAACACGATTTCATAGGGCGGAAGGAAGACGTTCGCGGCCAACGGGGAAGCAGCCGCCTTTTCACGCTAACCGGATCTCCCTCCCTTCCTCTGGGCCCTGCGCGGGAAAGTCCCGCGTGGGGCTCTTAATTCATAGGGGGTGGGATCTACCTCACCCGTACGGCGACAGAGCTTCCCTTTCCTGTTTTCATGGGGGCCTACCCCAAGCGCGAATCCTTCCTACCCCCGAGTCCTGCGCGAGATCGCTCGCGTGGGGCTTGGTTTGAGAGGCGGCCGGAAGAATTCAGCCTAGAATCCCGCCGCATGACCAGCCCATGGACGGGTCGCGAGAACAGCGCCTCGGGCCAGACGTACGAGTTCCGTGTGTGGGCTGCGCTCACTGAGCAATCGCGCGGAAGCCTGCACGTGTTTCTTCCCACGGCGGATCGCGGAGTCGACGGGATGGTGCACCGGCTGGCCGATGGGGCATATGTCCTCCTCCAGGCGAAGGACCGTTCCAGGCTGGTCGACGGCGAGGTGCACATCGTGGTGTGGGCCCACAGCCTCGCCCACGACGATGTGGTGATCGTGGGAGGACAACTGGTGGACGGCGGGATGGGACCGACGACGCTGGTCGTCCCGGTGCCCGATTTCAAGCGCCTCGCCACGCTGTCGTCGAACGACGGCGAGCCCATCTATTCGATGTACTTCGGCATGCGGCCGCGGTCGGACAGCCGTTGGCTGCCGTGGCTCGTGCCGACGGAAAGGATGGCCGAGAGGCTCGGGGTTTCGGTGGAGGGCGTCCTGGAAGAGGCGCCCGCAGAGCCCCGACCCGAGTGGCGCAGCGATCTGGGTTCGCTCGGCGAGTCCGAAGTGGTGCGACGTTTGACCGAAGACTTCGACCTGAACCTATTTCGCCCCTATCCAGACTTTGAGACCGTCGAGCTGGCGGTGCTGCACCTCGTCAGCCGGCGGGTGGTCGGGCTGCAGATCAAGACCGTGGACATCACCGCGGCGCGGCTCCACGCGAACGTCAACGTCCATGCAGCGAGCTTCCGGCCTTGGCCGAGCACGTATTTCGTCGTCCTGGGGTGGCGGCGCGACGAGTCGCGATTCCACGAGGAGTTCCTGTTGATCCCTTCGATGGAGCTGAGCGACTTTGCTCGCGATGACGGGCGTGGACACCTCTCGTTCCAGTTCCACGCGGATTCAATCGCGCAGGATCGCCTCCACAAATACCGTCACGGGCTAGACGAGTTGCGAACCCTGGTGTCAAACCTCGTCTAGATCGGCAGGCTCATCGTCGTCGGTATCAAGCGAAATCCCGAGATCGTTGATGGCCTCGATCAGGTCAGGTAACGCGTGCTCTACCAGTTCGCGCAGCCGGTCTGTGTCGAGCCTCGAATATTCGTGGGTGATGAACTCTCGAACTGTGGCCAGGTCGTCCCACGGAATTTGCGTGTATGTGTCCTTCTCTTCGGCGGGAAATTGGTACTTCGCGAGCTCTGCAACATCAGTGATGCGATTAGCTATTGCGTCGACTACAAGATCCTCCCGATCCCACCCGTCGCCAGTACCTTCCGCGTATTCGACTGCTTTCCGAGCGCTGGCACGCATCGCCTGGAGGCACACATAAGCGGCCTCGCTGATCCGCAGCGTCAAAGCTGCTGCGGCTGAGTTGGCATGGTCGGGACGTCGTATACGCGGAACTCCCACGTGCGCAACGTGGCCGCTTCTCCGTTCAGGACACCTCGAAGCACGTAACCCCCTCCCCGGAGAAACGCCAGCTCACCGTTGATCGCCAGGCACGCGTGCTGAGCAGTGCCCGGCACGATTTGCGCGGGCCGGCCGACATTGAGATCGCCCTCGACCTTCAAGACCGATGCCCCGTCGAGGTCCTGGATCTCAACCTGAAAACGATGCGGCCGGTTGGTCTCGTTCCACGGTATCCGAACCATCACGGCGATTCCGATATGGCTGATCGTCGTCGATCCGTTGGGCTGCAGGGGCGGTCGGTGATGTTCGGTCCAGCCCCCTCCGGTCATGTAGAGAAGGCCGTTGATCGCCTCGACATGATTCGCCAGGCAAAGAAGCTCGAATTGAGCCTTTTCCGCGAAGGTAACGCCTGCTGTTCCGCTCTCTGATTCGCTCATCGCCTCTGCAACATAACGTTAGGCCAGACTTGCGACCGAAGGACGAGGTAGCCGTCGCTGATTGAGGTGCCTCATCATCTGCGTGGAGTGAAGGTTCGCTTCGACATCCTTACGCTCGCGACCGGCCCTTTCGTGGACATAGCCCAACGCTGGAAAGGCGCCGAGGAAATGGGCTTCCACGGCGCCTGGCTTGTCGACACCCTGAGCCTCCGAGGCACGGCGGACTACGAACCGTGGTCCCTGCTCGGCGCCCTGGCATCGATAACGTCGCGGTTGCGCATCGGTACGCTGGTCAGCCAGATCACGTTCCGCCATCCGGTCTTACTGGCGGCTCAAGCGATCACCGTCGACCGCATATCGGATGGCCGGCTCGAGCTCGGGATCGGGGCTGGGGACTACGTCGCCGACAACGCCGCGGTCGGCGTCGAGGCTTGGCCGCTCAGTGAACGCCTGGACCGTCTCGAAGAACAGCTCGTGATGGTAGACAAGGCGCTGCGCGGCGAGCGGTTCGATTACCAGGGTCGCTTCCACAGTGCTGAAGGCGTGCATCTTGCCGCTCCTGTACAGCATCCGCGCCCGCCTTTAGTGATTGCGGGGCAAGTGTCCGGGACGCTCCGTCTCGCCGCTCGTTTCGCGGATACCTGGAACACGCTTGGTGGCCAGCCGCTGTCGAAATCGGGCCGTGCATCAATACCTCTTGCACAGGCGGTTGAGAGGACTCGCGAGCAGGTCCGCCTTCTGGACAAGTACTGCGGCGAACTTGGCCGGAACCCTGGCGAGATTCGGCGCTCGGTAGTCCCCTACCGAGCCGAAACGGAACCCCTCTCGTCGCTCGCTGCCTTCGACGATTTCGTCGGGCGCTACGCGGAACTTGGATTCGAGCAGTTCATTTTCTACTGGCCGCCGGTGGCGAACCAAATGCAGCACCAACCCATCTCGACATCTCAGCAAGCGACCCTGGAAAAGATCGCTGCGGAGCGGATCGCAAATCCATAAGCGCCGCCCTAGCGTCCAAGTAAACGCGCTCTAGCTGGTCAGTGCTCTCAGGCGATCGGGAAGCGCCGCGACAGGCACCCGCTCCTGCTCCGTTGAGTCGCGCTGCCGGATCGTCACGGCTTTGTCATTCAGTGTGTCGAAGTCGATGGTGACGCAGAACGGGGTGCCGATCTCGTCCTGCCGGCGGTAACGGCGGCCGATGTTGCCGCCCGTCTGGTCGTACTCCACTCGGAACTCGCCGCGCAGCGACTTCATGACCTCCTGGGCCGGCCCGATGAGCTCTGGCTTCTTCGACAGAGGCACGACCGCGACCTGTACGGGCGCCACGTTCGGGTGGAAGTGCAGGACCACGCGCGGCTCGTTGTTGACCACGTCCTCGTCGTATGCGTCGAGCAGCAGGGTGATGAAGATCCGGTCCACGCTCACCGCCGGCTCGATCACCCAGGGCAGGTAGCGCTCGTTCGTCTCCGGTTCGAGGTAGGTCAGGTCGACCTTCGACTTTTCCTGGTGGACGCGAAGGTCGAAGTCGGTGCGATCCGCGACGCCCTCTAACTCCCCCCAGCCGAATGGGAAGTCGTACTCGATGTCGGTGGTCTGCTTCGAGTAGTGGGACAGGCCTGCCTTCGGGTGGTCGTACATGCGGAGGCGATCGGCCTTGATTCCCAGCACGTCGGTGTACCAGCGCATCCGCTCGGTACGCCAGTAGTTGAACCACTCGTCATCCGTGTCGGGCTTGACGAAGAATTCCATCTCCATCAGCTCGAACTCGCGCACTCGGAAGACGAAGTTGCCGGGAGTGATCTCGTTGCGGAAGGCCCGGCCCTGCTGCGCGATACCGAACGGCACGCGCACGCGGGACGAGTTGAGGACGTTTTTGAAGTCGACGAACATGCCCTGCGCCGTCTCGGGCCGCAGATAGACCTCGGACGAGGAATCCTCCACCGGGCCCACGTGCGTCTTGAACATGAGGTTGAACATCCGCGCCTCGTCGAGCGGGCCTCCGCACTCGGGACACTTGTCCCCGGTCACGTGGTCCGCGCGCCAGCGCTTTTTGCACTGGCCGAGGCACTGGCGGAGGGGGTCGACGAAGTTGGTGAGGTGGCCGGAGGCCTCCCAGACCTGGGAGGGCATGATCAAGGTCGACTCGAGGCCGACCACGTCGTCACGCAGCTCGACCATGTGTCGCCACCAGAGGTCGCGGATCGCGCGCTTGAGCGCGACGCCGTAGGGGCCGTAGTCGTAGAAGCCGGAGAGCCCGCCGTAGATCTCGCTCGAGGGGTAGATGAAGCCGCGTCGCTTGGTGAGGGCGACGACCTTCTCCATGAGCTGTTCTTTCGCGACTGTCAAATTCGCCACTCCCCATCCGGCCGGCCGCTTCGCGGCCCCACCGGCGCTTCGCGCCACCTCCCCATAAATGGGGAGGCGCCACCTTCCCCGCAAGCGGGGAAGCAACGACACCTCCCAGCACTCATACCTGTTGGAGGATCGACAGGATGTTGCCTGCGGGGTCTTTCAACCACGCGATGTCCGGACCTCGATCGTGCGAGAGGCCTCGGGCCACACCTTTCTGGTCGGTCATGCCTTGGTAGTGCTCGAACTTGATGCCTTTGGCGGTCAGCTCATCCACCGCCTGGTCGATGTTGTCGACCGGAAAGTTGAGCATCGTATATGTCGACGGCAAGTGATCCTGCTTCGGATAGATCAGGATGCCGTTCCCGATCTTCAGCCGGATACCCGCCGGAATCTCCTCGAGCTGCACGCCCAGGGTCTCGCCGTAGAACTCTTTGGCCACGGCAAGGTCGTTCACTGAAAACCCACTGAACGCTCGATCAACTTTCAACATGTTCGTAACCCCTCATCTGGTGCAGGAACTGTAGCGACTTCAAGCGGCGGTCCAGGTGATGCTCCAGCTGCGTCGTCAGCACTCCTTCGATCGACGACATCAGCGGCGCGTCGAGCTTGAGGCGCCGGTAGGTTTCGAGGTTGCCGGCGGCCATCAGCCGCAGCACCTTGATCCCCGCGAGCGGCACCAGCGGCATACCCGGCATCGCGCAGTTGTCGCAAAGGAAGCCGCCCGCCTCAGGGCTGAACGCCGCCGGCTTGGCGGTGAGCTGCTTGTCGCAAGACACGCATGCGGTCAGCTGCGGCGAGTAGCCCAGAAGGTCGAGGGCGGCCATCAAGAAGTAGGCGGACGCGCGCCTGGGATCGGTCTCGCGCGCCAGCTCGTCCAGCGCCATCACCGCCAGCTCGTACACGCCGTCGACCGGGTGCCTGTCCTCGCACACGCGCTCCGCAAGCTCCGCGATCAACGCCGCGTGCGACATGCGCTCCACGTCACCGGCGATCCGCAGCCCGGGCATGCGCTGCACCTGCGCCACGACGTCCAGCTCGCCGCGGCCCTTGGCCAGGAGCACGTCCACGTGCCCGTACAGCTCGAGCGATGGGCCCAGCTTCGACTCCGGCCGCCGAACCCCCTTCGCGATCGCCCCCACCTTGCCGTGGTTCCGGGTCAGCAGCGTGAAGATTCGATCGGCTTCGCCGTAGTCGAGCTTGCGCAGCACGACCGCCTGGTCACGATATGTGGCCAGTCTCTTTCTCCACTGCTTCGTGACTCTTGCCGTCGGGCTCGTGCGAGTGCGACGGGTGCGCGAGGCCCGAATCGACCAGGACGTCTGTCGGCCAGGGCTGGTCCGCCGTCAAGCGGATCGTCTCGATGCGCCGGCCCTTCACCTTCTCAACGGTCCATTTCGCCTTGCCGGCCTTGAACGAATCGCCTGGCTGCGCGATCTTGCCGAGAACCGAATGGACGTAGCCGCCGACCGAGTCGTAGTCGCCCGATTCCTCGATCGCGAGACCCAGCCGGGAGTTGAGCTCCTCCAGTGGGAACCCGGCGTCGACGCGCGCCTCGTGTTCGTTGAGGATCACGAGCATGTCCTCCTCCGCGGAGTCGTACTCGTCGCGAATCTCACCGACGATCTCCTCGAGCAGGTCTTCGAGCGTGACCAGCCCGGCGGTTCCGCCGTACTCGTCGACCACGATCATCATGTGCTGCTTCTTGGTGCGCATGTCGTGCAGCAGCTCGTCGACCTTTTTCTGCTCCGGTGTGAACTCGATGGGCCGAAGCAGCTTGTCCATGTCGAACTTCTGCGAGCTCGACAGCGTGTAAAAGAGCAGCAGGTCCTTGGTGTGGATGAGCCCGATCACGTGGTCGATGTCGTGCTCGTATACCGGCATCCTCGTGTGGCGGTGCTCTTTGAAGACCTTGACGACGTCTCGCAGGTCGGAGTGCCGTTCCACCGCGACGATGTCGGTGCGCGGGATCATGATCTCGCGCACGGTTTTGTCACCGATCTCGATGATGCCGTGGATCATCTGGTGCTCCTGCTCTTCGATGACCCCCTGCTCCTCCGACACGTGGAGCAGGCTGATGAGCTCCTCTTCAGAGAGGTACGGAGCCCGAGCCGCGCGACCGCCGGTGAGGCCTCGCGAGACGAACGTGACTATCCACAGGATCGGGTTCAGGAAGCTCGCGAGCCTGTCGACGGGGACGGCAGCCGCCAGCGCAACGCGCTCCGCGTGTGTGATGGCGAGCGTCTTCGGCGTGACCTCAGCCGCGATCAGAAGGATGACCGAAAGCACAAGGGAGACCAGCAGCGTCAGCCAGAGGCGCCATGCCGCAGGCACGCCCCACTGGCTGAAGAACGACTCGCTGAGTAGCGCCGTCGCGGTCGACGCGACGATGAGCGCGAGCGTGTTTATGAAAAGCACTGTCGACAGGAACCGGTTCGGATCAGCCCGCAAGCGCTGCAGGATGGCCGCGGACTTGCTGCCCTGCTCGGCGAGGAATCGCACGCGCAGGCGGCCGACCGAGGTGAGCGCCGTCTCGGTGCCGCTCGCCATCGCGGCCACGACAAAGCACACGAGCAGAACGATTACCTCGATCGTTTCCTGGCCGGTCATGACGAGAGGATTATCTGAAGAGCTCGCTGACGCTCCGGTTCTCGTGCACCCGGATGATCGCCTCGGCGAGCAAAGGTGCGACCGACAGCACCGTGATTGGGGGTCCCAGCTTCTCTGGGGAGATGGGAACGGAGTCGGTCACGATGACTTCGTCCACGTCTGCTCTCTTCAGCCTTTCGACAGCGTCGCCGGTGAGCACAGGGTGCGTCGCGGCGATCAGCACTCTGTTCGCGCCCTGCGAGCGCAGTGCAACCGCGAGCTTGGCGATGGTGCTGCCGGTCGTGATGATGTCCTCGACCACGACGCAGTCGCGGCCCTTCACGTCACCTGACACGGCGATCACCTCCACCTCGTCGTCACTCGAGCGGCGTTTGTAACCGAACGCGATCGGCGCCGCCAGGTTGTTGGCGACGGCCTCGGCGCGGCGGCCACCGCCGGCGTCGGGGGCGACGATCGTGAGGTGGCGCAGGTTGAGCGTCTTCAGGTAGTCGGCGAAGATCCGGTGCGGCGAAAGGTGGTCGGTGGGGACGTCGAAGAAGCCCTCGATGGCTTCGGCATGGAGGTCGAGCAGCAGCAAGCGGTCGGCGCCCGCGAGGGTGATGAAGTTGGCGACCAGCTTGGCCGAGATGGGTTCGCGGGGCTGCGTCTTGCGCTCCTTGCGCGCGTAGCCGTAGTACGGGACGACCGCGGTGACGCGGCCGGCCGAGGCGCGGCGAAGCGCGTCGAGGATGATGAACAGCTCCATCAGGTGCTCGTTCACCGGGGGCGAGGTCGGCTGGATCACGAACACGTCGTGGCCACGCATCGAGTCCTCGATCTTGACGTTGATCTCGCCGTCGGGAAAGCGGCGAATCCGGGGGTCGGTGAGGGGAACGTCGATGATCGTTGAGATCCGTTCAGCCAGCTCGCGGTTGGCGGAGCCGGCAATCAGCTTGAGGGCCCCCCACGGGGACGACTCCTCCCCGGCGAACTCGACAGCTGTCTGGATTCGCCCGATCACTTTGCTTCGGTTTCCGAGCTCACGACTTTCCTCCGTACCACCCTAGCGGGAACTCCAACGGCTGTCGCGCCATCCGGCACGTCCTTGGTGACGACCGAACCGGCCCCGGTCCGGGATTCCCGACCAAGTTTGACGGGAGCGACCAGCATCGTGTCCACGCCGACGAACGCGCGGTCGCCGATCGTGGTCCGGTTCTTGTTGGTCCCATCGAAGTTGGCCGTGATGGTACCGGCTCCGATGTTGGCGTCCTCGCCGAGATCGGTATCGCCGAGGTAGGAGACGTGAGGAACCTTGCTTCCCCTCCCCACCTTGGTGCGGACCAGCTCGACGAAGCTGCCGATGTGGACGTCGTCGCCGATCTCCGTGCCGGGACGCAGCTTGGCGAACGGCCCGCAGTCGGCGCGGTCGCCGATCCTCGCGTCCTCTATATGCACGTGGGGGCCGATGCGGCAGTCGGCGCCGATGCTCGTGTGCGCTTTCAGCACCGTGAACGGCTCGATGACGGTGTCCTGGCCGATCGTGACCGTGGCATCGACGAAGGTGGATTCCGGGTCGACGATGGTGACGCCGGAGAGCATGAGCTTGTCGAGGATGCGCTTCTGGATCGTCGCGGTGGCGGCGGCGAGCCTGGTCCGATCCTTGACGCCCATGGCCTCGTTCGGGTCGTCGAGCTTGACGACCGTCACCGGTTTCAGGTGCAGGAAGACGTCGGTGAGGTAGAACTCGCCGGCCTGGTTGTCGTCCTTGATCTCTTTCAAGGCCTTCGTGAGCTCGGTCCCGTCGAAGACATAGACGCCGACGTTGAACTCGTGGACGCTCGTTCGCATCGCGTCGGTCGCGTCCTTGCGCTCGACGATGCGCTCGAGCGAGCCGTTGGCGGCACGGATGATGCGGCCGTCGTTTCTGGTCGGGTCCTCCACGCTGGCGATGGTGGCCGGCGAGCCGGCAGCGCGGTGGGCGTCGACGACTTTCGTGATCGTTTCCGCCGTGAGCAGGGGCGAGTCGCCGTTGACCACGAGCACCTCTTTGCCTTTGAGCTCGGCTTCGGGGATCTGCTGCAAGGCGTGCGCTGTGCCTTTGGGTTCGCGCTGGAAGGTGGGCGCGATGCCCCTCTCATCGAGGTGGGCGGCAACCTCGGCGTGATGCGGGTTGGCGATGACCTTGACGTCCTTGGCGCCGGCCCCGGTGACCGCGTCCAGGACGTAGTCGAGCATGGGGCGGCCGCAGATCGGATGGAGGACTTTGGGAATACGTGACCGCATCCGGGTGCCGTGACCGGCGGCGAGTATGACGGCGGTTAGCGATTGACTCAACGCTGATGCAAGTTTAAGCCCCTCACCCTAACCCTCTCCCCGAAGGGGAGAGGGAATCTGGGGTAACTGCCTTCCGGCGCCGCTCGTTACCTTTCCAGGATGGGAAAGCTGGCCTGCCTCGCGGCAATTCTCATGTGCGCAAGCGGATGCGGCATCGGGGCGTCCCCCAGCTCACTCGCAGCGAGGTCGCCGTCGCCTGCTGCGGCCAGTCCGAGTCCAGGTCCAAGCCCAATCGCGACGCCAGTTCAAACGAGCCCCTCTCCCTCTCTGGCCCCGATCCCGGTTGCAACCATCAAGTGTTCGAACAGCTCGGGTGCGACGAACCTCGTAATGATCGGCGGGGTATACGGAACGACGCTCATCTACGACGTGACCGATCCGGTACACCCGCGACTCCAGTGCCGCATGTTGAACGCGCCGGCGCATCTTTCGGGCGGAAACGCGTTCATGTACCTGGATCCACGATCTGCCGACCGAACCAACATCGTGCTCCATTGGTTTGCCGATGGCAACGAAGGTCCGGCGGGCGTGCTTCCCGCGGTGACGACCAAAGGCGCGTGGACCCCGGATGGCACGCTGAGCGCCTATACCGTCCGGCTCGAGCCGGCAGGCGACAATCCCGCCGGCTCGATGCAGGTCTGGCAGTACGTACAAGGCACGTCATTGCTGATCGGTACGTACCGGATCGGGATCGCCGGCTGCATCGGCTGCCGGTTCGGGCTGCCGCAACCCGTCCTCGCCATGTCCCCGGACGGTCAGTACCTGGTCGCGGGATGGCTCTCCGGCAAAGGGTCAGAGCCGCTGGCCGTGTATCGCCTGTCCGACCGCACTCGCGTGATCACCTTCGACCAGGCGGCTACGGCTTTTTGGGATCGCAGCGGTCACCGTCTTTTTGTGAACGGTCTCGCTTCCGACGGTGCCGGCGGTTTCGTCGCCGACCCTGCCCAAGTCTGGACGCCGGAGGCGGGACTCACGAGCCTGGTCGGCGCCGGTGCCTGGTCGTTCCTGGCCGGACTGTCGCCCGATGGCGGCCAGATCGTCTACACCGCGTCCGCCGATGCCAAGTATTCGAACTTCCGCGTCTATGTTTACGAACAGAAGTCGGCGACCACACGCATGCTCATCGACAAGCTTCGGACCCAGGCCCTCTTTGTGAGGAACGGCTGGATCTGGTACCTGGAAGAGGTTGTATGCGGTCCAAGCACCAGCACCTGCGGGCCCTGGGGTACGCGGCCAACCGGCAAGGTATTCGCCCTGCAACTCTCGACCGGAACTGAGACAGAGGTGAGCTTTGGGGTTGGGGAAAACCCGGTCATGCAGACTACGGAGGTCAACTGGCTTCCCTTCACACCAGGGGAGTTCTGGCCGGCCGGTTAGGGTTGCAAATCAGGATGCGAAGATTGGCGTGCCTCGCGGCAATGCTCGTGTGCGTGAGCGGGTGCGGTATCGGCGCGTCGAGCGGCTCGCTCGCTGCGAGGTCGCCGTCCCCGTCGCCTGAGGCCGCCAAGCCCGGTCCGATCCCAAGCCCAACCACGTCGCCGGTTGAATCGAGCCCATCCCCGTCACCGGCCGCGTTGCCGGCGGCTTCGATCGCGTGCCGCAGCAGCTCGGGCGGGACGAACCTCGTGATGATCGGCGGGGTGTACGGAACGTCGCTCATCTACGACGTGACCGATCCGGTGCACCCTCGACTCCTGTGCCGCATCCTCGGGACCTCGGCGCTTCTCTTCAGTGGAAGCACTTTCACTTACCTGGATCCGCAATCGGCCGACCTGACCAACATCCGCGTCCACTCGTTCGCCAACGGCAGTGATACCCCGGCGGGCACGCTTCCCGTGTGGACCAACACGGCTACCTGGCACCCGAGCGGCGCTCTGGTCGCCTACTCCACCCGGCTCGAAGCGACAGTCTCGAGCGAAACCACCGTGCAGGTCTGGTTGTTCGGGCGAAGCGCCGGGATACCACTTTTCACGTATCGGATTGGGGCCGTTGACTGCATCTGCCGGTTCGGGCTGCCACAGCCCGTCCTCGCCGTATCACCGGACGGTCAGTACGTGGCCGCAGGGTGGGGCTTCGGCAAAGGTGGGGACCCGCTCGCGGTGTATCGCCTTTCCGACCGCACCCGGGTGGCCACGCTCGACCAGGCGACAACGGCTTTTTGGGACCGGAGCGGCCATCGCTTGTTTGTGATCGGGTTCGGCAACGACGTCGCCAAGGTCTGGGCGCCGGAGTCCGGGATCTCCAGCCTGGCCGGCGCGGGCGCCTGGACAAATTTGGCCGGGCTGTCACCCGATGGCGGCCAGGTTGCCTATACCGCGAACGCCGACCCAAACTCGATCAAGCTCCGCGTCTACGTGTACGACATGAAGGCCGGGACTACCCGCATGCTCGTCGACAAGCTCCGGACCCAGGCTCTCTTCGTGAGGAACGGCTGGGTCTGGTACCTGGAAGAAGCGCCGTGCGATCCGATGGCGTGCGGCGCGCCCTGGGGCACGCAGCCGACCGGCAAGGTGTTCGCCATGCAGCTCGCGACAGGAACCGAGACCGAGGTGAGCTTTGGGGTTGGGGAAAACCCGGTCATGCCGACGAATGAAGTCAACTGGCTTCCCTTCACACCAGGGGTGTTCTGGCCGCAGTCGTAGGCACTGCCAACTTCAGCCCCTCACCCTAGCCCTCTCCCCGAAGGGGAGAGGGAAGTAACTGGGGGATAATCCGAGGGTGAGCGAGGTACCGGGGCTGAACGTGGAGGGAGCAGTTCCTTCGCGCCTTCCTGTGCTTCCGCTCAAGTCAACCGTCGTCTTTCCACGCATCTTCATCCCACTGTCGGTCGGCCGCAAGCGCTCGCTGCAGCTGCTCGAGGACTTGACCGGCTCCGAGCGTCACATCGCCGTCGCGACTCAGCTCGATGAGTCGGCGGAGGAGGTCGGATTCAACGACCTCCACCACATCGGCACGATGGTGCGGGTGCAGCACCTGCTCAAGCTGCCCGACGGGACTGTGCAGTTAGCGGTGCTCGGACTACGACGAATCAAGCTGACCGAGGCGCTGTCGGAGGACCCTTACCTCGAGGCAGCGATCGACATGCTTCCGGAGTCGTCGGAAACGATCCTGTCGCTCCCGCGTGAAGCCCTGATGCGGCGCGCGATCTCTTCCTTCCAGCAGCTCGTCACGCTGGCCCCCCACCTTCCCGCCGAGCTGTCGAGCGCCGCGGGGGCGATCGAGGATCCGCTGCACCTGGCGTACTACATCGCCAACCACATCCGGCTGACGACCGAGCAGCGGCAGGAGATCCTCGAGCTGGACTCCGCCAAGGAGAAGCTCGAGCGGCTGCTGGGCCACATGGCGCACGAGCTCGAAGTGCTGGAGCTCGGCCGCAAGATCCAGTCGCAGGCCGAAGAGCAGATGGGCAAGGCCCAGCGCGAGTACTTCCTGCGCGAGCAGCTCAAGGCCATCCAGCGAGAGCTGGGTGAGATGGACAGCGAGCACGGCGAGCTGGTCGAGCTGCGCGAGCGGATCGAGAAGGCGGAGCTGCCTGCCGAGGCGAAGCGCGAGGCGGATCGCGAAATTTCTCGTTTGGAGCGGATCCCCTCGGCGTCGCCCGAGTCGTCGGTGATTCGAACTTATCTGGAATTGATCGTGTCGCTGCCGTGGAACATTTCGACGGGCGGCGAGGTCGACGTGAAGAAGGCTCGGCAGATCCTCGACGCGGACCACTACGACCTCGACAAGGTGAAGCAGCGCATCGTCGAGCACCTCGCGGTGCGGCGATTGAAGCAAGAGCGCGGCTCGACGGACCGCGGCCGCGAGCCGATCCTGTGCTTTGTCGGACCGCCTGGCGTGGGCAAGACGTCGCTGGGTCAATCGATCGCGCGGGCGATGGGGCGCAAATTCGCGCGGGCGTCGCTGGGAGGCGTGCACGACGAAGCAGAGATCCGAGGGCATCGGCGGACGTACATCGGCGCCATGCCGGGGCGCGTCCTGCAGGCGATCCGGCGCGCCGAATCGAACGACCCTGTCTTCATGCTCGACGAGGTGGACAAGATCGGCGCCGACTGGCGGGGCGATCCATCGTCCGCATTGCTCGAGGTGCTCGATCCCGAGCAGAACAAGGACTTTCGCGACAACTACCTTGACGTGCCGTTCGACCTCTCGAAGGTCATGTTCATCACGACGGCCAACACTCTTGACACCATCCCGCCCGCTCTGCGCGACAGGATGGAGGTGCTGAACCTCTCGGGCTACACCGAGGAAGAGAAGGTGCATATCGCGCAGATGTTCCTGATCCCGAAGCAGCTCATCGCGCATGGGTTGCGGCCGGGCGAGATCACGATCTCCGAAGACGCGATCCGCCTGATCATCAGCCAGTTCACGCGCGAAGCCGGCGTTCGCAACCTGGAGCGCGAGATCGCTTCGGTCATGCGGCGCGACGTTGCGGACATGGCCGTCAAGAGGTCACGCAAAGTGGTCGACGACGTCAAGCGCGTGCGCGCCGCGCTGGGCAAGAGGCGGTTTTACGACGACGTCGCGGAGCGGATCGACCGCCCCGGCGTGGCCACCGGTCTGGTGTGGACGCCGGTCGGCGGCGAGATCATCTTCGTCGAGGCCGCGCTGACGCCGGGCAAGGGCGAGTTGAAGCTCACGGGTCAGCTCGGCGAGGTGATGAAGGAGTCGGCGTCGGCCGCGCTGTCCTACCTGAAGTCGCGAGCGTCGTCACTGAACATCGATCCCACGCTGTTCGACAAAAACGACATCCACGTGCACGTGCCGGCGGGTGCGCAGCCGAAGGAGGGCCCCTCCGCGGGCATCACGGTGCTGGTCGCGATGGCGTCACTGCTGACCGGCCGTCCGGTGCGCGACGACGTGGCCATGACGGGCGAGATCACGCTGCGCGGCAGGGTGCTGCCGATCGGCGGCATCAAGGAGAAGGTGCTCGGCGCGCACCGCGCTGGGTTGCGGCGCGTGCTGTTGCCTCGGCGAAATGAAGCCGACCTCGACGACATCCCAGCCGACCTGCGCAAGGAGATGCAGCTGGTGATGGTCGAGTCGATCGACGAGGTGCTGCGCGAGGCACTGACACCAACGGTTGCGGCGGTCAGGTCTAACGGTGCTGGAGGTGCAGGTGGTGCTGCGCGCGTTGCAAAATCCGTTCGTGCGCGGCCAGCTCAACCGAGTCGTCGAGCGGCGAAAGCTCGTCCACGCCGCGCCGGATGAGGGCGTTGCGGATCAGGTAGTCCGCGAGGTGCGGGTTCTTCGGTAGGAGCGATCCGTGCATGTACGTGCCGACGACATTTCCCTGCACGAGGCCTTCTTGCTTGTCCGCACCGTTGTTGCCGTGGCCGAGGAGTGTCTTGCCCAACGGGCTCGCCTTCGGTCCGAGGAAGGTGCGGCCGCTGTGGTTTTCGAAACCTACGAGGGTCTTCGGTTCGAGTGTTTCGATGTGGGTTTCGATGACGACGTCGCCGATGAACCTCTTCTTGCCCGCCTCGGTGCGGACGTCGATCATGCCGATGCCCGGGTAGCGAGCGCCGTCGGCAGTCTGGTAGTAGCTCCCTAGGAGCTGGTAACCGCCACACACGGCGAGGATGACGGCGCCGTTGTTCACTGCTTGTTCGAGCGGTGGCTGTTTGAACTCGAGCAGGTCCTCGTAGACGAGCGCTTGCTCGCGGTCCTGACCGCCTCCGAAAAAGAAGATGTCGACCTCGTCCATCTGTTTGGTGGTCCCGCGTCCGAGCTCGACGAGCCTGGGCTCGAAGCCGCGCCATTCGGCGCGCTTGAGCAGGGTCAGAATGTTGCCGCGGTCGCCGTAGATGTTCATGAGGTCGGGATAGAGCCAGCCGACCGTGAATTTCTCGCTCACTTGTTTAAGTCTGCCAGTAAGGCTTTGCCCAGCCGCGCCGGACGAGCTCGGCGCGGAGGTCGAGCATTGCGGTGTAAGTGCACAGGAGATGGGCAATGTCGCCTTCCTTCGTCAACTTGATGAGGAGGTCGAGCGCGCGGCCGGGGTCTGTTTCGGGTTCGGCGGCCTGGACGCCCGCGTACTTGAGCCGGACCGCGAGGTCGTGGGCCCGATTGCCGGCGGGGACGACGACCTGCGCCTTGTCCTTCAGGTGCTCGAAGTCGACGTCCCAGATCCACGAGACGTCGGTGCCGTCGGCCTTGCGGTCGTTGAGCGCGATCAGGAAATTCGTTCCGTTCGCGAGGTCGATCGAGGTTCTCAGTGTCTCGTTGAAGCCCGCGGGGTTTTTGGAGAGGACCAGGTTGAGGATGCGGCCGCGAAACTCCACGCGCTCCTGGCGGCCGAAGGCAGCGCGGAAGTCGCGGAGACGTTCTGCGATATAGCCGGGTTCGAGGCCTAGGGTGCGAGCCACCGCGAAGGCGGCGAGCACGTTGTAGACGTTGTAGAGACCACCCAGCTGGACGTCGAGCTGCGTGTTCTCAATGTCGGCGGAAAACCGGTAGAAGCTGGCGAGGTTGATGTTTTGCGCGGTGATGCTTGGTGCGGGCCGCGCGAAGTCGTTATTGGGGCATTTGTAGACCCCGTCGTGGCCCACGTATACAGCGTCGAAGTGGAGGCTCGCGCCGCATTTGGGACAGGTCCGCGCGTCGGCGGCGTGCGGCAGCTCATGTGCGGCGACTCTCATGTCATCGAGGCCGTACCACAGCGGTTTGTTGGGCAGGCCGAGGCCGATCTCGGCGACACGAGGGTCATCGGCGTTGAGGATGGCGGTGCTGCCGGCGGGCAGCGCGCTGAGCGCGGACTCAATCTTCTTGGCGATAGATTCGAGCTCGCCATAGCGGTCGAGCTGGTCGCGAAAGAGATTGAGGACGAGCGTGGCAGTGGGTTTGATCTCCTCGACGGCCTTCGGCAGGCTCGCTTCGTCGATCTCGAAAACGCCCCAGTCGGCGCGAAGGCGCGCATCCATCCCCGCGCGATCCACGGCTGCCGCCGTGACGCCGAAGATGAGGTTGGCGCCGGCGCGGTTGGTCACGACTTTGTGCCCGGCTCCTTCGAGGAGCCAGGTGACCATGCGCGAGGCGGTGGTCTTGCCGTTGGTGCCGGTGATCACTATCGAGCCGTGCGTCAGGTCCTGCGAGAGCTTGGTCAGGACTTTCGGGTCGATTGCCCGGGCGACGTCGCCGGGGAGGGTGGTGCCGCCGCCACGACGGCTGACACGGCTCAGAGTGCCGGTGGCCTTGCCGGCCCAGACGGCTGCGGTTTTGCGGATCACTCCGCCCACGGCCCGATGGCTTGGGCAACCGCGGTCCAGACTTTCAATTCGGACGTGATGTTGCGCGCCAACGCCTCGTCGGCGCAGTGACAAAAGTACGCTGAGCCGCTGCCGGTCATCTGCCAGGTTGGACCAAGTCTGTTAAGAGCGTTGGCAAATTCCTGGAGGCGCGGTTCAATGCTCATCGCGGCATGTGTGAGGTGATTCGGTGAGTCGTTCCAAGATTGAATTGAAGACTGGTCAATTTTGTCCCATGCACGGTAAACGTCTTTCGTTAAGAGCTCGAAGCCCGGCCACGCGATGGCGAACCATAGCTGCTGTGTGGGAACTGGGGTGAGGTGGTCGCCGCGCTGCTCGCCGATCGCTGCCCCGCCAGTGAGAAAGAAAGGGACGTCCGCGCCGATTTGTGCTGCGATCGTCTTGAGGTCCGCGGTGACGTGATGGAGCGCCGCGAGTCCTCTGAGCGCGGTCGCGGCGTCGGAGCTGGCGCCGCCCATGCCGGCGCCGGCGGGGATCTGCTTGTGAAGGTGGATTTCGGTGGGCAGCTTTTTCCTGGCTGCCTCTTCTAGTGCCGCGAGAGCTTTCAGAACGGAGTTGTCCTTCGTGTTCTCGACCGCGAGGCCGGAGATGGTGAGTGACGTCTTGTCTGCCGGTGTGAGTGAGACGAGGTCGTGCAGGTCGATCGCCTGCAGCGTGGTGCGGACGTCGTGAAACCCATCGTCTCGACGGCGGAGGACGGCGAGGTCGAGATTGAGCTTGGCGCGTGCCGGCAGCACGATCGTCACTTGTGCACGGTAGTCACTGAGGATCGACGGGCTTCAGCTTTTCTCGATACGTGATGGCGCGGTCTTGATACTTCTGGGCCGCCATACCCACCCACTTGTCCGACGAGCCTCCGAGCGGCTTCTTGACGGTTGCGGGCACGCCCGCCGCGAGGTGGCCGGGCGGGATTTCGCTTCCCTCCGCGAGGACGGCGCCTGCAGCGAGCAGCGATCCAGCGCCAAGACGGCTTCGCTGCAGCATGATGGCGCCCATCCCGACGAGCGCGCCCTCCTCGACGACACAGCCTTCGAGCAACGCGGAGTGGCCGACCGTCACGTTGCGCTCGATGATCGTCGGGAGGTTCGTCGAGCAGTGGATGACAGCGTTGTCCTGTACGTTCGAGCCTTCGCCGACCTTGATCTGCGCCTCGTCGCCGCGCAGCACCGCGCCGAACCACACGCTGGCGCCCGCCTCGATCACGACGTCCCCGATGAGGACGGCGGTCGGTGCGACGTACGCGTCTTTGTGTACCTGGGGCCGCTTCCCGCCGAGCTCGAATTCCATGGGCCCCTATAATCCTAGGTTCGTGCGTACTTCCAGCCGGATGATGACTCGTGGCTAAGCGGACGGAGTCTGCCAAGAAGCAGGCTCGCGCGAGCGTTAAGCGTGCCGAGCGCAATCGCTCGGTGAAGTCGGAGGTGAAGACGCTCGTCGTTAAGGCGCGGAAGTCGCTGACGGGGGGCCCGGTCGCGGAATCCGATCGCTACGCGCTGACGCTCGAGGCGGTGAAGGCGCTCGATCGCGCGGCCGCGAAGGGCGTGCTGCACAAGAACAACGCAAGCCGGCGCAAGGCGCGCCTGGCGCGGCAGATGGCGAAGCTGAAGATCGCGCCTCCCGTGGCTGCGAAAGGCAAACAACCAGCAGCCAAGAAGGGTGCGGCAGCTCCTGCCAAAGCGGCGCCGGCGGCTAAGCCCGCTTCTTCCAAGAAGAAGTAGCCGGAATTCCGCCCCTGTGGCGCCGACGCGGCGCTATTCGGCTCAGATTCCACCCTTCTGGCGACAACGGGTGGAATGCTGCATTTGCGCCGTGCCGGGCCTAGTTACCTTCCTATGGGCGCAGGCCATCGTTCAAGGTCACTGCCGTAACCGGGTTGATCAGGCCGTCAGCGGGAATTGGCCCCCGAGCAGTCCAGATGAAATGCGAGCTGGTCGTGGGCCCGGCTGCTGTTGACGCCTCACCCCAAAAAACCGCGCTCAAGGCGATAAGAGCCACGAGGATCAAGACCCTTGGAAACCGGCTGGGATAAGCCCGATCAGGTTCGCCTTCAGAAGACCTGAGAAGACTTTTCCATCCAGGCTTGCTCAGTTCCAGGTCATGTTCGATTTCCTCCGCGGTGGGCATCTGAAAGTCCGCCGGCAGCTCAAAACCGCCCAGTCCGTTCGCCCCGGCCAGATCTATTTCGGCGCTACGAATAAAGGTCAACATCGCGATCCTCCTGGCGTTGAGTCGGTCTCGTCGACCGCCAGCACGAGCTTCGGACCGGCCGTTCAACCAGCGTTCAAGAGGCGCTCAAGGTTCTGGACAACGCAGTGCAGGAGTCCAGAATTGGTTCGCTGGCGATGGAGTACCGGATTCTGGGTCCCGTGGAGGTCAGGCGCCACGGCCAGGCGATCGCCCTCGGCGGGGCCAAGCAGCGTGCCCTTCTCGCCGTCCTGCTGACGCAACCGAACGTGGTTGTGGCTATCGACCGCCTCACGGAATTGCTTTGGGGGCAAGACGCCCCGCCTACTGCCGAACATGCCATTGAGGTCTATGTCTCACAGCTGCGGCGGGTGCTCGAGCCGGACGGAGCCCCGTACAAGACCCTGATCCGAGGTGCTGCCGGCTACCAGCTCCAAATCGACCGTGGTGACCTCGACGCGTCCCAGTTTGAGGAACTGGTCGAAGGAGCCAAGCAACTCGAGCCCAAGGAAGCTCTGCCGCGATTAGAGCAGGCGCTTGGGCTATGGCGCGGGCCCGCCCTCGCCGACTTCGAAGGGGAGACGTTTTCGCTTAGCGAGGCTTCGCGCCTGAATGAGCTTCGGTTGCATGCGATCGAGGAACGGCTTGATGCGTGTTTGGAACTGGGGCGGCATCGCGAGGTGATCGCGGAACTGATGTCGTTGACGCGCGCGCATCCTCTTCGCGAGCGAATGACCGGGGAGCTGATGCTGGCCTTATATCGGTCCGGTCGCCAAGCAGAAGCTTCTGACGTCTATCAGCGCATCCGTGAACGGCTGGTGGAGGAGCAGGGCATGGAACCCGGGTCTGATCTCCAGACTCTGCTGAAACGAATCCTTCAACAGGATGCGAAATTGGCCGTAGTTGATACCGTCCGGCGCGCAGCCGATGCTGGCCACAACCTACCAGTGGCTCTGACGAGCCTGATAGGACGGGCATCTGACATTGAGAGCGTCTGCCGCCTCGTCCGAGGCGACCGCCTCGTGACATTGGTAGGACCAGGCGGAATTGGCAAGACGCGCCTCGCCATCGCTGTTGCAAACGCTTTGGGGATCGACTTCGATGATGGGGTCCGGATGGCGGACCTCTCCGGGATCGGCGATCCAGTGCTCGTCGCTAAGACGGTCGCCTCCGCTGTCGGGGTGCCTGACGAACCGGCGAGGACTCCGCTCGAGTCTCTAAAGCTCCACCTGGTCAGCGCCGACAAGCTGATTGTCATCGACAACTGCGAGCAAGTGATTTCAACAGCCGCCGAAGTGATTGACACCCTTCTCCACCACTGCGCAGGCGTTCGGATCCTGGCTACGAGTCGTGAACCGCTCCAACTCGTCGGAGAGGTGGTCTGGCCGGTTCCCGCACTGGCTCTCGTCAAGGAGGGTGGGGGCCCTCACGCAAGCCCCGCGACGGAATTGTTTCTCGAGCGTGCGACGGCCGCGAATCCTGGACTTGTCTTAAGCCCGATCGACGAAAGCGCAATCGCGGCGATCTGTCGGCGCCTTGATGGTCTCCCGCTCGCGCTCGAACTCGCAGCTACCCGAACGCGCCATCTAACAATCGCGGAGATTGCCGACCGTCTTGACGATCGCTTTCGTTTGCTGACCGGCGGGAGTCGAACGGCAATGCCCCGTCAACGCACACTGGAGGCGACAGTTCGTTGGAGCTATGACCTTTTGAGCTCAGACGAGCAAGCCGTCTTCGACGCGCTGTCAGTGTTTGCGGGAGGCTTCAGTTTGGACGCGGTCCAGGCTTGCATCGCAACAGGAGACCCGCTCGCGGCGGTAGCTGAACTTGTAGATAAATCCGTCGTCATCCGCGAGCAAGTCGGTGACGAGACGAGATATCGGATGCTGGAGACCATCCGGGCGTTCGGTAGGGATCGATTGCTCGACTCAGGTTTGGCACCAGCGGCACGCTCGGCCCATCTTCGTTGGGTTGCCGCGTCAGCCAGGCGAGCAGCCGCGCAGTTAGACGGTCCAAAGCAATACGAGTGGCTGGCAGCCCTCGACCGAGAGCTCGACAACATCCGAGCGGCGCTTGGCTGGGCGATCAGTAGTTCCGACCCCAAGGACAGAGAGATGGGTTTGGTGGCGGTGACCGATCTGTTCCGCTTCTGGTGGATGAGATCGGTCGGAGACGGGAACTACTTCCTCGAACAATTAATCCAACGGCACGGCGAAGCCGACCTTCCCAGCCGTGTCCTATTTTTCCGTGGGCTTCTCGCGGCGGCGGCCGGCGATTTCACGGGCGGTGTTGCGAGCATGCGTATCAGCCTGTCGGGGTTCGAGGCCGAAGGTGATCGACGGGGCGCCGCCCGCGCCAAGCATTGGCTGGCCAGGTATTCCTGGTCCCCCGACGAGATGGACCGGGTGCGGGGGTTATTCGAAAGTTCGCTCGCCGTCTTTCGGGAGACCAACGACGTCGCGCTGATCGCGATGTCGGTCATGTTGCTGGCGGTCACGTACTTCGAAACTGATCAAGTAGACAAGGCAAAGCCATTCCTCGACGAGCTGACCGAAATTACGGGCAAGGTGCCGGTTCCAAATCTTGTGGCTCACAGAGACGAGCTCGTAGGAGCGATGGAATTGCTTCGAGGCAACACGAACGATGCCGCCGCGCTATTGACACGCGCACTTGCCCAGTACGACGAGCTCAGCAACCACAATTGCTTAGCGCATTGCTTTGACTCAATCTCGTTTATGAGTAGTCGCCTCGGAGAACCAGCCGAAGGCGCGGTCTTGATTGGCGCAGCGGATGCACTCCGAGAACAAAAAGGAGTACCGGTGGCACCGTATGAGAAAGTGGGGCGCCGTCGCGCCGAAGCTCTTTGCCGCGCCACACTCACCGAGGCGCAATTCACCGCTGGCTGGGCAGCAGGCTACAGCCTCGATTATCCAACCAGCCTCGATCGGGCCCGCCGGAGCATCGTCACCAGCGCCATGTGACTTCGCGCTCGACACTTCGCCAGCTCCCGCTCCCCATCAGGCGCGCTTCGCGCGCCACCTTCCCCGCAAGCGGGGAAGCAGAGCTTAGCGAGCTAGGCGGATGTTTTGCCTTGAGGTCTGGACGGGCATGCCGCGGCGCTGATTCGCCGGAGCGACGTATTTGATGGGAGCCGATCGATCTGCCGACAAGTAATCGGCGGAGATCCACCAGGCGACCCACATCCCAGCAAAGAAAACCCCGGCTAACGGAAGCACCACCATCATTAGAAGCATCTTCCGAGCCTATGCGCAGTGCGACGTGAAGTCCAATTCCTTTTAGAGATGCGCTAATGCAGCGGGATGCATGTCACTCCCGGGCTAGCGGAACCGCGAGATCGACCCTCCATTCCGTGGACTGCAGGTGCCGGCGGAAGGCAAGTGCCGCGGGGCTGAGGAAACGTTCTCGCGCCCAGACCACGTGCCAGGTGCGATGGACGGGAAAGCCGCGAACCTCGAGTGGGTGGAGCAGATGGAGCTCGAGCTCGAGCCTGACCGCGTGGCTCGACAGAACTGTGACGCCAAGGCCCTTCGCGACCGCCCGCTTGAGGGCGCCGTTGCTGGCCATCTGCATGGCCGGATGCGGATCGACACCATGCTCGCGAAGGATCTCCTCGGCCGACTCGCGGGTCCCGGAACCTGGCTCGCGCAACAGGAGCGGGCCATCCAGGAGGTCGCTTGGCTCGAGAGGCTCGCGCTTGACGAGTGGATGATTTGGCGCGCAGAAGCACATCAGCTCGTTGGCCATGAATGGCTCCGCCTCGAGCAGGTCGTCGTCCCACAGCCTTCCCGCGACGCCGAGGTCTGCATCGCCGCCCAGCAGCAGCTCTCGGACGCGCTTCCGGTTGACCACCTCCAGGCTGAGCTCGATCTCGGGATGCTGCGAGTTGAAGCTGGCGAGAGCATCCGGCAGAACGTAGATGCCGACCGTGGTGTCACCCGCGATCCGGACCGAACCACTCCGCACGCCCGAGATCTCGTCCAGCGCTTCGCTCGTCTCACGCACAAGGGCCAGGATCCTGCCCGCCCGCTCATAGAGGGCCGCGCCGACAGGCGTGAGCTCGAAAGCCCGCCGGCCGGGCTGGATGAGAGGGTGGCCGAGCGACCTGGCCAGCGCCTGGACCTGGTGGGTGACCGCCGACTGGCTTAGCGACAGCGCCTCGGACGCGCGAGTGACGCCTTTGAGGTCGACGACAGTCTTGAAGATGCGGAGCTGGTGGAGGGTGATCTGACGCTCGAGAGGCGAGGTTAACATGAAGGTTTCAGCATCTTAGCATCGAATTTATGCACTCGACACCATGAACTTCGGGAGTTAGGCTCGTCGGTATGACCGTATCGAACGACCCGATCGTTCAGATTCGCGAGCTGGGACAGAGCCCCTGGTGCGACCACTTGAGCCGCGAGCTGCTCGAATCCGGCCAGCTCGCCCGCATGGTTCGGGCGCAGTGGATCACAGGTCTCACGTCGAACCCGACCATCTTTCACAGAGCCATTTCGAGCGGACACAGCTACGACGCTCAGATCCAGGACGCCGCCTCACGCGGCCTCGACGTCAAGGCGATCTACGAAGAGCTCGCCGTGCGTGACATTCGCGCGGCGGCCGACGTGCTTCGGCCTGTTTACGACAGCTCTGAGCAGGAGGACGGTTTCGTGAGCCTCGAGGTCTCACCCGACCTCGCCTACGACACCGCGGGCTCTGTTCAAGAGGGCCGGCGCCTTTGGGCCGCGGTCGACCGACCCAACCTGATGATCAAGATCCCGGCCACCAAGGCTGGACTCCTTGCCGTGACAGCACTCCTTGCCGAAGGTATCAACGTCAACGTCACCCTGGTCTTCGGCCTGCGGCGCTATCGCGAGGTGCTCGAAGCCCACGTGGAAGGATTGCTGCAGGCCAAGGCGAATGGCCTGAGCCTCCAGGCCATCGCTTCGGTGGCCAGCTTCTTCGTCAGTCGCGTGGACACCCTCGTCGACAGGCTGCTGGACGTCAAGGCTGATGTTGCGGCCAACCCGACGGAGCGAGGGCGGCTGCAGTCGTTGAAAGGCAAGGCGGCGATTGCCAACGCGAAAGCAGCTCGCCTCGGCTGGGAGCTGTGGCGCGCTGACGAGCCAATGCGAAGCCTCCTGGCTTTGGGCGCCCAGCCTCAGCGCTTGCTCTGGGCGTCGACCAGCACCAAGAACCCGGCCTACAAGGATGTCGTCTACGTCGAGGAGCTGATCGGTCCCGACACTGTGAACACGATGCCGATGGAGACGGTTGTGGCGTTCGCCGACCACGGCGTCGTGCGTGGAGCCACCATCTGCGAGGGGGTCGCCGAGGCCGCGGTAGTGCTGACCGGACTGTCAGCCGGCCGGATCAAGATGGAGACGGTTGCGGACGAGCTCGAGTCGAATGGAGTGAGGCTCTTCGCCGAGTCGTTCCGGCAACTGCTCGAAGGATTGAGCGCCAAGACCGAAGCCTTACGCACCGGTGCGCTCGCATGATGGCTCAGACGGACACCGCTCGGCGCCCGATCTTCGTCGGCATCGGAGGCGACAGCGGGGCGGGTAAGACCACGATCACCTCGGCGTTCTTCGGCCTCTTCGGGACCGAGCGCATCACCTCGATCTGCCTCGACGACTACCACTCGCTCGACCGGCGCCAGCGGGGGCTGGTCGGCCTCACCGCGCTAGACCCGCGCGCCAACAACTTCGCGGTGATGGAAGAGCAGGTGTGGTGTCTGAAACGCGGGGAGGCGATCCAGAAACCGGTCTACGACCACAGCGACGGGTCGCTCACCGGGCCCGAGCTGGTGAAGCCGCGCGAGGTGGTGATCATGCAAGGGCTGCATCCATTCCTGATTCCGGGAGTGCGCCATGCATTCGACTTCCGGGTCTGGCTCGATCCCGAACCGGAGCTGCGATTGCAGTGGAAGCTCCAGCGCGACATTGCGAAGCGCGGCTACAAGAAGGAGCAGGTGCTGGCCGAGCTCGAGGCCCGACGACCGGATGTGGAGGCTTACATCGAGCCGCAGCGCCAGCACGCCGACATGGTGGTCCGCTTCTATCGCGGCGCGACATGGTCGGCTGACATGGGTGGCCTCAGCGTTCGCATCACTCAGCGCCACCGCCTTCCCCGCCTCGCTTTCGATCATGACCTCCACGCGGCCGACAGCATCCGCATCGCCCTCGACGTGATCGACCAGGACGGACAGCGGGCGGACGTGATCGAGATCGACGGCCGGATCACGCCCGCCGAGGCGCAGCTGGTCGAGGACAACATCTGGGCCCATGTGCATGGGCGCCACGGCCACGTCCACCACGTGCCGCCAGAGCGGCTTGGCACCTATGAGCTCGCGGCGCGCCGCATGCGGCACAGCGATCCCCTGGCGTTGACCCAGCTCGTGTTGGCCCACCGGATCATGAGCGCCCAGAAGTCGTTCCTGCTGCAGGTCAACGAACACGAACACCAAAGGATCGCCGGCGAGCACCGGCACATGTGATGAATATCCAAATCAAGGAGAGCGCCTGATGCAAACGACGAGCAAGGACGGCCTGCGGTCCCGGTGGGCCGCCGGCGTCATTCCATATAAGGAGATGGGCTACTGGCGTCCGGACTACGAGCCGGAGTCCAGTGACATCCTCGCCGCCTTCCGCATCACGCCCCAGGCGGGGGTGGATCCGGAGGAGGCCGCCGCCGCGGTCGCCGGGGAGTCCTCGACCGCCACGTGGACAGTGGTCTGGACCGATCGCTTGACGGCCCACGAGAACTATCAGGGCAAGGCCTATCGGGTCGACCCCGTGCCCAACTCGGATCCCCCGCAGTTCATCGCGTACATCGCCTACAAGCTCGACCTCTTCGAAGAAGGGTCGATCGCCAACCTGACGTCTTCGATCATCGGCAACGTGTTCGGCTTCAAGGCCATCAAGGCTCTACGGCTCGAGGACATGCGATTGCCGCGCGAGTACCTGAAAACGTTTCAAGGCGCGCCGCACGGAATCGTCAATGAGCGAGAGATGCTCAACAAGTACGGCCGGCCTCTGCTGGGCGCGACCACGAAACCCAAGCTCGGGCTCTCGCCTCGCAACTACGGGCGAGTGGTCTACGAGGCGCTGCGCGGCGGCCTCGACTTCGTCAAGGACGACGAGAACATCAACTCACAACCCTTCAACCGCTGGCGGGAGCGCTACCTCTATTGCATGGAGGCAGTGCATCGCTCGATGGCCCAGACGGGCGAGATCAAGGGCCACTACCTGAACGTGACCGCGGCGAGCATGGAGCAGATGTATGAGCGGGCGGACTTCGCCAAGGAGCTAGGCAGCGTGATCGTCATGATCGACCTCACGATCGGCTACACCGCTATGCAGTCGATGTCGAACTGGGCACGCAAGAACAGCATGCTCCTGCACTTGCACCGGGCCGGTCACGCAACTTTCAGCCGCCAGAAGAGCCACGGCGTGAGCTTCCGCGTGCTGGCCAAGTGGTGCCGCATGCTGGGGGTGGACCACATCCATGCCGGCACCGTCGTCGGCAAGCTGGAAGGGGACCCAAACTCGATCAAGGGTTACTACGACACGCTGCGCGAAGACTTCGTGCCGAAGAACCCGGTGACCGGGATCTATTTCGACCAGGATTGGGCTCACCTCCCCGCCGTGATGCCGGTCGCCTCCGGAGGCATTCACGCGGGGCAGATGCACCAGCTCCTTCACTACCTCGGCGAGGATGTGGTGCTTCAGTTCGGGGGCGGGACGATCGGTCACCCGATGGGTGTGGCCGCCGGCGCCACAGCAAATCGCGTGGCGGTCGAAGCGATGATCCAGGCTCGCAACGAGGGCCGCAACTACCTCAAAGAAGGCAAGGAGATCTTGCAGCGTGCGGCCAGGTGGTCGCCTGAGCTGCGCAGCGCGCTCGAGGTCTGGGGCGATGTCGCCTTCGACTATGAGTCGACCGACGTGCCCGACGCGATCGAGATGCCGACCCCGGTGATATGACAAGGATGCCAAGAGAAAGAGACATGGTGCACAAAGGTTTGCGGATCACACAAGGCACGTTCTCGTACCTTCCCGATCTCACCGACGAGGAGACGAAGGCTGAGATCCAGTACGGGATCGACAACGGCTGGGCTCCCAGCGTCGAGTTCACTAGCGACCCACACCCTCGCAACGTCTACTGGGAGATGTGGGGGATGCCGATGTTCGACCTCAAGGACGCCGCCGCTGCTCTCTATGAGGTCAAGCGCTGCCGGGAGGCGTTTCCCAACTCTTACATTCGCGTGAGCCTTTACAACTCGAAGCTGACCAAGCAGACGACCGCGCTCCAGTTCATCGTCAATCGACCTGCTTATGAACCGGGGTTCCGGCTGGACCGCCAGGAGTCCACCGATCGCATCGTCCGGTACACGCTGCATGCCTACGCGTTGGATCGGCCCGAGGGCGAGCGTTATCGAGATGCCTGAGAATCCGCAGCCCAGGCCATCGCTAGGGCCTGGCATGCCCACCATTGACAGGCCACAGCTGTTCGGGGCCGGCGAGGTGGACGTGCTCGAGCTTGACGACGACACCGTCGTGAATGCGATGGAGCTCGTCCGTGACGCCGGTGTCGACGAAGTTCTCGATCGCGTGGACAGCGAGCTCGTTGCCCTCCGGGAGGTGAAGGCGCGCATCCGCGAGATCGCGGCTCTGCTGGTGGTCGATCGGCTGCGCCGGAGCGTCGGCCTGGAATCGGAACCGCCAACCCTGCACATGTGCTTCACGGGCAATCCCGGCGCGGGCAAGACGACGGTGGCGATGCGGATGGGAGAGATCCTGTACCGCCTGGGCTACGTCCGCAAAGGCCACCTGGTCAGCGTGACGAGGGATGACCTGGTGGGCCAGTACGTCGGGCACACGGCGCCCAAGACCACCGAGGTCCTCAAGCGAGCGATGGGCGGCGTGCTCTTCATCGACGAGGCCTACCACATCTACCGCGTGGACAACGAGCGTGACTACGGGCAGGAGGCGGTGGAGATGCTGCTTCAGGTGATGGAGAACCAGCGTCAGGACCTGGTGGTGATCATGGCCGGCTATAAGAAAGAGATGGACCGCTTCTTCTCCGACGTACCGGGCCTCAGCTCGCGCATCGCGCACCACATCGACTTTCCCGACTATTCAATCGGCGAGCTCATGGAGATCGCGTCGATGATGGTCGACCGCCAGCGCTACCGCTTCGGTCCAGATGCCATTGCGGCGTTCGAGGACTATCTCGCGATGCGCGTGACGCAGCCTCGGTTCGCCAACGGCCGCAGCGTCCGTAACGCGCTGGACCGGGTTCGCATGAGGCAGGCGATCCGCGTCTACGAAGCCGCGGGCAGGGGGCGGAGGCTGACCAGGAAGGACCTGGTCACGCTCGAAGCCGAGGACATCCTCAAGAGCCGCGTCTTCGAGGGGGGCGCTTACGCATCGGGGTCGAGTGGAAACGCCTGAAAGGGTTGTGCTTGCGCACAAAGACCCGCGAACGATGGTCGGCTTCCAGTGGACGGGGCTAGAACCTGCCGGGCTGAACGAGCCGGAGTTTGCGGAAGCGCTAGGCGCGGTCTGGGAGGGTGACGTGCTGGTGACGTACAACCTGCCCGCTTTCGAGCACGAATTCGAACACTACAAGGACGACTACCTCACGGATCCCGACTAACGATCTCATCAGGGCGACAACGACATGCAAGACTGGGAGAGGACTTGATGAGGATCACCATCCAGTACTTCGAGGGCTGCCCTCATTGGAATCTGGCCGATACGCGAGTGAAGAACGCGCTGCGAGATTCGGACCGAAAGGATTTCGAGGTGGATTACCAGCTGATCGATTCACCCGAGGCGGCCGAGCGCGCTCGCTTCCGCGGGTCGCCAACCATCCTCATCGACGGCCGCGATCCGTTCGCAACGGGTGACGAAGCGTTCGGGCTGAGCTGTCGCATTTATGACACCAGTGAGGGACCGCAAGGAGCGCCGACCGAAGCTCAGCTGCGTGGGTTGTTCACAGCCGCGTAAGCAGCACGTCCAAACCGAGCTCGGCGTCGATCTGGCCCGACTTGACCTCAAATTCGTAATCACGGATCGTCTTGAGGGCTGCCTCCAGGCGATCGGGATTGGAGTCTTTTGCGACCTCGTAGGCCTTCTGAATGACGAACCGGTGCTCGGTCATGCCGTCCTGGACTTGCTGCAGCGACTCCCCGCGATCCTGCCGCGCGCGCACCTGCAGCACCAGCGCGATGTGGCGGGCCATGCGGTAGGCGACCGTGGTCGGCTGCATGCCGTTGCGAGTCAGGCCGCGCGCGATCTGCATCGCCTGCGGCGACGGGCTGGGCAGGAGGTTGTCGGTGAGCTTGAAGATCTCGTCCTCGCGGGCGCCGGCGAGCAGCTCGGTAATCGCTTCGTTTGTGAGCTTCGATCCGGACGCCTTGTAGGCGGCGAGCTTGCTGAGCTCGGAGTCGATGATGCTCAGGTCAGGCGTGGTGACACGGACCACCTGCGCGGCGATCGCGGGGGTGAGGCCGTGATTCTCGACCGCGCGCCGGGCCGTCCAGTCGCTGAGCGCGCGGCCCTTCAGGTGCTGCATCTCGGTGGCCGCCCCGTGTGCGGCAGTTATTGCCTTGACGAGCTTATTGCTGGCGCTGAGGCGGCCGGCGACAGTGATGAGCAGGCGGGTGGTTGAGGGGATTTCCTGCAGCGCGGCCGCTGCGCTCTCAGCACGCTGCGCCGGGAGCATCCGGACGTACACGGCGCGAAAGGGATCGAGGAAAGGTGCCTGGAGGATGGAGTCCTGGAGGCGCGCCGGGGTCAGGCCCGTCCCCTCGAGGGTGTCGAAGCCGAAGTCGGAGACGAGCTCGGGTTTCCAGGTGTCCAGAATCGCGCGTGCGGCCTCATCGATGAGAAAGCGCTCCTCGCCGTGGAACAGGAGCACCGTCGTCGCGCGGCTTGTTGCGGTGCGGGGCACGGATGGATCGTACTAGCGCAGAGCTTCGAACTCCGCGTCGGTCAGCTCGATTTGCAACGCCGCCAGGTTCTCTATCAAGTGATCGTGCGAGAGCGTTCCAGGAATCGGCAGCATCGCCGGCGAGCGGTGAAGGAGCCAGGCAAGCGCGATTTGAGCCGGCGTCGCGCCGTGCCGTGAGGCGATCTCGGTGAGCGCACTGGTATCGACCCCACGTAAAGGGTAAAACGGTACGAACACAATTCCTTCGGCGGCGCAATAGTCGACGACCGCTTCGTACTTTCGCTCAGAAAGGCTGTAGTGATTCTGCACAGCCGCGATAGGCACAACGCGCCTGGCTCGCTCGATCTGCTCGATGTTGACCTCCGAGAGGCCGACATGGTGGACCTTGCCCTGGTCCCGGTATTCCTTGATCACGGCGACGCTGTCCTCGATTGGAGTCTCCGGATCGACGCGGTGCAGGTAATAGAGAGGGATGGTGTCGGTCTTCAGCCGCTGAAAGCTCCGTTCCAGGTCGGCGCGAAGCACCTCCGGACGGCCGCGCCCGGCGCCACCCGCGCCGCCCTTGGTCGCGATGATGCAGCCATCGGGGAATGGCGAGAGGGCTTCGCCGATCGTCTCTTCACTCTGTCCACCGGTGTAGGAGTGCGCGGTGTCGATCATCTGCACGCCGGCGGCGATCGCCGACCTGATGAGCGCTACGTTGTCTTTTGTCCTCGTCAGCCGGTTCGTGCCCAGGCCGATCCTTGCTACGTCGACGTCGCCAAGCCGTACGGAGTGTTTCAACGCATTTCCACGGCTACGCGCCCGCCAGGCCCGTTTCGTAGGCGAGGATGACAGCCTGGACCCGGTCCCTCAGGTCGAGCTTGTCGAGGACATGGGCGACATGCGTCTTGACGGTCGTCTCGGCGACGTGCAGGCGCGCGGCGATCTCGGCATTGGTGAGTCCGCGCGCCACCTCCGTGAGCACGTCGCGTTCGCGCTCCGTCAGTCCCTCGAGCTGCTTGGCTTTGCTCGTAGCAGGCTTGGGGCGCTTGGCGAATTCCTCGATCAGCCGTTTAGTCACCGACGGCGCCAGCAGCGCGTCGCCCGCCGCAACCACGCGGATGGCGTGGATGAGCTCTTCCGGCGGCGCAGCTTTGAGCAGGAATGCGGAAGCTCCAGCGGCCAGCGCGTCGAAGACGTACTCGTCCAGCTCGTAAGTCGTGAGGATGACGACCCGTGGAGGCGAGTCGGTGCCGGTGATCGTTCGCGTCGCGGCGATGCCGTCGACGCGTGGCATGCGGATGTCCATCAGGATCACTTCAGGTTTCTCGCGGTGCACCAGGTCGATCGCGGCCTGACCGTCACCTGCTTCGCCGACAACTTCCATGTCGGGCTGCGAGCTGACGATCATCCGGAAGCCCGCGCGCACGAGTCCCTGGTCGTCGGCGATCGCGACTCTAATGGTCATTGAGAGAGGGGAAGCCTCGAGCGGACGATGAATCCGCCCAGGTCCGTAGATCCGGCTTCCAGCGTGCCCCCGAACATGGCCACGCGCTCGCGCATCCCGATCAGTCCATGCCCCGTCGACGCTTTGACGGCCTCCTCAGACACCCCTTCGCCGTTGTCGCGAACCGTTAGCTCCAGGGCGTCGGGCAGGGAATTCACCCGCACCTCGAGCGTCGACGCGTGGGCGTGCCTCAAGGCATTCGTGATCGCCTCCTGGACGATCCGGTAAGCGGTGAGCCCGAGCGCGGCGGGCAGCGGCCGTGGGTCGCCCGTAATTTTGAGGTCGACCTCCAATCCCGCCTCGCGTGCGGTTTCCACGAGTGAGTCGAGCTGCCCCAGGTCAGGCTGCGGACTCATCTCTGGCTGCGCCGGCTCTTTGCGCAAGACGCCGAGGAGTCGATTGAGTTCGGACAGCGTGTCGCGCGCCGTGGTCTCGATCGATTGCAACGCCTTGCGATTGTCATCCTCCGCGTTGCCGGCCACGCGAGCCGCGCCGGCCTGGATCGCCATCACGCTCACGTTGTGCGCGACCACGTCGTGCAGCTCGCGCGCAATGCGGATTCGCTCCTCGTCCACGGCTTGCCGCCGCAGCGTCTCCGACTCGTGGCGGTGACGCGTCACCAGGTCGACCAGGAACTCTCGCCGGCCGCGGAAGTAGTCGCCGATCACCCACGCGACAAGCGATATCGCGCCCGCCGGGATGATGGTCCGGACGATCGAGTATTGACCGAGGAGCAGGCCCGCAACCGCGGCGATGATGATGGCGATCGCGATGCCACCCACCCAGAGCCGCGACGGGCTCCGTTCATAGACCGACACCGCGTAGACAGCGAAGGCAAGCGCTGGACTCGACAGCTCCCGCTCGGGAGCGACCGTCCAACCGGCGATGAGCGACAGCAGGACGATCAGCAGAACGACCACAGGTCGCGTGCGGCGCCACCAGAGCGCCGCTGCCTGGACGGCGGTCAGCGCAATGCTCACCCAGATGATCGATCGGTACGGAAGGAACGGGACCACGATGATCCCGCTAACGAGGGTGAACCCGACGACGATCGCGTCCATCAGGCGCGGCCGGCCTGTGATCCATGACCACGGCCGGCCGCGAAAACGAGCTGGTGCAGGTGAGGTGACTATGTGACGTCCCTCTGCCGCAGCAGCGAAGCGGACACGACTA
>DASRWV010000064.1:0-16065 GCA_035687505.1 Nitrosotalea sp.
CCGGGGATCGGCTACCGGTTCACCAACGCCCGGCCGGCTTAGATGGAAGCGCTGGATTCGCCACGTCTGGCGCCAAACGCGCCTTTGAACTCGCCGATTCGACACGTCTGGCACCAACGGTGCCTTTGAAAGGACGAAAGCACGCGAGGATGGGCGCTGACGGTGGCCCCTGTTGCGCCCACCGCATGAGACCACCGGCGATTAATGTCGCTCTGAGCTGGGAAGAATCCAGCGTAATGAAGCTGTTGAAGACCGCGTTCTGGATGACCTTGATGACAGTCCTGTTGGTGCTGGTCGGCCGCATCTGGCTGGGCAACACCGGAATGTTCCTGTTCCTTGGCCTGGCGGTCGTGATGAACGGGGCGGCGTACTGGTTCAGCGATCGGATCGCGCTGGCGGCGGCCCAGGCGCGTGAGGTTGGCCCGGAGGATGCGCCCATGCTGCACCGCCTGGCGGACAGGCTCGCCCTTCAGTACGGCGTGCCCAAGCCGCGGGTTTACATCAGCCCGGATCCGTCACCAAACGCGTTCGCAACCGGTCGAAATCCCTCCCACGCCGCCATCTGCGTCAACGAAGGCCTGCTCCGGATCCTCGATGAAGAGGAGCTCTACGGCGTGCTCGCGCACGAATTCGCGCACGTGCGCAACCGGGACATCCTGATCAGCTCGGTCGTGGCCGTCCTCGCGGGCGCGATCACGATGATCGCGAATGTCGCCCAGTGGGGCCTCATGTTTGGCGGTTTCGGCGGTCGGGACGAGCGGGACCAGCAGGGGGCCGGCGGCATCGTCGTGGGGTTGCTGATGATCATCCTCGCCCCGATCGCTGCCACGCTCATTCAGCTTGCCGTGTCGCGATCGCGCGAGTACGAGGCCGACCATACCGGTGCCGAGGTTTCTGGCGATCCGCTGGCCCTGGCTTCGGCTCTGCGCAAGCTTCAGCAAGCGAGCCAGGTGGTGCCGGCACAGACCGCTCAGCCTGCCTTCGCCCATCTCTACATCGTCAATCCGCTCTCCGGCCAGGCGCTGGGCAATCTGTTCAGCACTCACCCACCAGTGGAAGAGAGGATTTACCGGCTCGAGCAGATGGCTGCCGGAATCCGCCCCTAACGGGTCTATTTCCCGGCTGGAGGCGTTGGGCCCGATGCCGGGGGATGTGTGGTCGATGGGGTTGCGGCAGGGTCCTGAGCGAGCACGACGAACACCCCTCCTAGGACCAGGGCAAGCGCTGGCGGGCCCCAGTCTGCAACCGCTCCGTTCGCGAAGAAAATGCGGATGATCGACGAGCCCAGTAGGAAGACCCCGCCGAGCGCAAGGACGATTCGAAATCGCCGGGCGGCAAAGCGGAGCTGGCTTCTTAACCCACCGGGGCGAAGCGAAAGAATGCTTATGGCGAACACCATGAGAAGGACCAGCCCAACGAGAAAGCCGCGCACCTTCTCAGTGTGTCAGAAGGGATTGGGCGTCTCGGTCGATCGCTCATACTTGCGGGACAAACGATGCCTTTTGGACTTCACCCGTTCTGGGCGGTAGCAGTGGTCGTGATCGTCCTGATCCTCTTCGGGGTGGGGAGGCTGCCCGGCATCGGAGAGGCGCTGGGTAAATCGATAGTTGGGTTTCGTAAGTCGTTTCGTGGCGACGAGCCGAAACCGCCGGCTGACGCCAAGAAAGAGTAGGCGCAGCCTCTCGGCGTCAAGCGACCGACGAGGCTCGCACCCTGGCCCGAGAATAGTCGGCTGACATGAGTTCGCGAGAAGTCGCGCGCGTTGAGATGCCGGCAGCACTTCGCAGGGAGGTGCGCTTGCTCGGCGACCTCCTTGGGGAAGTGCTCGCTGAGTACGGCGGCCCTGCGCTGCTCGCAGCCGTTGAAGAGCTCCGGCGCACGGTCATCGCCGCGCGCGACAGCGATGTGGACGATCGGGCCGCCGCTCTCCTGGTGGCGTCCTGGCCGATCGATCGGGAAGAGCAGGTGGCCAGGGCGTTCACGTGCTACTTCCAGCTGGTCAATCTCGCCGAAGATCGGCACCGGGCGCGCGCGCTGCGCGAGCGCGATCGAGGCACAGAGCCGCTCTCGGAATCGCTGGCTGAAGCGGTGGCAGAGGTCAGATCTCGCCACGGCGAGGACAGAGTTCGCGAGCTCCTCGGTGACCTGGTGATACAGCCCGTGCTCACCGCCCATCCGACCGAGTCACGCCGGCGAGCGGTCGTTGCAGCGATCACGCGAGTCGGCACACAGCTCGAGGTGCTCGACGATCCGCGTGCATCGGGCCGCGAGCAGCGCGAAGCAAGGCGGCGACTGCTGGAGGAAATCGATGTCCTGTGGCGTACCGCGCAGCTGCGAAGCACTCAGCTGCAGCCCCTTGATGAAGTCCGCTCCGTGATGGCGATCTTCGACGAGACTCTCTTCCGAGCCATACCGGAGATCTACCGCGACCTGGACGCCGTGCTTGGTCCCGACAACGTGGACTTGCGCGCTCCTTTGGCACCCGCTTTCATCCGCATCGGAAGTTGGGTCGGGGGCGACCGCGATGGAAATCCCGCCGTCACGGCCAAAGTCACCGGGGACACGATGGACATTCAGGCCGATCACGTTCTCCGCGGCCTCGAGGCGGCGGCCACACGCATCGGCCGTTCGTTGACTGCCGACTCGGTGACCACCCCGCCGGACATGGACCTCGGTGCTCGGCTGGCGGCGGCCCGGCTTGCGGACCCGTCGGGGTTCGCCGAGATCGAAGCTCGGTCCAACGCCGAGCAGCACCGTCAATACCTCATCTATGTCGCGGGACGGATCAGGGCCACGCGCCTTGCGGTCACTCCGGCGGCTTATCGATCTCCGGACGAGCTCCTGGAAGACCTCCGCGCGGTGCAGAGATCGCTGGCCGCAGCGGGCGCCAAGCGTCCCGCCTATGGCGAGCTGCAAAACCTGATCTGGCAGGTCGAGACTTTCGGTTTCCATCTGGCCGAGCTCGAGATTCGCCAGCACAGCGGCGTTCACGAGCGCGCGCTCGCCGAGGTGAAGCGAGGTGGCCCTTCGTCACTGGAGACCGAAGAGGTACTGGCCACGTTCCGGACCATCAAGCGGATCCAGGAGCGCTTTGGACTCAACGCGTGCAAGCGGTACGTCGTCAGCTTTACGCGCCAGTCAAGCGACGTAGCGAACGTGTTCGCGCTGGCGGGAGCCTCCGGGGCCGAGATCGAGGTGGTGCCGCTCTTCGAAACGGTCGAGGACCTCGGGCGGGCCTCCCAGGTGCTGGACGGCATGGTCGAGCTCGAGCCGGTGCGCCGCCAGCTGCAAAAGACGGGGCGGCTCGAGGTCATGCTCGGCTACTCGGATTCGACCAAAGAGGTGGGCCCGGTCTCCGCCAGCCTTGCTCTTTACGAGGCGCAGGCCGATCTGGTCCGCTGGGCAGCGGCGCGCGGCGTCCGACTGACGCTGTTCCATGGTCGCGGCGGCGCGCTGGGTCGGGGCGGAGGGCCTGCCAATCGAGCCATTCGAGCCCAGGCGCCTGGTTCGATCGCGGGCCACTTCAAGGTCACGGAGCAAGGCGAGGTGGTGTTTGCTCGCTACTCCAACCCTGCCATCGCCCGCCGTCACCTGGAGCAGGTGGCCTCCGCGGTCCTGATGAGCTCGCTGCCGGAGATAGAGGCGGTGGCGGAGCAGGCGGCGGGCCGATTTCGCGACCTCGCCGGCCAGATCGAAGCGCCGGCTCGAGCCGCTTACCGAGGACTTGTCGAATCCGTTGGCTTCGAGGAATGGTTCGGCCGGGTCAGTCCCATCGACGAGCTGGGGCGCATGAGGCTTGGCTCACGCCCAGCGCGGCGCGGCCAGTCGGGGAAGCTTGACGAGCTGCGCGCAATCCCATGGGTTTTCGCCTGGTCGCAGATGCGGCTGAATCTGCCCGGATGGTATGGGCTTGGCAGCGGTATCGCGGCTGCAGATCTCGCGGAGCTGCAGCAGGCGTACGCGAAATGGCCCCTGTTCAACGTGCTCCTCGACAACGCGGAGATGAGCCTGGCAAAGACGGATCGCCGGATCGCCGAGCGGTATCTGGGGCTGGGCGAGCGTGCCGATCTGAGCGAGCGTGTGCTTGCCGAGTACGACCTGACAGTCGACCGGGTGCTCGCGGTCACTGGTCATCGCAGGCTGCTTGAAAACCACCGCGTGCTCTCGTGGGCCGTGGAGCTGAGGAACCCATACGTCGACGCGTTGTCGCACATCCAGCTTCACGCTCTGGAAGGTCTTCGGCGCGAACCTGTCGACGAAGGTCAGCGGGAGCAGCTCGAACATGTCTTGCTGGTCACGGTGAACGGGGTCGCGGCGGGCTTGCAGAACACCGGCTGAGCCAGAGGGCAATCTAGGTTTGGCTGGCGACGTCTCTTGCGAACTGGTCCAGCGTCTCGCCGCCGCTTATCCGAAGCCTGTCCCAGACGTAGCGGCTGGCGAGGGTGCGGTAGGAACCCCACCTGGTGGTGGTCGCGTCCCAATAGCCCGCGTTCTCTGCGGCCGCGGCCACTGTAGCGTTGAAGCGTCCGCTGGGATAGCAAAGCGACCTTACGGGATGTTCAACCACCTGCTCGAGGGCAGCCTTGGATGCTGTGAGCTGATAGCGCAGGCCGTCGGGCGACAGTTTGGAGAGATCGGCGTGATCGACAGTGTGCGCACCGATCTCGATACCTGACCTGTCGGCCTCGACGACCTGCGCCGCATTCATATAGCCCGGGCGCCCGACGAATCCCGACACGACGTACGCCACCGCGCTGAAATCATGGGCGCGCAACACGGGCAGAGCTGCAGTGTAGAAGTCGGCGTATCCGTCATCGAAGCTCAGGATCACCGGACGGCTCGGCAGGCCGCGCTGCCCATTGAGGTAGCCGTGCAGGTCGGCAAAAGTGATCGGGTGGTAGCCGTTGCGCGCCAGCCAGTCCATCTGACCGGCGAAGTCGGCCGGCGTGACCGAGAGGTTGAATCCCAACCGGTCGGATGCGACCTGGTTGACGCGAACATAGTGATACATCAGGACCGGCACCTTGATGGCGCTCGGGCCGGGAGGGAGAACTAGCGGCGGGCCGGCCACGGTCGTGAAGTGCCAGGGGCCTTGCCGGGCGAGCGGCACCCCGCGAACCGACTGGCCGCGCATGCGGACCTCGTAAACCTGGCCGTGCGCGAACTTGATGGGCTGGAAACGGAGAGTGAAGTCGTCCAACCACGCGAGATCGCCATGCACGGGGGGGCTGATGACAAACGACTTCTCGACGCTGGCCCGGGCCATGGGCTGGCTGAATCGGGCGACGATCGGTGCGGTGACGGAGGCGGCGTCACCTGAAGGCTCGATCGTCTCGAGGTAGGGCGTCACGCGGCGGGCATCGATCGCGGGGTCCTCAGCGGGCGGTGGGGGCGTTGGTTTTGCTGCTGCCAGCCCTGCTTGAGCGAGCGGGGCGCTTGGCTGGGCTCCCGGGAGTTCGGCCAGGACGGCGTCGCGAGCAACAGCCTGCGCCTGCTGGCTTGGCTTGGGATCTACGTGATTCACCGCGCGGGCGGGAAGGCTGAGGGGGCGGTAGTCGTCCATGGCCGCCGCGCTGCCCACCGCTATCAGCAGGCCTCCGACGGCAACTGCTCCCCACAGGCGGTTGAGGCGTCCGGCGAGGTTATTGATCACGGCGTGCTCCCATCGACGGGCACGTCGCGGCTCGCGCGTCTGTAGATAGGTCCTCCTAACGATCGGCGCCCCGATGCGCGCCTCCCTCTCCCGGTCCGCGTAATTAACGCACGACCAGGGCCAAGTCGGAAGGGGTGCCAACAAAAAAGGGGCGCTCGGCGCCCCTTTCTCTTTGCTGTCAGGTCTTACTTCTTCGGTGCTGCCGTGGCCGCGTCGTTGCCTTCGCCGCTCAGGCCCTGCTCACCGCCCTGGCCTTGCTGGCCGAGCTCTCCGCTCTGGGCCTGCTCGCCACCCTGGCCTTGCTGGCCGAGCTCACCGCTCTGGGCCTGGTCACCGCCCTGGTTCGCCGTGCCAATCTCGCCAAGGGCCGAGACGGTCGCCTCGACGACTGCGTTGCTGTGAGTGCTCGCCGCGACCGCCGCGACCGAGCCGAGGCTCAGCGCGAGGACGGCGAGTCCGATTGTCACCGTTTTCTTCAATGTGGTCTCTCCTGTATTCAATGAACGGGTGAGTTGCTCGTACCGAACCGTCTGTCACTGATCAACGTCGGCGGCGGGAGTCGATTGGATACGGCTGTGCCGGCTCGGCCTCAGCTTTCGCCCTGGGCGCCGTCCTGGTTCAGCTGGAGCTCCGCCTGGTTCTCGTTCGCCTCGGCCTGATTGAGCTGGTTCTGGATCGCGCCCTGCTCATTTGGCGGCAGGCTGGCGAGGTCCTTTTTCGTCTGAGCGAGATAGCCGCGGCTGTCGCGGAGAAGGCTCTTGGCGTCTGCAAGGCTTCCCTGCCTCAGGATCGCTCGAGCCTGGTTGATGCGAGCATTCGCGAAGTCGATGCGCAGCTGCTCACGCCCTGCTGGTGAGGCCAGTGCGAGCCGGGCTTGCTCCCCGACAAAACGCAGCGAATATGTTGGGCTGCTGGGAAGAGCATCCGTCGACGCTGCGACAGCGCCGACCGAGCTCAGCGCAAGGAGGGCTGCTGCGCCGAATCCAACCAGCGCCAGGCGCCAGCGGCGGACCACTGACGGACGCACCTCCTGGGATCTGCGTACCGCAGCCATGATCGCTGCACGTTTTTCGGGGCTTGGGTTGACCCCAAGGCCCGCCAGCTCGGCTCCGAGCTGCCGCTCTGCAGCGGACAGGCCTTCGTCGTTCAGTTCCATGCGGCTTGCTCTTCACCTAGCTTCTGGTGCAGGCTGGCCAGCGCGCGGTGCTGCATCGACTTCACTGCACCGGACGGCCGGCGCGTGATCTCCGCCACCTCGTCGATCCCAAACCCGAGAACGAATCTGAGGGTGAGAACCTCCTCCTGCTCAGGTGTCAGGAGGTCCATCGCCTCGCGCAGCTGCTCACCGCGCTGGGTCGCCATCACCTGCTCGTCCACCGGGCGTGCCGGATCCTTGACATGAGCTCCGAGAGCGCCATCCAGCGAGTCATGGGGATGGCTGTAGCGGGCGCGCAGGTGGTCGGCGATCTTGTGCCGGGCGATGGAAAGCAGCCAGCCGGCAACCTGCGCGTTGGTTTCTCCACGCAACGCACGGATCGAAGCTGAGGCCCCGATCAGAGTCTCCTGAACGATGTCGTCCAGCTCCGGGTGACCGGCTCCCATCTTCATGCTGACAAACCTGTAGATGGTCTCCAGGTGGGATTCAAGCAGGGCATTGAGCGCGTGCCGATCGCCCGCCTTGGCGCGGATCGCCAGGCTGTTCTGTCCATCAGTCATCTAGTCGTTGCGTATGGACCCGGGGATACTCAGGCCGCGCAGCTTAACTACCTGACGTAGAACGAGGCGCAGTGCTGGGGAGCATGTCAGGTACCCGGTAGTCGTCAGAGGAGCTCGACTGGATACTGGCTTGGAAAATTTGAAAAGGGCCCCGCCGTGCGGGGCCCTTGTTGTTTTCCGGGTTACTCTTCGCCGTCGAATTGGTGGTCGGCCTGGTCACCTGTGTCGGCGTGACCGGACTGGACGTCACCAGGTGCATCAGCCTTTTCGACACCGCCACCCGTCTCGGTCTCGGCTCCCTCACTCTGCGAGTTGGCCGGAGCCGGCGGCGCTGGGGTTGCCGCGTGCACCGCCAGGGCGCCACCAACGCCCAGGGCGACGATGGCCGGCACTGCCACGATGGCGAACCGTTGTTTCAAATTCATTTCAAGGTCTCCTCATCCGAGATTAACGGCTTCCCACCGCTTTTCCAGCACGTTACCGATCGATTCTCAACAGCCGATAAAACGGCACCACTATCGCGTTTAGAAGGTCTTTAGAACCCGGGACCAAGCCCGAGACGAGGCGGTCGTTCGCGAGCTGGGATTTAGGCGATCACCGTGCTGGTGAACAGGTAACCCAGCAGGCCTCGGTAGGTGCAGGACACCTGAACCTGCGCGATACCAGTGAGGGCGGTTAGTTCCACGGTCCATGTCCAGGTTGCGTTCCCTGAGGCGTCGGTGATCCTCGGTCCGAGCCCGCCTGCGGCGCTAGGAGCCGGAGCAGCCGCCGGAGGAAGGTCGTAGACGAGGACGGTGCAGTTCGCGCCTGGTTGGTTGGTGTGGATGACCAGCGTCGCACCGTTGACGGCGCCTTTAATGGCCGGGTTGGTGAGACTCGTCAGGCTGATCCCGACAGGCACCACCGCTCCGGTCGAGCGAATGAGCTTCATGATCATCACCGCTCCGTACGCGGTGCCGACAGCGTTGGGGTCGAAGTCGCCCCCGTTGACCGTGGCATGGACGAAGCAGCCCTGGAATCCCTTGCTGGGGACGCTGGGATCGATCGAGGTCAAGAAAAACGCTCGGTAGCGAACGAAGGTCACGGTCGAACCGCCGAATCCACCGGGGACGACCGGCATGAAGAAGACGCGTGGGCTGGGCGACTTGAAAGTTGTGCACGTCTCCCCGGGGCGCGCGTTGATGCGGGCCTGCAGCGCGGCCACGCTCGTCGGTGACAGGATGGATGCGTCGTAAGGGTTGGTTGGGTACGCCGGTCCCAGCTGGGCCGGCGGATTCATGCCGTTCGTCATGGCCGCTTGGTAGCAAGCTTGTTCGGCCGCGGCGGGAGTGGTGGGGCAGCCTGGCGGGGTGATGCTCGCAAAGTTGCAGGTCCCGTAGCTGCCCGACAACCCGGCGGGCTGGGCACCGACGTTGACGTCATAAACCCCGCCCGAGCAGGTGTCATCGATGGCGATCGGCAGGCCGCCTGCAACCAGCGCAGCCCCGAACATCGCAGTCGCGCGGGCGAAGACCGGAAAGATCCTGAAGCCGAGGACCCGGGTGAACGTGGCGATCTGGGGCTTGGAGAGCTGCACCAACGTGCCTCTGACTGTGTTGTCCAGGGTCGCCACATGGGTGGTCCGGTCGGGCTTGATGTAGTCAAGGAAGAACGTGTCGCCGGCGGCGGCATTCCATCCGTTGTAGCTGGCGAACGCCTGGGCGGTGGCCTTGACCTGAGCGTCCGTCAACGAGCCGTAGTTGCCGGCCTCTCCGTTCCAGGCCTTCTCCATCAGGTAGGTTCCGGCGTGGGCGCCCGCTTCGGCCGCCGCTTCCAGGGATCGCTCATCTGCGTAAGCCCGGCCGCCGTCGACGACGATCCCGGTCATTCCGATTAGTCCCACCAGGCCGACCGCGAAGAGAACCATGATCTGTCCGGCCTGTTTCTTGAGGTTCATTCCACTACCACAACTGTCGAGGCGGTGAAGTTGATCGGTCCGAAAGAGCTGAGCAGCGGGGTCACGGTCCGGTACTGATAGGTGACGGTGATGGTCACCGTCTGCATCGCAGTGCGTGAACCCGAAGGTGTGATCGTCGCGGTCGACCCAAGGTCCCCAAGCAAGCCCGCGTGCGCGTTGATGGCAGACCGAATCTGTGGATCTGTGGTTTCGGTCATCTCCGCTTGGTGGGCGCCTTCGCGGGCGACCTCAGCGACAGTTGCCCACGAGTAGAGGGCGCGACCGCCGTCGAGGATGATGAAGAAGAGCAGGAAGAAGATGATCGAGACGCCCGCGAACTCGACCATCGCCTGACCACGCTGGAACCTCATTTGACGATGTCCGTCTGTGACCGGCTCAGCGTGATGCTGGACCCGATCAAAGAGCTGATGAATGGAGTGATCGGTGCGAACACGTACGAGACTGAGATTTTCATCGGGCAACCGCTCACACGGCTGCCATCGCAACCTGTCACGACTGGAGCGGTGATCGCGACGTTCGTGGTGATCAGCACCCCATTGGAGGCGTTGACCGCAGCGCTCTTGATCCCCGGGTCATCGAACGGGTTCATGCCGGCGTATCGCGCTGCCGCGAATGATGCATCGCGAATCGAGAGATCGAAGAAATAGACCCGGCCGAAGTCGATAGTGATGGCCACGATCAGCAGCAAGATGGGCAAGCTGAGCGCAAATTCGGCTATCGCCTGCGCCTTGGAGGACCGGCGTTGAGTCTTGGTAGCCATGCCTAGTCTTCCGAGCCGCTCTGCTGCTGGCGCGCACCGGTTGCGGTGTTGTTGCCCTGCGACTTCTGGCTGTTGCCCGACTGGTTTCCTTGCTTGGAGCTTGACTCGCCATCCTTCTGTTCCTTGGACGACTGGCCGCCGCCTTGCTCGCCCTGCTGCTCCGACTGAGCAGCAAGACGGTAGTGCTCGACGACCCCGCCGCCAAAGCCAATGACGAGGATCGCCACGACGAGAATCGCGATCGCCCCGGCCTTGCCGACTCGTGCCACAAATCTTTCGATCATTGCTGTCACAACGCACTATCGGGCAACGTAGTTCGATCTTGCGCACGCTTACGCAACGGGCCTCGTCGGCTGCTGGGCAATGTAAGTAAGTCCAGTACAAAGACTTAAGTTTTAGAACTCGTTTATGCAACATTGTTTTTCCTTTTTGCGAAAATCGGTTCGCACCCGACACGCCGATCGACCTCTAGACCGGCAACTTTTCCACGAGAGCCGCTCGTCCGAGGAGAGCGGATATCACACGCGCCGACTCGTTGGGGTCGCCGCTGGTCCAGAAGTGTTCGTCACCTTCGGCATCGGCCGGCGCCGCGATTCCGTGCTCCTCTAGGACGCGCTCGAGCTGGCGGGCAACCGCCGCGCCGGTGTCCACGATCGTCACGTTGTCGCCGGCGATCGCGGCGATGAGCGCGCGAAGGAAAACGTAATGCGTGGACCCGAGCACTATGGTGTCTGCGCCGGCAGCCAGCAGCGGCTTGACGTAGCCCTCGACGAGTCGCGTCAGTTCCGCGCTGGTGAGGTCAGCCGCCTCGACGTGCTCCACGAGGCCGGGCGCGGGGACGCTGATCACCCGGACGTCCCGGCCGAAGCGATTGAGAAGCGAGGCCATACGGTCGGAGGCGCCCATGGTCGCCGTGACGATCGCGCCGACCACCCCCGACCGGGTCAGGCCCGCGGCAGGCTTGATGGCGGGCTCCATCCCGACAACCGGGATCGTGAGCTTGGCGCGCAGCGCTTCCGCGGCACCGGCTGTCCCGGTGTTCGAGCCGATCACTATCGCCTTGACTCCTTGCCCGACCAGGAAATCGGCGATTTCGAGCCCGCGCCGCCGGACGTACTCGGCGGGCTTGTCGCCCCAAGGTGCGTTGGCCGAATCCGCTACATAAAGGAGAGATTCGGCGGGCATAGCCGATCGGATCTCCCGCAGCACGGACAGCCCGCCAACGCCCGAGTCGAAAATCCCTACCGACGCGGTCAGGTTCATGCCAGGGCCGAGCGCAAGAGGCCGCGCAGGCTGGTCAGGTCGCGGCTCGATAGACGGCCCAGTGGGCCCGACTGGCTGGTGAGCTTTTCCCAGAACGCGTAGCGCACGCGCCGGCCCTCGTCGGTCAGCACCACACCTTTGGCGCGGTGGTCGTGAGGCTGAGACTGGCGGCGAACCATTTCCATCAAGGAGTCGGCGGCGGTTTGGGGCCGCGGGCGGCGCGGACCCCGGACACATGCTCTCGCAGCCGTGTAACTGTCGCATTGGCCGGCAGGGCCGGCGACGCCCGGCGCTTCAATGCGGCGCGCCACAGAGGCAAGTCTTCGGCGGTGAAGACGAACCGCCGCAGAGCGATGTCGATCGGAAACAGGAGGATGGCCAACACCAGCAGCAGTTCGCCGATCGGGAGAACTCCATGCACCGGTGGAATCGCGAGGCTGTAGACGGTCGACACATCGGTCAGCAGGACGCCTCCACCGGCGTGGGCGATGGCGGTCAGTGTCGCCGAGTCAGTGCCGAGGTTGCGGTACTCGGGCGAGTACGGGACCACGAGACCAATCGTGTTCGTGTGCTTGACCACGGCACCTACCGAGTCCGTGACGTGGAGCAGATAGCTGCCCACCTGGTCGGTTCGAAGGTCGCCTTCGAATCGCCCAGGACCTGTCGACGACAGAGTTAGCGACGCGTCTGAAAGATCCGGTGTCACCGCGCTCACGCTGACCGACGCTCCCGAGTAAGAGGGCGCGGTCACAAGCAGGTGCGTGTGATCCCCCTGGACTTGCGTCTCGACCTGCAAGGCTGGATCCCCCGATTGAGGAAGGCTGTAGCGAACGATGTCGCCGAAGAAGCGATTGGCTGACGGCCAGCGCAGCAGGTCCGTGGTCCACCTGCCTTCCGCATCGCTCGTCCAGGCGACCACCCGGCCCAGGCCGTATTGCCACGTCGCCAGCAGCGGATCACCTTGCGGGCTCTTGAGCACCACATCCGCGGCTGCGCGCGGTGTGGTCGCGACGTAGCCGGTCAGTGCGGGGAAAGAATCGAGCGGAACGCCTGGCAGGACTTCGGCGAGCGACGACAGCCGCGGCGTGATGCTGCCTTCGACGATCCATGGCTTGAGGGCTTGCTGCGTCTCCTTCAGGAAGATCGTCGGCACGTCCTGGGGGCTGTTGCTCTGATAAAAACGACCGTGACCCCAGCCGGCGATGGCCTGCATCACGGCCGCGCCATTCGTGTCAGTGCCCACCGCTACCGTCGACACCGTTACACCATGCGCATGCATCGCCTCGACGGTCGATTGAGGAACCTGGAAAGGAGCGTCGCCGTCGCCCAGCATGATGATGTGCTTGAGGGACGCGGTCGTCTTGGCCAACTGTTGATCGGCGGCCTTCAGGTCAGGTTCGTAGTTCGGCGGATCGCCGAGCGCCATCGCCTCGATCTGCCGTTTGACCTTGGCCTTGTCTGTCAACGGACCTAGCGGCACGATGATCGTGCCCATCATGCCGTTGGTCACGCCGACACTGTCCCGTGGTGTCAGCTGATCGATGACAGCCTCTGCCGCACCACGGATGACCCGGTCACCATCGTTGCTCTCGCTGCTTTCCAGGACCAGCATCACCGCGACGGGCGGCTTCTGCGTGTTCATCGGCAGCATGATCTGGACGGGCAGCGCCGTCTCGAGCGTCGTGCCCGCGTAACTCCCGGGGCCGTAGCTGTCCGATCCGCCAATGACGACCAGCCCGATTCCAAGATCGCGGGTGACTGCTTGCAGCAGTGCCATCCCGTCCTGGCCGAGGCTTGACGCCGGGACGTTGACCAGGACGATCCCCGAATAGGCGGCAAGGTCGGCGGAGGACCGCGGGAGCTGCGAGGCCGAGACCGTCGCTGTGAGAATCCCGGTGGAATGAAGCGCCGGCTCAAGGCTGGCCGCGGCCCCCGGCGTGTTCTCCACCAGGAGCACGCGAGCTGGTCCGACGACCTGGATCAAAGCCTCGCCGATGTTGTTTTCCGCGTAGGTGTCGATGACCGGATCGATCACAACACGCACCGAATGGAAGCCGGCCTGGGACGGCTGCACGGTTTGGGTGATCGTGGTCTCACCCGAGGTCAGGGAGAGCTGAACAGTGTTGATGAGAGTGCGATCGAGGTACCAGCGCACGGTCGCCGGTGTGTCCGTGTTGCTGACGATGAACGCCTTCACGTCCGCCCTTTCTCCGGTTGCGAGCGATCGAGGGGAGTCGAGACGATCAACCAGCACCTCAGCCCCCAGCGGCACGTTGATCGCCACAGTGTCAACGCGCACTCCCTCCGCCTGAAGCAGGCGCGCTTCGCCGACCGCGTCCCCAAGGTTTCCCCGTCCATCGCTCACGAGCACGATGTGCCGACGGGTGGTGGCGGGCAGGATCGACCCTGCCAGCTGCAACGCGGATGCCACGTCTGAGTAGTGGGGATTCGGCTGGCCCTGGAACGAGCTGAACTGGGGGCTGGAGCTCGCGTTGATCTCGACCTGGGGGTCGCGGCCGAAGCTCACTACCCCGGCGAGGTTGTCGCCTTGGCGCAAGGCGAGGATGCGCTGGATCGTGGCCAGCTCTGTGTCCTGGGCGCTTTGAACGCTCGCCGAACGATCGGCTACGACGATCAATGACTGCGAGGACGGCGTGGTCTGCAGCTCAAAGCCTGCGAGGGCTCCTGTGAGCAGCAGGACGATCAGGACCCTGAGCCCGAGCGAGGTGCGTGCTCGGCGAGGCGACAGCGGTGGCGCAAGGCGTCGCCAGATGAGAATGACCGCTCCCAGCGCCAGCACGCCCGCCCCCAAGAAGATGGGGCGGGTCAGCTCAAAGCCCACGGTGGAATGCCAGCCATTCGATCACGACAACGCCTAGCGCAAGCAGCGCGATCCAGGGCCAGATCTCGACCTGGCCGCGGTGGACGATATGTGCGGCGATGGTGTTGTTGGAGGGCGGGAGGGTGAGGCGTTCGACCGGCTTGAGCTGGGAGATCTGCTCGGAAAACAGATTGACCGTGAACCATGACCTGTCGACATTTCCGGACACGACTTGCTCGACCATGTACAGGCCCATCAAACCGGTGTCTCGGAAAGTTGCGACCGAACCACCGGCCAGCGAGCGACGGCTGCCGTCAGGCCGCACGATCGTCACGGAGGTGGCGCCCGTCGCCGGCACGATGGTGACGGGTTCGTCGGGATGAAAGCTGTGGCTGGGGACGCTGGGAGGCAAAATCCACTCGCTCAAGTTCTGCAGCAGGATTGGAAACGCGACCCGGATGGGCAGATCCGAGTCGTGAAGGTCGAAACCGAACAGCACCTGCCGGAACGGCTCGTCGCGGACCAGGACCAGAGGGGTCTGCACGCTGGTGATCAGCTCGCGACCGAATTTGCTCGTACGAAGGTCCTGGCTGCGGGCGATATGCACGTCCTGCAGATCCACATTGGTCAACAGCGGATCGCCCGCGTCAGACGCGCGCACGCGGCCGATGCCGATGGCTGCACCGCCCGCGAGTGCGGTGCCGGCGGGCGGGTCGATCGAAATGAACGGCGCGTTTGGCAAGGTGGGAGGCGAGAAGCGATCGAAGATGCTCATCGCGTACGGCGCCGATGACTTGTACGCGGAGGGAGCCACGACGTCGAGCTCTACGTCCGGGCGCAGGCTTATGGCCTGTTGCAGGAAGATGTTGCCTGACGTGACGAGCAGAACGCGAAACGCGCGCGGTGTTCTCGCCACCGCCGTCGCTGTGTCGTCCAGCGGGAAGACGTCGCCGGGATCGATGTGAGCGGAGACGAGCGTTGCGTCGGCGGGGATGGGAAGCACGAGATCCTGAGCCTGGCCGCCGGCAAGGGTCAACTTCTGGATGTCGACGAGCTTGTTGTCCGCTCGCCACTCGAGATTGAACGACCGGGCCTGCTGACCGAAGTTCTGCAGGTGCAGGTGGCCGGCTCGGGACTGAGCGCCTGTGCGGACTACAAGCGAGGTCAGCGCAATGTTTTCTCCAGAGATACCGACGCGGTGGTAGTCCAGCTGAAACGGCAGAGCGTTCGCCGAGTCGGTCCGAATCGGGCCGACGATGCCGTCGCTGAAGAGATACGCGTGCGCGTCGTCACCTGGCCGCACCAGTCCTGAAGCCAGGGTCAAAGCGGCCGACAGGTCGGCGGAACCGTTGCTTGCGCCAATCCCGCTGACGGCGCGATGTAGCGACTCACGATCGCCGGCGACAGAAGTCACGACACGCGGCACCGAGCCGACGGCGATCAAGGTCATCCGGTCCAGCGGACCCAGCTGGTCGATGATTCCGCCGATCTCCCGCTTGGCCTCGTCGAGGCGTGACGGCTGAACGTCGCGGGCCTGCATGGAGGCAGACACGTCGAGCAGCACCACCGAGTGCCGGGACAGGCTTGTCCCGGCAGAAAGGACTGGCTGAACCGCAGCCGCCACGAGCACGGCCGCAGCAAGCACCTGTAGCAGCAGGAGCCAGCTGAAGCGAAGCCTCTGCCAGGGAACGTTGGCCTGGCGATCCCGGATCTGGTCCGGCCAGAGGTTCAGCGCCGGCACGACCCTGGTCGGTCTCCGGATTCGCAAAAAGTACAGGGCGACGATGACCGGCAAGGTCAGCCCGAGGAACGCAGCGACGGGCGCCAGGAAGGTCACGACAGCAGGCTCAGCTGGCGCAGGGTCCGCAGCACCATGTCATCGATCGGCTGGTCGG
>DASRWV010000065.1:0-3183 GCA_035687505.1 Nitrosotalea sp.
AGTTTCTCGAGGGGTGTTCCCCCCTCCCCCAACATGAGGAACAGTGTACCAAACATATGTTTGGGGGTCAATACTTTACACGCTCAATTTCCGTCCCAACAAAACAATCTCTGCAGACGCGTCACCTCCACCACCGAAGCCCGCCGCCACTCCCTTTTCCCCGTCCTTTTCCCACTCCCCTTTTCCCCGTCCTCTTCCCAGCCCCGCGCCGCACCACCCGAGCCCGCCCCGACTCCCTCTTCCCAGCCCCGCGCCGCACCACCCGAGCCCGCCCCGACTCCCTCTTCCAGCTCCGCGCCGCACCACCCAAGCCCACCCAAACACCCTTTTCCCAGTCCTTTTCCTACGCCCGGACCCGCCTCCCAATCGCCTCCGACACGACCTCCGCCATCGCGTCGATGAACTCAGGCCTCGTGTTGAACGATGCCGTTCGCCGGATCTTGATCCCATGCAAGCGCGCAAACGCCTGGGCCTCCACGTCGAGGTCGTAAAGGATCTCGAGGTGGTCAGCGACAAAACCGATCGGGCACACGAGCACGTCGCGAGCGCCTGAGCGCTCGATCGCGGCGAGCAGATCCGGCCCGAGCCACGGCTCACCCGTGGTGCTCGCGGACTGAAACGCAAACTCCCATGGCGGCAGCTTCACGCCCGCCTCGACGAGGCGGCAGCTCTCGAGCAGCCGGTCGTGATACCCATCGCCCTCCGCCACGATTCGCGCCGGGAGGCTGTGGGCGGTGAAGAAAAGCCGGTCCGGCCAAGATTCGCCGAGCCTCTCCGCAATCAACTGCTGCACGGCGCGAATGAAGGCCGGATGGTCGTGAAAGCCGCGTACGAAGACGAGCTCGCCAGGCCACGCCTTCTCGAGTGAGTGCTGGTACGCGCCGAGGCTCATCGCGGCGAAGTGCGGCGCAAGCGGAATGCCGACCAGCCGCTGGATGCCGGCTCGCTCCGCCTCGGCCACCCCATCGGCGATGAAAGGCGCCGCGTGCTTCATGCCGACGAACGCCGGCAGCCCGAGCCGCTCGCCGATCGCCTTCGCCTGCGCGCGAGTGATCGCGTTTAGGGGCGAACCTCCGATGGCCCGGTAGCGCGACCTCAGCTCGTCCAACGCCTCCGCCGAGGGTTTGCGCCCGCCGCGGATGTGCGTGTAGTACGCCTCGATGTCGTCTTCGCCCGAGGGGCTGCCGTACGCCATGCAAATGATGCCGGTCGATGGCTCAGGCAACACGCACAACCTCTGACTCGTGCACGGTTTCCACCAGCAGCTGCAGGTTCTCGAGCGGCGTCGACGGCAGCACTCCGTGCCCGAGGTTGAAGATGTGACCCGGCCGGCCGGCGGCGCGGCGGAGCACATCGAGCGCACGCTCTCGGACGAGCTCGGGCGGGCCCAACAGCACGGCAGGATCCAGGTTGCCCTGGATACCGTAGTCGTGGCCGACCCTGTCCCAGGCCGCATCCAGCGGCACGCGCCAGTCGACCGACACGATGTCCGGACCCGCGGACGCGATCGACTCGAGCAGTCCTGCTGTATCGGTCCCGAAGTGGATGCGCGGAACATCGGCTGATTTCAGCGCGGCGAAGATCGAGCGGGTGTGTGGAAGGACGCGGGTCTCGTAGTCATCGACGGCCAGCGCGCCGACCCAGGAGTCGAAAAGCTGCACCGCGCTCGCACCCGCGGCGACCTGCGCGAGAAGGTAGCCGGCCATCGTCGCCGCCAGCTTCGCGAGCAGCCTGTCGAAGGCGACCGGCTCTGAGTACATGAAGGCCTTCACCCTGGCGAAGTCACGGCTCGGCCGTCCCTCTATCAGGTAGCTCGCGAGCGTGAACGGTGCGCCCGAGAACCCGATCACCGGCACCGGAGATTGGGCCACGACCTGGCGCACCGCGGTGATGACCTGCGGCGCCGCCTCTTCGCCCAAAGGCACGACCAGGCGATCCACGTCCGCCGCGGACGCAATCGGCCGGGCGATCACAGGCCCGACATTCTCGACCAGCTCGAACTCGACGCCCATGCCTCGGAGCGGCAGCATGATGTCGGCGAACATCACCGCCGCGTCGACGCCCAGGCGGCGGACCGGCTGCAGCGTGACCTCAGCGCACAGCTCGGGCTGCGCGACGATGTCGACAAGACTCCAGCGTTCGCGGAGCTTGCGGTATTCGGGAAGCGAACGTCCCGCCTGACGCATGAGCCACACCGGCGTGACGTCCACCGGCTGGTGCCTCGCGGCCTGCAGGAAACGGCTCACCTTGCGTCGGGTGTCGCGCCGAGCAGCTCTGTGATCTCTTCGATCGGCCGGTGGATTCCAGTGAGGATAGGCGTGTCGCGCACCGTCGACCGGCGGCTTTCCGTTCCACGTAGCGCGCGCACCAGCTCGCCGAACTTCGGAAGGTCGTCCGTCTCGTAGGCGACCAGGAAGTCCATGTCGTCGAGGCCGAAGCTGTACGCCAGCAGCTGACGCACCTCGGGAAATCCGTGCCCGATTTTCATGTGTTCGTTCATGATCTTCTGCCGCTCTTCGCCGCCGAGCAAGTACCACTCGGCGGACTTGGTGAACGGGTAAACAACGAGATACTTCGAACGCTCACCGCTGAACAGCGACTGCTCCTGCGGCGTCGGCTTCTTCACGTATTGCGAAGGCTGGATGACACCGAGAAAGCTCTCGCTCACGCGCATCCACTTCCCCATTCCCGACCGCAGGGCCATAGCGGACCGCTCCTCGATCGCGTCCAGCGTGGGCCCAAGGCTCCACAACAACAGGTCCGCGCCAGGCTGCAGCCCGACCATCGAGTAGCAGTGTGTCGTCACCTCTGATCCCATCCGGATGGCGGCGACCAGCTCTTCGGCCGTCTGGCAGCGTTCCTCGGCCACAAGCCGCCGCCAGGCCGGATCCAGGCCGAGCGCGAGCGCGTGTACGAACCTGCGGTCGCTCAGGTCGATTCCTTGAGCCACGCCGCAACATCGCCGGCGAAGTACGTGATGATCACGTCCGCTCCGGCCCGGCCGATCGCTGTCAACGACTCGAGCACGGCGCCGCGCCGGTCGATCCACCCGCGCTCCGCCGCGGCTTCGATCATCGCCGCCTCGCCGCTCACCTGGTACGCGGCCAGCGGCAGGTCGAATCGATCGCGCGCCCGCGCCAGCAGGTCGAGCGACGTGATCGCCGGCTTGACCATCAACACGTC
>DASRWV010000066.1:0-15463 GCA_035687505.1 Nitrosotalea sp.
GCGAACCGATTCCTCAAGTCTCCTCATTCAAGGTATCCAGAAGTCGGGTCTGATTCAGCCAGGCGATCGCGTCCTGGCGGCGGTCTCCGGAGGCCCCGATTCGACTGCTTTGCTCGTCGCCCTGAAGGAACTTGGATGCGAATTGATGGCGGCACATTTCGACCACGCGCTTCGCGACGGTTCGGAGAAAGTCGCCGAGAAGGTGAGCGCTCTGTGCGAAAGGCTCGGCGTTCAACTGTTGAGTGAGCGCCGCACGTCGCCGATGCTCCGGGGCTCGGTGCAAGCAGGTGCGCGCACCCTCCGCTACGAATTCCTGGACCGAGCTCGACTGCAAGTCGGCGCGGATGTCGTCGCCCTGGCTCACACCGCGGACGATCTCGTCGAGGGCGTCGTGCTTCACCTCATGCGTGGATGTGGGTTGGCGGGCCTGCGTGGGATGCCAGCGAGCCGCGGCGCATATGTGCGGCCGATGCTTGCGGTCTGGAGGACGGATGTCACCGAATTCCTTGGAAAGCGCGGAGTCAGCGCCCACGAGGATCCGGCGAACGTAGACCTGAAGTACGCGCGCGCGCGCGTTCGACATCAGATCCTTCCGGACCTCGAGCGAGACAGGCCGGGAATCGGCCGGCGGTTCTACGCCGCCGCGCAGCGGGCTTCCGCCATGCAGGAGGGGATCGAGCACGATGCAAAGGATGTGCTCGGCGCCGATATGCCCATCGCGGCCGACGTGGCCCGATTGCCGGAGCCGGTGGCGATCGAGGTAATGCGTCTTCTGTACTCGAAAGCGGGCGGGGTGCAGCCGGGCCTGTCGCGCGCACACCTGAGCTCAATGCTCAGATTGGCTCGAGGCGGCCGGGGAGGACGCGGCGTCGATCTACCTGGCGGTCTGCGTTTTCGTATCGTGGGGCACCACATGGAATTTGTCGCGCCGGCAAGCTCAACCGAAATCCGGCCTCGGCTGGACGTCAAGCACTGCACGGGGTGCAGTGATCCCGAGGCTGCCCATCTGAGACCAGGTCTTACGCTGCGGTTGGGGTTCCGGCAGCCCGGCCTGCGCATGCGCCCGACCGGCGGGCGGGGCTCGCGCAAGCTGCAGGACATCCTGGTCGACGCACGTGTCCCACGGGAAGATCGGGACTCGTGGCCGCTGGTCTTCGCCGGAGAGCGACTTGCGTGGGTGCCCGGGATTGCGGTGGATGCCGACCTCGCCGGCGTCACTGGCGCCGCATCGCTGCACGTCGCTATTTCGCCGATGCCGGACCGTTGGACGCCAAAAATTGCTAGGCTAGAAACGCCGATCAGCCCTCGAGGAGAGTCGAGTTGAGCCGTTTCCCACGCTCCAGCCTGTTTTATTTCGCACTGGTCGTCGTACTCGGCCTGGTGTTCTGGTTCACGTGGCAATCGCTCCAGAGCGGCGGGAACGCCACCGACTGGCACTTCTCGACCCTGATGAGCAACGCGGCCAGCGGCGGAGTCAAATCGCTCGAGATCAACGGCACCGATGGGGTCGCGACCGACACCTCGAACAAGAAGCACAACGTCGTCCTGCCTGATCCCACCGGCAATGCCCCCTACATCACCGAGCTCCGGGACAAGGGCGTCGACGTCTGGTTCGACAAGAACAACAGCGGCAGCTATCTGCTCAGCGTGCTGCTCCCGAACATCATCCTGGTGATCTTGATCGCCGCCTTCATGTGGTGGGTCTTGAGACAGACCCAAAGCGGCAACAACCAGGCGATCTCGTTCGGACGTTCACGCGCGCGCCTGATCGCGGGCGACAAGCCCGCCATCACCTTCGCCGACGTCGCAGGCGTGGAGGAGGCGAAGCAGGAGCTGACTGAGATCGTCGAGTTCCTGAAGTACCCCGAAAAGTTCGTCGCGCTCGGGGCGCGCATTCCAAAGGGTGTGCTTCTCGTCGGACCGCCCGGAACCGGCAAGACGCTGCTGAGCAAGGCAGTCGCAGGCGAGGCCGGCGTGCCCTTCTTCTCGATCTCCGGTTCGGAGTTCGTCGAGATGTTCGTCGGTGTCGGCGCGAGCCGCGTCCGCGACCTCTTCGACCAGGCCAAGAAGAACTCGCCCTGCATCGTCTTCGTCGATGAGATCGACGCTGTCGGCCGCCAGCGCGGGGCCGGCCTGGGCGGCGGCCACGACGAGCGCGAGCAGACCCTGAACCAGCTGCTCGTCGAGATGGACGGATTCGACACGAACACCCACGTGATCGTGATCGCGGCTACGAACCGGCCGGACGTGCTCGACCCCGCACTCCTCCGGCCAGGTCGTTTTGACCGCCACGTGACCCTCGACCGGCCGGACATCAAAGGCCGCCGCGCGATCCTTGACGTGCACGCACGGAACAAGCCGCTGGATACGACGGTCGACCTCGATGTGCTCGCACGCCAGACGCCCGGCTTCAGCGGCGCCGACCTGGCCAACCTGATCAACGAGGCGGCGATTCTGGCCGCGCGCGCCAACCAGAAGGTGATCGGGATGGTCCAGCTCGAGGAGGCGATCGCGCGAGTGATCGCGGGCCCAGAGCGTAAGAGCCGGCGCATCTCCGACCACGAAAAAGAGATCATCGCGTACCACGAGGTCGGCCACGCGCTCGTGATGAAGGCCCTTCCTCACACGGACCCGGTGCACAAGATTTCGATCATCTCGCGAGGCATGGCGCTGGGCTGGACGCTGAGCTTGCCGGAGGAGGACAAGTACCTCATCTCACGGGACGAGCTGATGGACCAGATCGCCGGGATCATGGGCGGTCGGGTCGCGGAGGAGATCGTCTTCGGTGACATCACGTCCGGGGCCGAGAACGACATCCAGAAGGCGACGCAGATGGCCCGGCGGATGGTGACCCAATGGGGCATGTCGGACAAGCTGGGTAATGTGGCGATGGGTCACCGAGAAGAGCTCGTCTTCCTCGGACGCGACCTCGGGGAGCAGAGAAACTATTCCGAGGAAGTTGCGGCAATCATCGACGAAGAGATCCGCAGCATCGTCAACCACGGTTACCAGACCGCGACGGCGATCCTCACCCAGCAGCGCCACAAGATGGACGTGGTGGTCGAAAAGCTGAAGGTCGTCGAGACCCTCGACGGCAAGGAGCTGGACGAGCTCCTCGCCCGCGAGGCGCCCGAAGCGCCCGCCGCCAGCTCCACCGCTTCCTAGAACTAGTACGCCAGCGCCTCAGCCGCTGTTCGTCGCGGGGCGGGGCAACATGGGCCGCACGCTGGCAACGGCCTTCAACGCCGCCGGGCATCCTGCTCTGCTCACGCCGGCTCGGCGCGGTCTCCCGGGTCTGATCCGCAGCCTGGAATCGCTCCCCAACGCGATGGTTTTCCTTGCCGTTCCGGACGACGCGCTCGTCACGTTTGCCGCGCGCCTGGCCGCGGCGGGTGGGCGGATCCCTAAAACCGTCGCCTTCGTGCATCTCAGCGGCGCCCAGGAGCTGAACGCCCTTGATCCGCTTCGAGCCAGGCACCCCGTCGGCTCATTCCACCCCCTCCAGTCCTTCCCCGAACCGCGCCCGCCGGACTCGTTGCGCGGCGTTGTGGTTGGAGTCGACGCGAGCACTCCAGCGCTGCTGCGGCGCCTGGCCAGCCTGGCTCGTGCCCTGGGCGCCCGGCCCAAGCAGGTGAGCGACAGCCAGCGGGCGCTTTACCACGCGGCCGCCGTGTTCGCCTCGAACTACGTCGACGTGCTGCTCGCCACAGCGGTCAAGCTGCTCCAGCTCGCAGGTTGGAGTGAGAAGGAGGCGATCGCCGGGTTGCTCCCGCTGACGGAAGGAGTGATTGCAGCCGTGGGAAAGAGGGGGCCGGTCCGGGCCCTGACGGGGCCGGTCCGGCGGGGGGATGTGAATACCGTAGAGCGTCACCTGGTTGCACTTGCGAAACACCCCATCCGGCGCTCCCCATCCGGCCGGGCGCTCCCCATCCGGCCGGGCGCTGCGCGCCCAGCCACCTTCCCCACAAGTGGGGAAGCAACTGTTCCCCTGGCGGAGCAATACCGTATGCTCGGATTGATCGCGCTCGAGATCGCAATGGAGGCGGGCCTTGAGCCCGCGGCGGCCGAGCGGATGCAAAGGGCGTTGACCCGAAAGGCAGCGACCCGAAGGAGGCGGCGGCTATGACAACGGTTCTGGACGTTCAGCGCTTCAAGGACGAGCATCGCCGCTTCGCAGTGGTCACCGCTTACGACTTCCTGAGCGCGCGGATCCTCGACGAGGCCGGCATTCCGATCCTTCTTGTCGGGGACAGTCTTGGGATGGTCATGCTGGGCTACTCGACCACCCTGCCCGTGACGCTCGACGAGATGATCCACCACGCCAAAGCGGTGGCGCGAGGTTCCCGACAGGCCATGCTTGTAGGCGACCTGCCGTTCATGTCGTATCACACGTCGATCGAGCAGGCGATCACCAGCGCAGGGCGCTTTCTCCAGGAAGGCGGCATGCACGCCGTCAAGCTGGAAGGTGGTGGACGCAGCGTCGAGATCACGCGTCGTCTGACCGAGCTCGGCATCCCGGTCATGGGCCACCTTGGCCTCACTCCGCAGTTCATCCACCAGATGGGCGGCTTCAAGGTCCAGGGCAAGAGCCAGGTCCACGCCGCTCGCATCCTCGCCGACGCCAAAGAGCTCGAGGAGGCTGGAGCGTTCAGCCTTGTCCTCGAGGGGGTGCCGGGCGAGCTGGCGACGCGCGTCACTCAGGCCCTTCACATCCCGACGATCGGCATCGGCGCAGGCGCCGGAACGGACGGCCAGGTCCTGGTCTACCACGACCTCCTCGGCCTGACGACCGGCAAGGCGCCGAAGTTCGTCAAGCGATACGCCAACCTGGCTGAGGACATCGGCAACGCGGTCCAGCGTTTCGCCCGAGACGTGGCGAGCGGAGAGTTTCCGGGACCCGAAAACACTTACTCGGCCAACGGCGCAGCGCCGGCCAGCAGCCCGGAGCGCGACGAGGTCAAGTACGGCGCCGGATAGCCAATTCGCAGTATTTGAAGATCCCGGCAAGATGCTCGAGGCTTCGCGGCGCTGGCGCCGCGAAGGCCGGCGCATCGGGCTGGTGCCCACCATGGGAGCTCTCCACGCCGGCCATCTGAGCCTGGTGGCGGAGGCCCGCCGCGAGAACGAGATAGTTATCGCGAGCATCTTCGTCAACCCGATCCAGTTCGGAGCGGGTGAGGATTTCAATCGCTACCCGCGTGATCTCGACAGTGATGCGGACATGCTGCGACAAGCCGGGATCGACGCCATCTATCGACCGACCGTCGACGTGATGTATCCGCCGGGATCGAGTACGCGGGTTCACGTTTCCGGAGTTTCGGAACCACTCGAGGGCACCGCCCGGCCGGGGCATTTCGAGGGTGTCGCCACCGTGGTCACCAAGCTCTTTGCCGCGGTCGAGCCCGACCGCGCCTATTTCGGGCAGAAGGACGCCCAGCAGGTGGCCGTGGTGAAGCGGATGACGCGGGACCTTGACTCTCCGGTGGAGATTGTCGTGTGCGCGACGGTTCGGGAGCCTGACGGACTGGCCCTGAGCTCGCGGAACGCCTACCTCAGCCCTGTGGAGCGCGAGGCGGCGGTCTGTCTGAGCTCAGCCCTGCGGCTGGCCGCCGAGGCATATTCAAAGGGGGAGCGCCGGCCGGAAGAGCTTCGGCAGGTGCTTCGGGCCAGGCTCGAGGCCGAGCCTCTGGCGAGCGTGGACTATGCCGAGCTCGTCGATCCACCGACTTTTAGTAGCCCTGGAACGCTCGCAGTACTGGCCGTCCGGATCGGCGGAACCCGGCTGATCGACAACCACGAACTCACGCGACCTTTTCCGGGTTAGCGCGAAATTCTGCGTTACAATGACAGTTCGTATTGGCGGAGGCCGTTATGACGACCAACACCACATCAATAACTCTTAGGGGGTACGTCCGTTGTCCAATGAGTCTGGTGCTGTCCTGACCGAATCGAAGGAGGGGACCGAAGACTCAGCTTACGCGATGACCATGGAGGACTACCTCCACTACGAAGAGGAAGCCTTCAAGACCCCGAATCACGGGGACATCGTGGATGGAATCGTCGTCCGCGTCGACGCGGACGAAGTCCTGGTCGACATCGGGGCCAAGGCCGAAGGTGTCATCTCGAGCAAAGAGCTGGGCCTGCGCGGTGACGTGGATTCGGTCGGCCTTGTCGCCGGCGACCAGATCAAGGTCTACGTCCTTCAGCCGGAGAACGACGAGGGCAACGTGGTCCTCAGCCTGCGCCGGGCGCGGGCGGAGACGACGTGGATCGTCGCCGCGGAGAAGCAGGCCGACGGTTCGGTCATCGATGCGGACGTCCGCGAGCAGAACAAGGGCGGACTGATCGTCAACATCCTGGGGTTGCGAGGCTTCTTGCCTTCGAGCCAGGTGGCGCGCGCATACGCGGGTAGCCTGGAGTCGCTGGTCAGCCAGCGGATCCCCGTGAAGATCCTCGAGGTCAACCGGAAGCGGAACCGGCTGATCGTCAGCCAGAAGGCTGCCGAAGACGAGGATCGCGCACGCAAGCGAGAAGAGCTATTCAGCCGGCTCCAGACTGGGACCACGGTCAAGGGGACGGTGTCAGGAATCACCAGCTACGGAGCGTTCGTGGACATTGGTGGGGCCGACGGACTGATTCACATCTCCGAGCTGTCGTGGGATCGCGTTTCCAAGGTCACAGATGTCTTGCAGCTGGGCGATGAGGTCACCGTGAAGGTGATCAAGCTCGACCCCGAGCAGACGCGCATCTCCCTTTCCTTGCGGCAGCTGCAGCAGGACCCCTGGGAGAGGCTCGTGCAGTCGATGCCGATCGGCTCGATCGTGGAAGGCCAGGTCACAAAGACCAAGAAGTACGGCGCCTTCCTGCAGATCATGCCCGGGATCGAAGGGCTGCTCCACATCTCGGAGCTCTCGTGGGACCATGTGGAGCGGACGGAGGACGTGCTCAAGGTAGGGGAGACGCTGCAGGTGAAGGTGATCGGTATCGACACCGCCCGCCGCCGCATCTCGCTCAGCCTCAAGCAGCTTTCGGCTCCGCCGGCCAGCCTTGCCAACGGGCATTCAGAGCAGCGGCCGCGCGAGTACGACGAGACCGAGGACGAGTCCTAGCTCTCAGCTTCCCAGGGTAGCCAGGCGCTGGCTCGCCGGAGAGTAATAGGGGTCGATCTCGAGGGCTCTCAGGTAGTGCCTGCGCGCATCTGCCGACCGGCCGAGCTGCGCTTCGCCATCACCAAGCTCGACGTACAGGCTGGGTTCGGTTTCGCCCAGGTCGGCCGCGCGCCTCATCTCGTCGACGCCCTGCGCCACCGATCCCTGGGCCACGAGGCCTTGCCCGAGCGCCCAGTGATAGCGCGCCTGCAGCGGATCGACGAGCACCGACAGCTCGACCCTCCCCTGCCGGTACCAGGCGTCGGCCAGGATCGGAAAGGCACCAAGCCCGATGGCAAGCAGGGCCAGGGCAACCGCCATGCCTGTGCGCCAGAGCGCCGGGCCGCGCGCTGCAGGAGCCTCCGAAACGTTGGCGCTGAGTGGAGAGGACTCGGCAGCTCGGACCGCCGACCACGCGGTGCCGGCCAGGAGCCAGAAAGCCCCGGTGGCCGGCGCCCAGTCGAAGTTGAAAAGAACCCACACGGTGTAAGCAACGCACGCTGCGGCCAGCGCTCCGACGTCGCCGGCGAAGCGCGAGCGCCAGGCTCCATTGAAAAGGACGGCGAGAACCAGGCCAAGCGTTGCCAAGCCAAGCAACCCCTGGGTGGCAGCGAGGTCCAGAGGACCCGCATGGACGCGGTCGAAGGTGACGCCCGGCGACCAGTCGCCGCTCAAGAACCGGCCGAACGCGAGCCCGGTTGCGTCTTCGCCCCATCCGGTCACGGGCCGCGCCGAGATCATGTGCAAGGCGTCCTGCCAGAGATGAAGTCTCAGCGGGGCGGGGTCGTCGTTGAGAAGGCGCAGCGGCGACACCATGACCACCAGAAGAAGAGCCAGCATCACACCAGTTGAAGCAACGGCTGCACGGACTGCGCGACTACCTCTCAGTGCGAAGACCACCAGCGTCAGCGCGCCCGCGATCGCCCCGAGCGCACCGCTGCGTGAGGTCGTGGCGATCAGCCCGCCCGCCATCACGGCCACGCTCAGCCACCAGGCGAACACGAACCGACCGCCTCGCCAAGCTCGGGCGATCGCCAACGGCGCGGCCATCGCGATCAAAGCGCCGAGGAGGTTGGCGTTCCCGAGGTTCCCATCCGGGCGGAACCCAACCGACAGAGCCACCTGCACGAATGCCTCGAGGCAGGCCACTGCAGTACCAAACACGAATGCCGGCACCACCCAGTCTCGAGACCTCGGCTCCCGCAAGAGCCAAACGGCGGCGACGAGCAACCCGAGGTAGCTGAGGCGAACGGGGATTGACTCGTAACGGGAATACGAGCCGGCGAAGCTCAGGGGCCACGAGATGGAGAGAGCAAAGGCGACGAGGGCGGCCGCAGCGGCTGCGAAAAGCGGCCACCGGAGCCTCCCCAAGCCGGGCCCCCCGGGCGTCAAAAGAGCGGCTCCTATGCCGAGGCAGGCGCCGGCGATCACGAGGGAATAACGAGGCAGGATGAATTCATCCACCAAGTTGGGTATAAAGGCCGTCGGAAGGGCCAAAGCGACCGCCGCAGGGAGGTAACCGCCGAGGCGTCCGAGAAGCGGCCTCATCGCGCCTCCAGCAAAGGAAAGCTACCGGTCGAGTTGGACGTTATATTAGGTGCGGAGGTACCAGCGGGTACCCGAGCAACGTTGGAGGAGGTGCTGGCCCCACCCAAGCCGTAGGAACCCAGGAGGAAAGAACCTTGTATCCGTTTGAGAGATTTACTGAGCGCGCCAAGAAGGTTCTGACGCTCGCTCAGGAAGAAGCAGAACGATCGCACCACAGCTATATCGGTACCGAGCACTTGCTCCTGGGCTTGCTCCGTGAGGGTGAAGGCCTGGCTGCCAAGGTCCTCAACAATCTTGGCGTGGAAATCGGGAAGGTCCGCCAGACCATCGAATCCGTTCTAGGCCGCAACGAGCGGATCATCATCCAGCAGATCATCCCGACGTCGCGTGTCAAGAAGGTGATCGAGATCTCCTTCGAAGAAGCACGCCGGATGGGTCACAACTACGTCGGCACAGAGCACCTTCTGCTCGGTCTTCTGATCGAGGGCGAAGGCATCGCCGCGCATGTCCTCGAGGACCTGGGGGCAACGCTGGAGAAGGTGCGCTCGGAAATCGAGCGCCTGCTTCACGACTCGAGCGCTGAGACGGAAGCTGAGCCTGCTCCGAAGAAGCCGTCGAAGACGCCGCTGCTCGACCAGTTCGGGCGAGACCTCACAGAGCTCGCACGTCGAAACCAGCTCGACCCGGTGATCGGGCGGGAGATGGAGATCGAACGCGTCATCCAGATCCTGAGCCGCAGGACCAAGAACAATCCCGCCCTGATCGGCGAGCCCGGCGTGGGCAAGACCGCCATCGCGGAGGGTTTGGCTCAGCAGATCAACATGGGCAACGTCCCAGAGTCGTTGCAGCACAAGCGCGTGCTGACGCTCGACATGGGCGCTCTGGTCGCCGGTACCAAGTACCGCGGTGAGTTCGAAGAGCGGCTCAAGAAAATCCTCGACGAGATCCGGTCGAGCCGCGAGGTAGTGCTGTTCATCGACGAGCTCCACACTCTCGTTGGCGCGGGCGCGGCGGAAGGCGCGATCGACGCTGCCAACATCCTCAAGCCGGCGCTGGCTCGAGGAGAGATCCAGTGCATCGGTGCGACGACCCTGAACGAGTACCGCAAGTACATCGAGAAGGACGCCGCGCTCGAGCGCAGGTTCCAGCCCGTTTATGTCGACCAGCCGACGCTCGAAGAGACGATCGACATCTTGAACGGCGTGAAGTCGCTGTATGAAAAGCACCACCGCGTGACGATCACCGATGCAGCCGTGCACGCTGCGGCCGTGCTCAGCGATCGCTACGTAAGCGACCGCGCTTTGCCGGACAAGGCGATCGACTTGATCGATGAAGCCTCGGCGCGCGTGCGGATGAAGCTCACGACCACTCCTGACGACTTGAAGGAACTCCAGAAGGAGATCAAGAAGCATCGGTCGGACCAGGACGAGTCGGTCAACAAGCAGGACTTCGAGGCCGCGGCAAGCGTTCGCGACAAGGTCAAGAAGCTGCAGGACAAGCTCGCCTTGAAGGAAGCGGCGTGGCGAGACAAGCTCGGGGAGACGGTTCCTGAGGTCGGTGAGGAGCACATCGCGCAGATCGTGGCCGCGTGGACCGGAGTTCCCGTGTCCAGGTTGGTCGAAGAGGAGACCGCGCGACTTCTTCGCATGGAGGAGGAGATTCACAAGCGGATGGTCGGCCAGGACGAGGCCATCAAGACCGTCTCTCAGGCAGTGCGGCGCGCCCGCGCAGGTCTGAAAGACCCACGACGTCCAATCGGCTCGTTCATCTTCCTTGGGCCCACCGGCATCGGAAAGACCGAGCTGGCCCGCGCGCTGGCCGAGTACCTGTTCGACTCGGAAGACGCGCTCATCAAGCTCGACATGTCCGAGTTCATGGAGAGGCACACCACCGCGAGGTTGGTCGGTTCACCTCCGGGTTACGTGGGTTATGACGAGGGCGGTCAGCTGACCGAGGCGGTCCGTCGCCGGCCTTACTCGGTGATCCTGTTCGACGAGATCGAGAAGGCACATCCAGAGGTCTTCAACATGTTGCTGCAGATCCTCGAGGATGGGCGGCTCAGCGACGCCAAGGGCAAGGTGGTCAACTTCGCGAACACCGTGATCATCATGACCTCGAACCTCGGCATTCGCGACGTCAACCAGGCGGGCACCTCACTGGGTTTCCAGCCTTCGGTCGTGGATGAGGCGGATGAGGTCGAGCGGCGCCACAAGAACACCAAAGAGAAGATCGACGAAGAGCTCAAGCGAATGTTCCGCCCCGAGTTTCTCAACCGCGTTGACGCCATCGTCGTGTTCAAGAGTTTGACGACGGACCAGATCCGGCTGATCGTCGATCTGCAGCTGCAGAAACTCAGCAAGCACCTGGTCGAGATGCAGATCACGATCGAATGCACGGACGCGGCGAAGGAACTTCTTGCCAAGGAAGGCTTCGACCGGGTGTACGGCGCCCGACCGCTGCGGCGTGTGATCACAAACCGGATCGAAGACCAACTTTCGGAGCACCTGCTTCGAGGGAAGATCGCCCGGGGCGACACGGTACAGATTGACGTGGACGGAGAGGACGGCCTCAAGTTCACGCCGGTCAAGCACAAGCACAAGGAACCGGCGGGGGCGGCGGCGAAGCCCTAGTCCGACTTACTCAGGAGCTCACTGAGACCCGCATCCGCGATTGGATGCGGGTCTTTTTGTTTCCCTTTCGAAGGTTGCGCGCCCATCCTCGCGTGCTTGCGTCCTTTCAAAGGCACCGTTGGCGCCAGACGTGTCGAATCGGCGAGTTCAAAGGCGCGTTTAGTGCCAGTGGTGTCGAATCCAGCGCATCCAGGCCGGTTTGTGCCGGCCAGGCGGGCCTTTCCCGCCATTGCGCCCACGACTAAACCCAGTGCGAGACCCAACACCCTCTTCATTGCCCTGTCCTTTCTTTTCCGCTCTGCTCATTGGCGCCCTTGGTTCGTGATCTCACGAGGCGTTGCGTTGACCCATTGAGCCGACCGGCGGGAAATAGCGAATTCGGGACTCTTGACGACCTTTACAAGCAGGGTTGGAATGCGCTGGCGCGCAGGCTAAATTGATTGGCGGTTGGCTTGGTTGGACCTGGGGGAGGGGAGGGACCCCGCAGGGGTCTCGGGTTCGGTTAGCCACCTCTCGAGGCCGGCTTCGAGGATGGCCGGCGTCGTCTTGCTCTTGATCAGGTGGTCGAGCGCGCCCAGCTTGGCTCCGCGTTCGACCAGCTCCTGCTCCGAGTGACTGGACAGGATCACAACAGGGACCGCTTGCGTCTGCGGGTCGGCGCGCAGTGCCTCGAGAACCTCGAGGCCGCCGAGCTTGGGCAACCGGAGGTCGAGAAAGATGATGTCGGGCAGAGAGGTCCGGGCCATCTCGAGTGCCACCTCGCCGTCGCCGGCGACCTGGACCTGATAGCCGTCGAGCTCCAGCTTCAGCTTGTACATCGCGGCGACGGCAGGGTCGTCCTCGACGAAAAGAACGCGGACGTCGTCTGGGCCCGCCCCGTTGGAGTGATTCACCCTTCCCTCTCATCTGAAAACGCACAGGTCGATTCGACTCCGCAGGCTAAATTCGACCCGCCTTCACCCCACAATTGAGCACGGTGAGCGCCCCAACTCCCCTTCGCCTGCGCCCGCTCGAGATCGGCGACCTGCTCGACGAGACCTTTCGGATGTATCGCCGCCACTTCGTGCTCTTCGCGGGCCTGTCAGTCATCTGCGCCATACCGACGGCGGCGGTGACTGGCTTCACCCTTTTCACAGTGTTCAACACAGTGCTTACGCCGGGCAGCAGTCGAATCACTTTCGACCCGACGATCCTGATCTGGCTCGGCATCTTCTTCCTGGTCACGCTGGCCCTGGTGCCCTTTCAGTACGGAGCCGTTACATATGCCGCTTCCGAATCGGCGCTTGGGCGACCCGTCACTCTGTCGGGCGTCCTTCGGGGCGTTCTTCGCCGTTACTTTCCGCTCCTGGGCTACATGGTCCTCATCTCGCTGATGGCAATCGCGTTCTGCCTTCTTCCACTCTGGATCTGGATCTGGGTGGGCTGGTGCGTGGTCATGCCCGTGATGTTCATTGAAAACGTCGGCCTTCTCCAGGCGATGGGACGGAGCTGGCGACTTGTGCAAGGGCGCTGGTGGCGGACCTTCCTAGTCCTCTTCCTTATGTTCGTGGTTTATTACGTCGTCAGTCTTGCCCTGCGCGCGTTCCTCGCTCTGGGCCAGGCGCTGCTCCAACTCGTCGTGTCGCAGCTGGTCATCGTGTGGATCGCGGCAGCGACGTCCGCCATCGTCGACTCACTCGTCTATCCGGTGGTCCAGATCGCCATCGTTCTGATCTACTTCGACCTGCGCGTGCGCAAAGAAGGCCTCGACCTGTTCCAGCAGGCGCAGCGAATCAGCCCGCCGCTGCCGGCACCGTGATAATTCGCTGACGATTCACACCGTGTTTCGCGCGATCGCCTTGGCTGCCACCGTGCTGGCGCTCGGGGGTGTGACAGCAATTCCCGCTTCCGCTGATGCCCCGGCGCCCGATGTGTACCGGCAGGCCGTCCAGGACGCATACGACCAGGTGAAGGTTCCGGCGCCCACTGATGCGGCGAGGCGCCAGGCGATCACCGCGCTCGAAACGGGCACCGGCGCATCGCAGCCCGAGATCCTGAAAGACCTCAGGCGTCAGCCTCCTGATTACGTGGACGCAAGAGCCCGCATGGTCGCCCTTCTGGCATTCCTGGACGGGCCGGCCAACACTTCGGACCCGCAGCTGGCGCAGCAGCGCCTCCACGATGTCTTGGCGATGCCGCGCTACGACGCGTTGCGCGCCCCTCCGTCTTTGCTGGACCGGTTCGGGCTGTGGGCCCGCGATTTGATCCGCCGCCTGCTCCGCCTACTGTTTGGTGGCGGCGGCGGCGGCCCGCAGATTGCCAACTGGTTCTTGTACGGGATCGGCGCCGCAGTCCTTGCCGCAATAGCGGTCGTCGTCTTCCGCTCCGCTCGGGGGCGGTTTCGCGAGGATGTAATGGCGAATCAGCCTGCCGGACCTCGAGCGCCGGCCGACTATTTCGCCGAGGCGGATCGCCTTGCCGCGGACGGGGATCGCGTCGGAGCGATTCGCGCGTTGTGTGCCGGCGTCGCCGCCACACTCGCGGGCGAACACACGTGGGTTGGCAGCCCACTGACCGTGCGCGAGATCTTCCAGCGCGCGCCGGATCCGACTCGACTGCGCGCACTTCTCGTGCCGTTCGAGGCCGCCGTTTACGGCGGTCGCGAAGTCGACGCCGCGACGTATGAGCGTGCCGCACTGGTCGCCGCGCCATACCGCCAGCCGGTGACGGTGGCGGCATGAAGGGAGCACGCGGCTGGGTCATCGTTGGCGCTGTCGCAATTGCCATCGCCGCAGCCTTGTACTTCCTGCAGCCACACCAGGAGTCTCCGGATCACAGCTCGTGGAGCGATGCCGCCAACGGCACTTCCGCGGTACGGCTTTTCGCGGAATCCATGGGCCACAAGACAGGGCAGATCAGCGGAACCTTCGATCCGCCGTCAGTACCCGGAATGATGTTTGTGTTCACCCCGACCAGCCCTTACCGGGCCGACGAGGCCCAGCGCACCCGGAATTGGGTCGCCATAGGCAACGTCCTGATCTACGCGTCCGAGGAAGGCGACCGCGAGCTCGACCGTGCGTTTGGCGTGACGCGCGCGGGGGCCTTCGCGATAGTCAACAACGAGCTTGCGACTCCCGTGGTCACAGGCGTCGCGAACGTTGCAGGCGGGGGACTCTTGATGCCTCTGGAGCCGAGTGCGGAGCAGGTAGCGTTTCTACGAACGTCGAACGGACTTGTGCTGGGCTACATACAGAAGATCGGGATTGGCACAGTCGTGGTGCTTGCCGACCCCCTGGTGCTGGGCAACGGCTACCTCGACAAGCAGGACAACGGCCGCCTGCTGGCCGACCTGCTTGGCCTGACCGGGTACAACTTCCCGGTTTACTTCGACGAATACCACCACGGCGTCGTCCTCGGCGACTTCGCGCCCCAGGCCTGGCTCACCACGCCCTGGGGAGCCGCGCTGCTCTGGCTGCTCGTCGTGATGTTCTTCGGGCTGCTGCTGCGCGGCCGGCGCTTTGGGCCGATCATCCCGCGGCCCACGGAGGTGGCGCGTGCCGACGTGGAGTGGGCAGTCGCGGTCGGCGGGCTGCTGCGGCGTTCGAGCGCCCGCGCGGTCACCCTGGGCCTGCTCGCGTCGGCCACCGAACGTGCGGTGGCGGCTCAGACGGGCATCCCGCTGCAGCCGCGCGAGCGTTTCTGGAACGCTCTGTGGGTGAGTGTGCCGGAGCTCGCCGCAGAGCTCGCCGAAGCGGAGAACGCGCTCCATGCGGCCGCGCTCAGCGAGCCCGAGCTGTTGAAGGCGGCCCAGCGCCTTCACCGCATCGCCCATGCGGCGTCGGGTAGGGTGGCCTGATGGCCGGCACCCCGCCCGAGTTCTACGCCCGGCTGCGAGAGCAGCTCATCAAGGCCGTGGTCGGCCAGGAAGATGCGATTCGCCTGTGCGCTATCGCCCTCGTCGCGCAGGGTCACGTCCTCCTCGAGGGCGTACCGGGCACGGGCAAAACGCTCCTCGCGAAATCGATAGCTCGCGCGCTTGCGCTCGAATACGGTCGCGTCCAATTCACCCCTGACCTCATGCCCGCCGACATCGTGGGCACGTCGGTTTATGACCTCGCGAACCGCACCTTCGCGCTGCGGCGCGGCCCGATCTTCACC
>DASRWV010000067.1:0-18261 GCA_035687505.1 Nitrosotalea sp.
GTCCGTCAGCGAGAGACCGTTCGCCTTCAGCACCTGCGCGAGGAAAAACTCGGAGACCGAGCCCTGATTGACCGCGATGGTCTTTCCTTTCAGGTCGGCCACGGTTTTGATCGATTTGCTGGCAAGGATGCCGTCGCCGCCAACTGAGGCGTCGATCGGAAAGATCTCAACTGCCGGCACGCCGGCCGACTGCTGCCGGGCGAAGGTGTCCACGGTGGTCGCCATGCCTTCCAGCCGTCCCGCCGCCATTGCGATGAAGCGGTCATTCGGGTCTTCGACGGTCTTGAAGTTGACGTCGAGGCCGTGGTTCTTCCAGATGCCTTTGGAGTTGGCGAGGTAGATGATCGCGTACCCGGTCCAGGTCGAAGACGAGATGTGAATGGTTCCTGTGAACTTCGTGCTGGTTGGCGTAGCCGAGCCGCCGCACGCCGACAGAACAAGGGCAGCCAGAATGAATAAAGGCAGAACCAATCGCCTTGCGAGCATGAACCCTCCCCAGAGTCAGCGCCCTAAATTGAGCGGCCCTCGGCGGCGCTGGTGCGGGGCCGCGATGGCCCTATGGTAACCCCGCGCCTGGCGCATCCCACTGTGTATTTCGCACGAAAACTCGGCCCCTAAATCGGGTGCTTCTACTTCCCCACTTGTGGGGAAGGTGGCGTTCCTTTGGGGTCCCCGCGCTCTTGGTGCGCGGGGTAAGCCCGGATGGGGAGCTGGAATTGCTCTGCTTCCCCACTTGTGGGGAAGGTGGCGCGCGCTAAGCGCGCCGGATGGGGAGTTGGAATTGCTCTATCGCGCGGGATAGCTGGGAGCCTTCGACGGATCGAGCGCTCGCTGGACGTAGTCGTCGAGCTGCGGGCGATAGATCTCCCACAGCGCCGCGAGCTCGGAAACCGGGTCGTCATCCGCCCAGTCCACGCGTAGGTCTGCGACGTTCCAGGGGACACGGTCGACCAGCACCAAACCAGCCGAATGGACCGGACCAGTCTCGCCACCAGCCGCTAGGGCCGCCTGCAGCGCGGCGATGAGGCGGTCCCCGAGGTGGTCGCCAGGTCGAGCTTCGAAGGCCGCGACCATTGCGCCAGGCACGTCGTCAGCCGCGAGCAGGTTGCCGGCGGAAGCGCAGTCGATGCCGATCTGACTGATGTGTAAGCCGAGCGCCTTCGCGCCCGAGTAAGCAGCGCCCCGCCCTGACGAATCGACGAGGCAGAGCTGCCTGTACTCGATGTATGGAGCCTCAGCGACGACCTCGTTCATTGCACTGCGTGCATCGACTCCCCCTGCCAGCAGGTCGAGCAACCGCGGACCTAGCCGCGGGTCGGTGACGTTCTGGGAGCAAGCAGCGCCTACGCCGGCGCGGGCGAAGATGCAGCGCGCGGCGACTGCCGGAGAGGACGAGCTCACGACAGCGCCGAACATTCCGGTGCGAGCGCAGCGCCCCGCCAGGGAAAAGGTCACGGCGCGTCGTCAGGAAGGACCGCGATGGCGGTCACCTCGACCAGCCACTCCGGCCGCGCCAGGGCGGAGACCACGACTCCGGTGAACACTGGATAGACGCCTTTGAGCCAGCGCCCCAACTCCTGGTACACCGCCTCGCGGTGCGAAATGTCGGTCAGGTAAACGTCGCACCGGACGATGTTCACCAGCTCGGCGCCGCACTCCTCGAGCAGCTGCTTGATGTTTTCCATGATCTTCCGCGCCTGACCCGCCGGATCGCCGAGCGCGACGTTCGCGCTGGTGTCGAGGTCCTGCGCGACCTGGCCGCGCAGGTAGATGGTCTTGCCCGCGACGACTGCCTGGCACAGGTCGTTGTCCAGGCGCTGATCGGGGTACGTATCCTTCGTATTGAAGGGACGGATGCGGAGATGACCGCCGGCGGTGAGTCGGTTGGTCACGCCAGTTGGTTGGCGGGCTGGTCGGAGTCCGTATACCGCTTGATGAGCTCGACTGGACCCGCGAAGTCGTAGTTGTTGTAGACGGCGAGGAGGTGCGAGAACGCAGGCGACTGCGCAAACAATTGGAAGGTCAGCCGGTGACCTGCATAGTCGGAGTTGACGAGATCTCTTGCAAGGACAAGGAATCGTCGCCGCTGCTCGGCGTCGATGTCGCCGATCCGGAAGTACTTGCCGAGGAACGCACCGGGCACCGGGTGGGCGAATGTCGCTGCATCGGGCACGACGCAGATCTGGCCACCGCATAGATCGCGCGTCATGTGCATCATCGCGGGAAGTTGCGAGCAGGCCAGCACGCGGCCGGCGTAGAGCAGAGGCTGGTTAGGCATCAAAAGGCCGGCAGGGCTGGTCTCCGCAAGTTCGATTGCCGCGGTCAGGTGCGCGTTGATGCTCTCCCTGTAGCAAACCAGCTGCGCAATCTTTTCGCGGACGCCCTGGTGCATCTTCACACCGGTCTGCGTCGCGTTCGTGTAAGCGATCCCGATCAGAAAGTCTGCTAGCCGCAGGTGGCGCTGCACAAACGGAAACGCGCTGTAACGATGCAGCGTCGCCCGGATGAAGGCCGCGGCTTTGGTGTGCTTGTTGAAGAGAACGTCCTCCCACGGGACCTCGACGTCGTCGAACACGATCATCGTCTCGACCTCGTCGAATTGGTTCGACAGCGGATAGTCGTCGGCCGAGTGACGACCCGCGAAGCTCGAGCGGCAGATGTGCTTGATCCGCGGATTGCCCATGTGCGCGATGAAGCCGACCGCGTACTCGGATTGGTCCGCGCTGCCCCAGTCGCCAATGGTCGGCTTCACGAACGCCTGGTTCGCGTACGCAGCCGCCGTCTCGAACTTGGCGCCCCGCACGACGATGCCTTTGTCCGTCTCGCCCACCACCCGCAGCAGCACGTCCGGGTCCTGGTCCTGTGGTCGTTTCGAGCGATCACCCTTGGGGTCGGTGTTGGCGGAAACGTGGAAGGGGTCGCCGACCTCGGCATGCCGTACGTGGCGCCGTATGTGCTCCGAGAACTGCGGGTCGATCTCGTTCAGCACGTCCTGGCCGTCATACAACGACCACATCTCGCCCACCGTCTCGTCCCCGACCCTGGTCACGATCCCGCCGACGTCGTCGAGAACGGTGTCGACTGCGCGTCGCTTCGCGTGCCAGTCCGCTTTCGTCAATGGAAGCTGTGAACCAATCGCACAGCGTTCGCCGGATTTGGGATCGACGTAAGACATCACGTCGCGCGTCGCTTCTTGGTGCGCCAGATCGTAGATTCGCGCGCGCAGATCGACGATCGGCTTGAAAGATGGATGAGTGGTTACGTCTTTGACCTGCTCTCCATCGATCCATACCTCCCGGCCGTCGCGGATCGACTCGCGATACTCGTCACCGGTTCGGATCACGTGCGGCTCCGCACGAGCAAGACTATAGCCGTCGCAGTCTTACGTGCCCGTTGTGCGCCTTCGCCGGGATTTCGTCTGCTTCTCTTCCTCCGCCCGCACTGCCTTCGCCGCCTTGACGCTCGCCTCCAGCGCGGCCATCAGGTCAAGCACCTTCGTCGGCGACGGTCCATTCAGTGGCACGGCGACGGTGGGAGTCTTGGCTTCGATTGCCTCGAGCAAACGCTGACGGTGCTCGTCGGGATAGCGCTCCGGTTCGAACGGTCCAGTCAGCGTGTCCACCAGCAGGCGAGCCATCTTGAGCTCCTTTTCGCTCGGCTCCGCAGCTGCGGGAATCCAGAAATCTGCTGGCGCGATCTCATCCGCGTGGACCATCGTGGTCAGCAGCATCAAGTCTTTGTACGGCCGCACCGCGCTCACGTAGCGCCGCGAACGCAACGTCACCCACGCGATCGCCATCCGGTTCGCATCTGACAGGGCGCGATGCAGCAGTCGGAACGGAGAGGCCCACTCCCTATCTGGCACCACGTAGTAGCGAGACTCGAAATAGATCGGATCGACCGCCGTCACTTCGACGAATTGCTGCACGTCGATCACCCGGCTGCGTTCTGGCGCCAGGGTCATGACCTCTTCGCGCGTCATGCTCACGTACTCGCCTGGTGCGAGCTCGTAACCTTTACGAATCTCCTGATACGGAACCTCCGGTGCGGGCGCCTCAAAGTTCGGAGACTGACGCGTTGGACCGTCAGCAAGAGGACGAGGGCCCGCCTCGACGCGCGGCGCCACCTCGGGGATCACTGAGGGGGAAAGGAGCTTGGGCGCCTCCCAATGCACTTCAGGCTCTGGCTCAGACTCCGAAACCCGCATGTGCCGAATCCGGTTGCCACTTCGATCCAGCTCGTGGAACCGCACTGCCTTCTTGCGAATCGCCGGGTAGAGGCGCACCGGCACGACGACCATGCCAAGCGAAAGCGAGCCGGTCCAGACGGCGTTGGCCAATCCTCTCCTCCAAAGTGAATGCTAATTCGGCTCGGTGCGCTTTTCACAATGACAGGCAGGCATAAAAGACAGCGGCGCCCGTTAGGGCGCCGCTTCTGCGGATCCGGAGCTACTTCCCGGTGCTAGTTCTCGTCTTGTACGATCGGATTACGCGATGGCCAACACCGACTTCAAGTCCGTCGATGAATACATCGCGACTTTCCCCAAAGACGTCCAAGCGATCCTGCAGCGCGTGCGCCGCACGATCCGTAAGGCTGTGCCCACCGCTGATGAGGTGATCAGCTACCAGATCCCCGCGTACAAGCTGCACGGTGCCCGCGTCATCTATTTCGCCGGCTGGAAGGAGCACTTCTCGCTGTATCCCGCCACCGATCTCCTCGTCAAAGCATTCAAGGAGGAGATCGCTCCCTATAGGGTCAGCAAGGGGACGATCCGCTTTCCTCTCTCCAAGCCCGTCCCCGTGAAGCTGATCGAGCGCCTAGCAAAGTTCCGGGCGAAGGAAGCCGCCAAACTCACCAAGGCGAAGCCGCCACCGGCGAGAAAGACGGCCAGGCGAACTCCAGCCAGGTCCTAAGTCCGGCGTGCCGCTGCGTCAGTTCTGCAGTAGTTTTCGTTTTGCTGTGAAAGGAGCGCTGGCGCTGGTCCCATGACCGCTGTGATCACGAAGCACTCGATCCTCAATCCGGATGGAACGCTCGTCAAGGGCGCCAAGCCCAAAGTGGGCGACGAGCTGTTGCTCGAGATGCTGCGCTGGATGCTCATGTCCCGCATCTACGACGAGCGCGCGATCGCGCTCCAACGGCAAGGAAAGTACGGGGTCTTCTCCCCTGCGCTCGGCCAAGAAGCGTCAGTCGTCGGATCCGCCATGGCCCTCGATCCGGCGCGCGATTGGATCGTGCCCCAATACCGCGAGCTGATGGCCGTCGTGCGCCACGGCTATCCATTGGAGCGCGTGGCAGCCAACGGAATGGGCCGGATCTCGGATGCCTCGCGAATCCCTGATGGCGTGAACGTCCTTCCCAACCAGGTCGCGCTGGCAGCCCAGCTTCCGCATGCGACCGGACTCGCGTGGGGGCTGAAGCTACAGAAGAAGGACTCCGTTGTCATGACGTACGTCGGTGACGGCGGTTCGTCGGAGGGCGATTTCCACGAAGCGCTCAACCTCGCCGGTGTGATGCGAGCCCCGGTCGTGTTCTTCCTGCAGAACAACCAGTGGGCGATCTCGACGCCGAGCCGGCGTCAGACCGCCACCCCGAGCTTCGCGCTGCGCGCGGCGGGCTACGGATTCCCCGGGGTCACGGTAGACGGCAATGACGTGTTGGCTGTCTACGAAGTCGCCACCGAGGCCGTCCAGCGAGCCCGAGCCGGCGACGGCCCCACTCTCATCGAATCCCTCACCTACAGGATGAGCTTTCACAACACGACCGACAACCCATCGCTCTACGAGGACCCAAAGGAGCGCGAAGAGGCAAAGCGGCGCGATCCGATCGAGCGGGTGATCAAGCACCTCGCGAAGCGTGGCCTTTGGGGCTCGGAGATTGATCGTGAGACTCGAGCAAGCGTGCGGGCAGAGATCGATGCCGCGCTCGAGCGCGCAGCCACCTTTCCTGCCGCGGAGCCGGGTCAACTCTTTGAACATGTCTACGCCGAGCTGCCGGAGCGAGTGCGGAAGCAGCGCGCGGAATTTTTGGGCGAGTCGTGAGCCAGCGAAACATCATCGAGGCGATCAACAACGCGATCGACGAGGAGATGAAGCGCGATCCGCGGGTCATGGTCCTCGGGCTGGACGTGGGCAAGCTCGGCGGTGTCTTCCGAGCCACATCGGGCCTCCTCGACAAACACGGTCCGGAGCGAGTGGTCGATACGCCGCTGGCCGAGGCAAGCATCGTCGGCGCATCGCTTGGGCTGGCGATCTCCGGCATGGTGCCCGTCGCGGAGATCCAGTTTCTCGGCTTTACGGCGCAGGGCTTCCACCAGATCGGCCCGCAGCTTGCGAAGTACCGGGCGCGTTCGCGCGGCCGTTACCACTGCCAGGTGACCATTCGCGCCCCTTTCGGTGGAGGAATCACCAGCCCCGAGTTCCACTCTGATGCCGTGGAGGCTCAGTTCGTCCAGTCACCCGGTATCAAGATCGTGATGCCATCCAACGCATATGACGCGAAGGGCCTGCTCCTGGAAGCCATCCGCGATCCCGACCCAGTCCTCTATTGCGAGCCGGACCGGCTGTACCGGCTCGGCAGGATGGAGGTACCCGATGAGGACTACACCGTCCCGTTTGGAAAGGCGGCTGTCATCCGCGAAGGCGATGACATCACCCTCGTGGCCTGGAGCGCGGCGGTCGAGCTGTGCACGAGGGCAGCGGACCAGCTGGCGGCGGAAGGGATTTCAGCGACTGTCGTGGACCTGCGAACGCTGGTGCCTTTCGATGTCGAAACCTTGGTTGGTGCGGTCGCCAAAACGGGCCGGTGCGTGGTCGTGCACGAAGCCCCACTGAGCGCTGGCTTCGGCGCTGAGGTCGTCGCGACACTGGCGAACGAGGCGTTCTACGACCTCGACGCGCCGATTGCTCGCGTGTGCGCATACGACGTGCCTTATCCCGCCGGTTCGTTTGAAGCCTGGTACCTTCCGTCGGTCGAGCGAGTGGTTGCAGCCGCCCGCAGCACTGCGAGCCGGTAGCCCCCGCTCAGGACCGGCGGTTCGTCGTCTCCATCGCGTATGCCCGCAGAATCCAGACGGCGACGCCAACAAGAATGAGAGCAACGACGACCTGGACTAACTCGATCACTTCGATTGCGGCTGGCTGTCTAACACTCGAAAAGTTCCCGGTCAGGTCGGCCAACGCACACGGGAAATACAAGACAGCGGCGACGATTGCCACTATCGGCGTACGCGGCGAATTTCTGAACAAGAGGACAAGCGACATGGTCGCCAGGGCAAGCCCGACGAAGATCAGGCCGAGGGTCGCAAGGCCGAGGCTCGTGATGTCTGAGGCGGAGCGCGTCTCGAGGCGCGCTACGGGCGTCAAGAGAATGTCGAGGACGATGTACGCAACCAGAGTTACAGCGAGGACTTTCTCTGGGGTTGAGAGTTTCAATTGGCCGTTTCCAAAATCTTCAAGGTCTATGCGCTAGGCGTGGAGGTCCATCTCGACGCCGGGCGGAACCCAGGCATAGAACTCGAGAGGCAGAATCTCTTTGAATCCCAGCTTGGCGCACACCGGCGCCGAGGTTCCTCGCACCGCCTGGATCACCGCTGCATCGGCGCCTGCCGCCCGCGCGTCCGCAAGTCGGCGCGCGACAAGCGATGTGTAGATGCCGCGCCCGCGCATGTCGCCTATCGTCGCTGCCCCACCCAGCAGCACAAGCGACGTCTTGGGGACAAAGACGAGATTGCCAAAGGCGACGGGCTCATCAGGATCATCAAGAAAGGCGTGGTACATCGTGAACCGGACGCGGTCGGAGGCTGCGATCAGGGCTTCGGTGAACCAATCGGCAACGTCCGGTGGCAAGCCGTAGGCGGTCGCCGTCATCGGTATCGCCCGCCGCTGCTCCTCAACGCTGGCCGGCCGCACCGAAACCTTCGGATTGGCTCGAATCGGCACGGTGAGATCAGTCAGTGCCATGCCGGCAAGCTCATCGGCCTTGACCAACCCGGCTTCCAAGAGCCGGTTAGGAAGATTGCGTGGTCGTGATGATGGGCTCGTGATCCAGCCGAACGATTTCTTGTTCGCGGCAAACCTGTCGTGAATATCGCGGATCGACGTGTCGGCGCTCGCTTCGTCGAGATTGGCGCAACCCACCAGGTTGGCGACAGGATGGGACACGGGTGTTTCCCGGCCCAATACACCTCGGACGCGGATGTCGGTAACGATTCCGGCGATCTCGGGATAGATGAACAAGGTCCGCTCGACAGCATCAAGCAGCTGGCCGGTGAAAGCGGGCATACCTGACCTCTCTGAGTTCGGAACGGCCGGTGTCGCGGCGATACTAGCTCGGGCTGCAAAGAATCGCCTAGTGGGACAAGCGGCGAACGTGTCCGGCGGCTATACGTGCCGCGTTTGCGGGGACGCCGATACCCGTAAAGCTTGGTTAGGCTGCCTCGGTCGTCTGGATCGGGAGCCTTCGCTCATGCCCGCACTCCGGGCACTCGAACAGTCCGACCAACACGTCGGGCTGCCCCGAATCGGAGTGCATGGTGCGCAGCTCCATCGGCACTTTCGACTCGTGCCGCTCGCAAGCCGGGGCGTCGTCGTAGGTCATGCCGTTGAAACTACGCCGGGCGGGCAAATGTTCCTAGTGAGCGCCTCACAACCTCGAACCGGCATGCCTTGTCCTCCACCCACACTCGTAGACTTTCGCCATGGCGACGAAAAAGGCTCCTGAAGCCGAGGTCCAGCCCCGCCCCACTGTGCGTGACGCGATGCGCTCGGCACTCGTGGGCGCCAAGCTGGTCGCCGGCGAAAAGGGCCTGGACCACACGGTCGAGTGGGTGCGCCTGATGGAAACGCCCGAGGTCCAGCCCCGAGCGGGCGACCTCATGTTCACCAGCGGCTTCCCCATCAAGGACGACCCCGACGCCCAGATCCGGCTCGTGTCGCGGATCGCCGATTCCGGCGGCGCCGGGCTTGTCGTTCGGCCGATGCCGTACCTCCGCAAGCTTCCCGCGGAGATGCTGAGCGAGGCGGACCGCTTGAGCGTCCCGCTCTTCACGGTCGCCTCGGACGTCCAGTTCATCGACCTGATGACCCCTCTGCTCGAGCGGATCATCAACGCGGAGCACTGGCGCCTCAAGCGCTCGATCGAGATCCACCGCCGCTTCACGGAGCTCGTGCTCGATGGCAAGGGCGTGAACGAGATCTGCAAAACGTTGGCTGACCTCCTCGAAAGCTCTGTCACCATCGAAGACGCCAGCTTCCACCTCCTCGCCCATGCGGGCAGCTCCGGCGACCCGCACCGCAAGGAGACGATCCTCAAGCAGGGCACTCCCCAGCGCGTGCTCTTCGATCCCCAGATCCAGCGCATGCTCCGCGAGGTCGAGGCCAAGCGCATGCCGGTCAAGGTGCCGCCCTTCCCCCACGTCGGCATGTCGCGCGAGCGCATCGTCGCGCCAATCCTCGCCGCCAACCAGGTGCTCGGCTATATCTCGGTCCTCGATCACCCGCCCCACAACGAGGAGCTCGCCTTCATGGCGATCGAGCAGGCTGCCCTGGTGCTCGCTCTCGCCGTGGCGAAGGAGCGCGAGCTGTCCGAGGTCGAAGGCCGGGTCCGTGGCGAGTTCCTCGAGGACCTGCTTCATTCGACGTACGGCGACGAGGCCGCGGCCCAGCGCCGCGCCCGCCACCTCGGCTACCCCTTGCACGGCAGCCACATCGTGATGCTCGTCGACATCGACGACTTTCGCGGCTTCAACCGCGCCCGCCAGATCTCGGAAGACGCGATCCAGGCCTTGAAGCGCGAGTTCCTGCGCCGCGTCGCCGCCGTGGTGCGGACGAGCTACGCGCGAGCCCTGGTGCAGGGTCGGTCCGACCAGGTCGTGTCCCTGCTTCCGCTCGGGTCCGAAGGTGGTGACTACCAGATCCGCGCCCACGCCCTGGGCCAGCAGATCCAGCAGGCGATCTCGGACTGGAAGCCGGGGTTCACCGTCTCGGTCGGCTTCAGCGGTCCCGCCGAGGCACCGGCCGGAGTCGCCGGCTCGCTGCGAGAGGTCACGTCGGTGATGGAGTCGCTGGCCCGCTTCAAGCGCTGGAGCCAGGTGGTCGCCGTGCCCGAGCTCGGGCTCACCGGGCTGCTCGCCGCAGTGACGGACGAGCGGCTGGTCGACTACAGCCGGCGCCACCTCGGACCGCTCATCGAGCACGACACCTCCCGCAAGGGCAACCTGGTCGCCACCCTGCGGGCCTACCTCGAAACGGGCGAGCAGCAGCAGGCCGCGCAGCGGCTGCGCGTGCACCCGAACACGCTCCGCTACCGCCTCGATCGCATCCGCGAGATCAGCGGGGTCGACCTCGAGGACCCCGAGACACGCCTCAACCTGGCCGTCGCGCTGCGCGTCCAGGCCCTTTTGGGCATGTAAGGACCGCATAACGTTTCGGTGGTTCTTTTGGTGGTGATTCACTAGCTGGTCCACACCACTCCAGCTAGTCTCAATTCGTGCCTTCCGCGCTACGTCCGACGCGCCTGGCCTGGCCTGGCGATTTGCCCACCGAGCGGGCGGCTTGCGGCATGGGATTTGTCGCCACGCCCGAGCTCGGCCACGAGGCGGTAGCGCTCGGGGTCCAGGCCCTCGCCCGGCTGTCCCACCGCGGGGGCCTCGACGCCGACGGCAAGAGCGGAGATGGCGCCGGGCTCCTGATCCAGGTCCCCCACCGCCTGCTGGGCGGCGACTTCGCTGTGGCAGCGCTCTTCTCGTGGGACGAACGGGCCAAGGACGTGGTCGCCGAGTCTCTGTCGGGAGGGGGCATGCAGCTGCTCGAGTGGCGCAAGGTGCCGGTCGACGTGGACAGCCTCGGCGAGCGCGCCCAGGCGACGATGCCCGCGATCTGGCACGGCCTCATCGCCCGGCTGGACATCGACCCCGATGAATTCGAGCGGCGCCTCTATGTGGCCCGCCGCCGCGCGGAAAAACGCGCCGACGTGGAAGGCATCCGGATGTACATGCCCTCGCTCTCGAGCCGCACAGTCGTCTACAAGGGACTCATGGCCGGCACGCGCCTGGCCGATTTCTATCTCGACCTCAAGGACCCAGCCACTGAGAGCCGGCTCTCCGTCTTCCACCAGCGCTACTCGACCAACACCATGCCCGACTGGCGTAACGCCCAGCCCTTCCGCATGCTCGCGCACAACGGCGAGATCAACACCATCACCGGCAACCGGGCGTGGATGCGAGCGCGTGAGGCCGAGCTCGAGCCTGAGCTGCGCGGCGTCATCTGGCCCGAGGGTTCCGACTCGGCATCGCTCGACAACGCGCTCGAGCTCCTCGTCAATCGCGGCTGGGAGGTTTCGGAAGCGCTGATGAGCCTCGTCCCCAACGCGTGGGAAGGGCGCGGCGACCTCGCCTCGTCGGTGCGCGATTTCTATCGCTACCAGTCGATCCGGTTCGAGCCATGGGACGGGCCCGCGGCGCTCGCTTTCAGCGACGGCGTCGTGGTCGGAGCGGCGCTGGACCGCAACGGCCTGCGGCCCCTTCGCTGGCAGCGGACGAAGGATGGTCTGGTGGCGGCTGCGTCTGAAGCCGGTGTCGTCACGATGGCGCCGGAATCAGTCGTCGAACGAGGGCGGCTCGGTCCAGGCCAGATGCTTCTGGTCGACACCCGCGACAACTCGCTACTCCGCGACGCGGATGCCAAGGAGCGCGCCGCCTCTCGTCACGACTACGGACTGCTCGCCGACCGCATCATCGTCCCTGTCGAGCGCCACCACAAAGACCTCGACCCGCTCGAAGACATCGCCGCGCACCATCGCCGGCACGGCTGGGGCGCGGAGGACGTGAAGTTCGTCATCGAGGCGATGGCAGAAACGGGCGCCGAGCCGGTGTACTCGATGGGCGACGACATCCCCATCGCGTCGCTCGGCCGCACGCCACGCCGCGTCTACGGATACCTCCGCCAGCGCTTCGCGCAGGTCACGAACCCGGCCATCGACCCGCTGCGCGAGAAGGCGGTCATGTCTTTGCGAGTTCTGCTCGGCCCTCGGCGCGGCACGCTCGAACCCGAAGGCGGGCTCGACCGCGAGCTGCGCCGGCAGCACCATCCGGCAGTTCCGACAACTACCTCTCTATTGGAGCTCGACTCGCCTGTGCTCGGGGCCGCCGAGCTGGCACGAGTGCTCGAAGAAGCGACAGTGCTGGACGCGACCTACGCCCCGGATGAAACGCTGCGCGACGCACTCCTCCGGCTGCGGCGCGAGGCAACCGAGGCACCAGGTGTGATCGCGCTCAGCGATCGCAGGAGCGGTCCCGACCGACTCCCAGTTCCGATGGCGCTTGCTGTCGGTGCTGTGCACGAGCACCTGCTGGCCACCGGCGAGCGCATGGCCAAGGACATCGTCGCCATCGCTGGTGACGCGGTCGACGTGCACGACGTCGCATGCCTCATCACCGTCGGAGCCACCGCGGTACATCCGTACCTCGCGCTCGCGACTGCGTCCGGCGCGCATGCCGAACACAAGAACGGCAGCACTCCGGAATTGACGCCCTACGAAGGCGAGGCGAAATATCGCAAAGCCCTCGAGGCCGGGCTGCTGAAGATCATGGCCAAGATGGGCATCTCGTGCGTGACGAGCTATCGCGGCGGAGAGGTCATCGAGGCGCTCGGCCTCGGCGCCGAGGTGATGGAGCTCTGCTTCCCCGCGGTGCCCTCGCGCATCGGAGGTGCGGACCTCGCCGACCTCGAGCGCATGGCGCGCACGCGACCCGAAGTCTTGCCCGACCATGGTCGCGTCCGCTTCCGCAAGGCCGGCGAGCACCACGCATATAACCCGCTCGCGGTCCGCGCGGCGCAGAAGGCTGCCCAGACCGGCGACCAGGAGGCGTACCGCGAGTGGCGCCGCCTGTCTGCCATGGATCAGCCGCAATCGCTGCGCGAGATCATCCGCATCAAGGAATCGAGCACGCCGGTTCCGCTGGACGAGGTCGAGCCAGCGAGCGAGATCGTGAAGCGGTTCGTCAGCACCGCCATGTCGCTCGGCGCGCTGTCGCCGGAAGCGCACGAAGCGCTTGCCATCGCGATGAACCAGATCGGCGCGCGCTCCAACTCAGGAGAGGGCGGCGAAGACCCCGACACCTACGACGACGAGGGCGGGGTTCGACGAGACAACCGCGTGAAGCAGGTTGCCTCCGCGCGATTCGGCGTCACGCCGCGCTACCTGAAGCGCGCCGACGAGCTCGAGATCAAGATCGCGCAGGGATCGAAGCCCGGCGAAGGCGGCCAGCTCCCCGGCATGAAGGTGACCAACCTCATCGCCCGGCTGCGCCACGCCCAGCCCGGCCAGCAGCTCATCTCCCCGCCGCCGCACCACGACATCTACTCGATCGAGGACCTCGCCCAGCTCATTCACGACCTCAAGACCGTCAACCCGCGAGCACGCATCGGAGTAAAGCTCGTCTCGGAGGCGGGCGTTGGCACGATCGCCGCCGGTGTCGCCAAGGCGAAGGCCGACTACATCCTTGTCTCCGGTCACGACGGGGGCACCGGCGCGTCGCCGCTGTCGTCGATCAAGAACGCGGGCGCGCCGTGGGAGCTCGGGCTGGCCGAGACGCAGCAGGTCCTCGTGGCCAACCGTTTGCGCGAACGCGTCAGCCTGCGCACGGACGGTGGCCTTCGCAACGGTCGCGACATCGTCGTGGCGGCGCTGCTCGGCGCGGAAGAGTTCGGATTCGGCACCGGCGTCCTCGTCGCGCTCGGCTGCGACATGGCGCGCCAGTGCCACCTCAACACATGTCCAACCGGAATCGCGACGCAGCGCGAAGACCTTCGCGCGAAGTTCACCGGCCGCCCTGAGCACGTCGTCAACTACCTGTTCCTGATCGCCGAAGAGGCGCGCGAGTACCTCGCTCGGCTCGGCGCCCGATCGATTCAAGAGGTGGTCGGACGGTCGGACCTCCTCGAGCCCGGCGACCAGGCCACGCTCGACCTCTCCTTCATCCTGTCGCCCACCGACCAGAGCCAGCCCCAGAAGCGTGTCTGGGCCCGCAACGGCGACCTGCCCGATGCAGCACCGATCAGCGGTTCGATCGACAACTCGAAGCGGACCGTCGGCGCCTCGCTGGCCGCGAACGAATCGCGCGAGTACCGAGGCAGCGCCGGCCAGAGCTTCGGCGCGTTCCTGGATGAGGGGCATGAGCTGAGCCTCGAGGGCCAGGCGCAGGACTACGTCGGCAAGGGAATGGGTGGCGGCGTGATCGCGATCCGGCCGTTTGCCGATTGCGCAGCCGAGGACCCAGTGCTCGCCGGCAACACGATCGCCTACGGCGCGACCGGCGGACGCCTCTTTGTCGCCGGCCGCGTCGGTGAGAGGTTCTGCGTGCGCAACTCCGGTGCGACCGCCGTGGTCGAAGGTGCGGGCGACCACTTCTGCGAGTACATGACCGGCGGCGTGGCCGTCGCGCTGGGCCCGGTCGGTTGGAACGCCGGCGCCGGCATGACTGGCGGCGTTGCCTACCTCACCTCATGGAGCCAGCTCAACTCCGACAGCGTGGTCGCGCGCGAGGTCCCGGCCGAAGACGCCGCAGAGCTGCGCGCGCTGGTCGAGGAGCATCACCGGCGCACAGGTTCTGTCCGGGCGGCGGCGATGCTCGCCGATTGGAATCACGCGCTCGCCGGCTTCCGGCAGCTGATCCCGGTCGCCCCGGTTCAGGCTCCCGTCGCCCAGGTGCCGGCCGAATCGTTGGAGAACGCGCCGAAAACCGCCGCCTAAGCCTCGGACTGAGCGAAACTCACCCTATGAGTGACGTACGCAAGGCCCTCGAGGCCGAGCGCGAGATGGAGCGCGAATGGGTCGAGGAGGCCGTCAAGTCGGAGACCGCTCCTAAGGGTTGGCCCGCGGCGCTGAATTTGTTTCACATTTGCATGTGGCGAGAGCGCCTGAGCAACGCGCTGACGGACGTCCGTGAAGGCCGTGTCTTCACTCCGCCGCCGGGAGACGTCGACGAGACGAACGATGCCGAGCTGCCCGGTGGCCTCGGTGTTGCACTTGCGGACATCGCCGAGCGCTCAGATGTGCTGCTCGCTTCACTCCTCAAGCTATGGGATGAGCTGGGCGAGCGTCCTTTCAAGTGGTACACGAACAACACGACCGCTGAGGCGATTCTGCGCAACAGCTACGTGCACCCACGCAGCCACATCGTCGCGTATCTCAAAGAGAATGGCGATCGTGCCGGTGCTGAGCGCCTGCTGGAAGACGCGGTTACCGACATGCGCGAAGTTGACGCGCCTCCGATCGTGCTTGGCTTCGCCCTCTACAACCTGGCGGGCACGCGCGTAGCCCAGGATCGCCTTGATGAAGCGCTCGAACTGCTGGTGGAAGCCTTCCCACTGCGTCCAGACCTGAAGGAGAGCGCGCCCAAGGACAACGATCTGGAAATGCTTTACGACAACCCCGCCTTCAAGGCATTGGTCAAGGCGTAGGAGAGAAGGAGTTCCCTCTCCCCGCAGGGGAGAGGGCTAGGGTGAGGGGTCGGAACTAGTTCCTAGCCGCCTCTTTGATCGCGTCGAGAACTTTCATGTTCGCGATCGACTCGCTTAGCGGAATCGCGACCGGGCGGTCGTGCATGATGCTCTCCCCGAACGACTCGACCATCAGCTGATACTCGTCTACCTCCTCACGTGAAGAGAACGGTGTCTCTAGACGCTGCACCCCGTTGCGCGAGACCACGGTGAGCTCCTGAACCTCCGGCGACTCGAAGCTCGCAAAAATCGAGGCGCTCTGCCCACCGCCGAACTGGAGCAGCGCGGTCGTGGTCAAGTCCGTCCCATCCACCCTCGCTCGCGCGAACACCTTCGTCGGCTCGCCAAGAATCCAGCGCGACACGCTCACGACGTAGCACCCCACATCGAGCAGCGCCCCACCGCCCAGATCGTCTTGAAACCTGTAATCGTTCTTGCGGGTCAGCGTGAAACCGAAGCTTGCATGCACGTACATCGGGTCGCGGAGCGCCTCGACAAACCGCCGCGTCCGCGGATGGAAGCGATACATGAAAGCCTCCATCAGGTGCTTCCCCGACGACTCCGCCGCCACCGCCATCTCCTGCGCTTCGACCGCATTCATGGCCAGCGGCTTCTCGCACAGCACGTGCTTCCCCGCCGCCAGCGCCCGCAGCGACCATTCCTTGTGCACGCTGTTCATCAGGGGGATGTAGACGGCGTCGACGTTGGGGTCGGCGAGCAGCGCGTCATACGATTCGGCGACCTTCGCCTCTGGATAACCCTGGGCCCCCGTGCGCGCACGCTCCGTGTCTCGACTGGCTATGGCGACCACGCGGCCGTTGCTCGACTTCGCGATTGCCGGCATCACCGCGCTTTGGGCGATCCTTGCCGCGCCGAGCACCCCCCACCCGATTCGTCGGTCGGCTATATCTCGACCTCGATCTGAACGCCGCCTCGGGCGATCGACTGTGTGGCAGTTTCCATGACTGCCACCGTGCGCCGCGCCTCATTCGCGGTCACCGCCAGGGGTTCGTCCCACGCCAGGTGGTCGGCCAGGTTGCGATAGAACCCGTTGTCGTCGCGCGCCGAAAGCTGAAGCAGCTCTTCGTGCGAGCCGCCGTCACCCGGCCGGAAAACTTTCACCCGTGCCGGAAAGTCCGCAGGCACCGCTTCGGCCTGCCACTCCCCGACGACAGCGCCACGCGTGCCGAGCACGTACCACTTGGGCTTGCGCACGGAAGCGATGTCCGACTGCAGGAATGTCGCCTGCGCGCCACCGGCGAATGTGAGGTCGACCCTCACCTGGTCGGAGTTGGTGACGTCGTGCCACACAAGCTTGTGCGCGTTAGCGGAAATACTTCGCACCGAGTCCGGCATCAGCTGCAGGATCCAGTCGAAGTAATGCGATCCCCAGTCATAGATCATTCCGCCGGAGATCGCCTCATCGCTGTGCCAGAAATCGCACGGATGGTCGTAGCCGCCGATGAAAGACTCCATGTAGAACGCGTCACCGATCCGCCCCGAACGCACAACCTCGCGCAGCGCGAGGTAATCGGGATCCCAACGGCGGCTCTGGTACACGGTGAGGACTCGGTTGCCGGCGGCAGCCGCGTCGATCATGCGATCGACCTCCTCGATGTGAATCGCGAACGGCTTCTCGCAAACAACATGCTTGCCGGCGCGAAGTGCCGCCATCACGGAATCGAAATGGACGCTCGGCGGTGTGCCGACCACGACCAGTCCGACGTCAGGGTCTTCGAACATCTCCTCCGCCCTCGCGTGAGTGCGCACCGACAATTCGCTGGCGGCCAGCTTCCGGCGCTCGTCCGACAAGTCGCACACTCCGGCCACACTGAGGCCCGGTGTTGCGGCGATCGAGGCAGCGTGCGCGCGGGCGATCGCGCCGTAACCGATGAGGCCGACGCCGGTTGACGGTGCCGCGACGCGGCCGGCGGCGAACATCAGCGTCCGCTGCACCAGCTTCTGAAAGCCTTCCGCTTCATAGGTCGACGGGTCGTGGCCGAGTCCAAGGTGTACGAAGCGTCCATTGCCGACGCTGCGCTCGTACGCAACGACCTGATCGCTGTATCGCCAGCTCGCCCGCAGCAGAACCGAGGCATCGTCCGGTGGACCTTCCGACAGGTACAGCTCGTCGCGGACCTTGAGCTCTCCGAGTCGCGACACCACCGGATGCGATGCATCGGGCCGGATGATCAGCTCGGTCAACGGCGTGGGCCCGCTCGGCGTCCAGCGCGCGAGCTCTGCCAGTTCGCCATTTTCCGCCCACGCGGCCAGAGTGCCGTGCAAAAGGATCAGCCCTCCGCCACCGCGCACGAAATCCGTGAGCTGTGCGGCCTGACCGGGAAGAAGCGCGTGATCGCTAGCTGCCAGCAACACCTGACTCTGCAGCGGCAGCACCTTTGGGTCGGTGACGACGTCGAGTTGAAAATGCTGCGTCGCCTCCAGGGCCTTCAACAGCGGGCGGGCCAGCTGCACGTAGTCGTGCCGGCTCCCGGCCAGCAGCACAGCAACGGAAGTGCGGTCTTTCACTTATGCGACTGTACGGAATTCACCTCCCCACTTTGTGGGGAGGTCGGTCGGGCCTCCCCGCTCGCGGGGAGGTGGCGCGAAGCGCCGGAGCGGAGGTGGCACCTGGGGAAGCCGCGGAACCAATCCGTCGCAACACAGCCAGCGCCTGCGCCGCCGCCCGGTCCCACGTGAAGCTCTCCGCTCGATGCTTGCCCTCCTCGCCGAGCTTGCTGCGCAGCTTTTCGTCCGAAAG